>CANLQR010000023.1 GCA_947492135.1 Deltaproteobacteria bacterium | reverse complement strand
CCGTGTACTCCGCCAGGTCGCCCCCCCCGAACTCGTCGTAGCCGATGTTCGCGAAGTGAACCATCGACGCCAGCGGCGTCGACAGCTCCGAAGTCGCCCCGCCGAAGATCGCTTCGACCAGGTGACCGACGAGCAGCTCACGGACGACGACGCCGCCCCAGCCACCGACGTCGAGTAGAGCGCGGCGAGCACCGCACACCGGGTGGTGCAAACGCGCGTATCGGCCACGACAGGTCGGGGTGCGCCACCCGGCGCATCCGCCCGCCACGGGGCCAGCCGGCAGGCGTGCGAACGCCGCGAACGCCGAGAGCTCGGGCTATGACAAACACGGACCCCCTTTGTCCGAGCTATTCGCTCGTCGCGCGAAAGGCCAACGATTCGCCTGGCCTCGTCGAGAACCGCTCGGTCTGCGCGGCTTCCCGCCGTCATGGGTTTCCGCCGCGGCAGCGTAGCGGCGGTTTCGGTGCTCGTCCATTGCGCGGGCGCTAAGCTGTGCGCGGTGCCGAGCAGCAAAGAACACGCCTATCTCATCCCCACCGGGATCGCGCTCGTGTGCGTGCTCTTGGGCGCCGCGAGCTTCACGGTCGCTGGTCACTTCGTGAGCGTGGCGGAGGACCGGCACTCGTGGTCGTCGACCCCGGGTGTGGTGCTGACGAACTACGTATCCACGTGGCAGCAGCGCGACACCAAGACCGGCTCGTTGTCCTCCGGCACGTATCGAGTCTTCGCATACACCTACGAGGTCGACGGGGACCCGTACGAAGGCAGCTCCTACGGCTTCGGCGACGACACGGTGCACGCCGTCGACTTCGATGCGAAATATCCCGTCGGCACGGCAGTGACGGTCTTCTACGATCCGGACGATCCGAGCGACGCAGCGCTCTTCGTCGACGCCGTCATCTCGCCGACGCCATTTTACGCGCTCGGCCTCGGGCTGATCGTGCTGGGGCTGCCGTTCGGCTATCTGGCGTACCGCATGGGCGGCGCGGGCAGTCGCAGCGCCGTGTGAGGCCGCGGTCGATCCGATGAACGCAGCTGTCGCTGATGCAGCGAGTTTTTTCGCTCGACGTGTTGCTCTGCGACAACTGCGGCGGGCGAGGACGGTGACGCCGATCGCGGAGATCACCGACAAGCGCGGGGCGAGCAAGAGGCCCCTCGCACGTCGGTTCTCCCAGCGATGCACCCGAGCTGTGGCCAGCCCGCGGGCCACCGGAGTCGGACAGCTCGTCCCCGTGGTTCGACGACGAGCAGCTCGCGGACGGCAGCGGAGCCCGTGGAATGAGCCCGACGAGTGAACCCGCTTGCGGCCGCGGTGATCCTCGGCCCATCATCGTCACATGGGGTTGGGATGGAATCGATCGTCGGTGCGTCGGGCGATTCTCGCGTCGGTCGGGCTCGGTGCGTGTGGGCCGAGCGTGGAGAATCCGGATGGGGAAGGCGAAGGGAGTGCGGACGGCACGACCGACGGTAGCGGTGGATCGAGCGGCAATACGACGGTGCCGGGCACGTCGGCCGGCACCGATGTGTCGACGACGATCGCGACGGTGACGAGCGCAGACTCGGGTGACACGGGCGAGGTGCCGTGGAGCTGCGGTGCGCCGATTCCCCCGGAGGCAATGCCGCCGGAGTGCGTGAATCCGACACCATTGCTCCAAACCGATGCCGATGGCGACCAGGTCCCGAGCGGCTTCGAGCGGTGCGACGACGGACGAAACCATCGCGTCGCGGTCGTCGCGTGCGAGCTAGGACCGAATCCTGCCGGCGATTGCACACCAGAGATCGGGTTGGGGGCGTGTGTCACCGACGCCGATTGCACCGAGGCGCCCAACGGCTTGTGCAACGTACGCGGATTCAAGGCGTCGGAGTGCGGCTGCGACTATGCGTGCACGAGCGACGCCGACTGCGACGAGGGTCAGCTGTGCTTCTGCGACGGCATCGCATCGCGCTGCGTCGCAGCCGAGTGCGAGACCGATGCCGAGTGCGCTGGCTACACCTGCCAGCTCGGCTCCAATCCGAACGTCTGCTCAGCCGATGCTCTCTACTTCGCGTGCGGCAGTCCGGCTGACGAGTGCAACTCCGGGGGCGTTGGCTGCAACGCTGCCGAGTGCGAGTGGTGTAGCTGGTCCGCGGACGACTGCGCGTGGGCGTGTCGCTACGACGAGGACATCTGCAGCGACTGCGGACGGCCGTACCTCGTCGACGGTCGTGCGCGCATCGCCGGCGCGGTCGTGCGCAGCGACTGGACGACGCGGATCGCAACGGTCGACAATGTGCTCGACGCCGGGGCACAGCGGACGATCGCCGCGCACTGGCTCCGCAATGCGCTCGCCGAGCACGCGTCCGTCGCGGCGTTCGCACGCTATGCCCTCGATCTGCTCGCGCTCGCCGCTCCCGCGTCGCTCGTCGCGGATGCGACCCGTGCGATGGCCGACGAGATCGAGCACGCAAAGCTGTGCTTCGCGCTCGCGGCCCGTCACGGCGCGCGGGCGCACGGTCCTGGCGTGCTGCCGAGCGACGGTGCGCTCGGCGATCGCAGCGCGCTGCAGATCCTCGACGACGTGGTCCGCGAGGCCTGCATCGGCGAGACGCTCGCGGCCCTCGACGCGATCGAAGCGCTCGCGCACGCCCAGGATCCCGAGGTGCGCGCCGCTCTGTCGCGCATCGCCGACGACGAACTGCGCCACGCCCAGCTCGGCTGGCGCCATCTGCAGTGGCAGCTCGGTCGCGCGGATGCTCGCGAGCGTGCGGTGATCCTCGATCTCGTCGACCGAGCGATCACCGACGCCGGCATGGTGCCGATCGTCGGTGCAGCGAGCAGCGACTTCCGCAGGTTCGGTGTGCTCGACACCGAGCCCCGCGCGCGTGCGCGGATCATGGGACTGGTCGAGGTCGTCGCGCCGTGTGCCGCGGCGATCCTCGCCACGGCCAGGCCGATCGCCCTCGTCGCTGTCGCCTGAGGAATGCGCAGCGTCCTTTATGCGTCGGAGGCTCTCGATTGGCGAGCATCGGCCACGTCATCTTCGGACTCGCGGCGGCGCGCTTCGTCGATCCCGCGGCGCCGCTGCGCCAGCGGCTCTACACCGCGATCGGCCTTGCCACTTTGTCGCTCGCGCCGGACCTCGATGTGATCGCGTTTCGCTTCGGCATCCCGTACGAGGCGCCATTCGGCCATCGCGGTGCGAGCCACTCGCTCGTGTTCGCGGTGTTGTTCGGCGCCGCGATCGGTGCGTTGTGGCGGCGCGAGATGCGTCGCCCGAAGCTGGTGATCCCGGTTTGCGCCGTGCTCGTCGCGACCCACGGTCTGCTCGACATGCTCACCGACGGCGGCGAAGGCGTCGCGCTCGCGTGGCCCTTCTCGAACGCACGCATGTTCTTTCCGTGGCAACCACTGCCGGTCGCGCCGATCGGCCGCGCACTGCTGGGCGCGCGCGGACTGTACGTTTTCGCGGTCGAGATGCTGTGGTTCGCACCGCTCGTCGCGTATGGGCTGTGGCCACCGCGACGCGTACCGATCACACCTGCCAGCGCACCGTGAACTCCGCACCGTCGTCGGTGCGCGCGCGCGTCACGTCGACGCCTTTGCGGTGCGCATGCGCAAGGGCGACGACGCGGTTGCGGACAAGCGTGAAGCCCCGCGCTTGTTCGAGGGGTAACGGCCGTCAGCCGAGCCACGGCCCGTCAGAGCGCGGTCGCTCGAGGTCGTCATACCCAGTGACCGAGCCGGCCTTCGAGAGATTCGGCAAGCGCTACGGACTTCGATGCGCCTGCTCGGGCTCGAATCAAGAAACCGATTGACGGTCGGTTTTTCTGCCCCCTACCCTTGTCCCCCGTGACCCCGACCCGTCCGCTCGGTGAGCTCGAAGCCGCCGTCATGAACCACCTCTGGTCCGGACGCGACGGCGAAGCGAAAGCAGTGCACGTCTCGCTCGGCAAGCGCCGCGGCATCACGCTCAACACGATCCAGTCGACGCTCAAGCGCCTGTTCGAGAAGGGTCTGCTCGCGCGCGACAAAGTGAGCCACGCACACGTGTATCGGCCCCGCATGACTCGCGAAGAGTTCCACCGCGGTCTGCTCGACGACCTGGTCCGGAGTCTCATGCACGGCCAAGGCGAGACGTTCGTCGCCGCGTTCGTCGACGTCACCGAGCGAGCCGGGCCCGAGCATCTCGAGCGACTCGAGGCGTTGGTGGCGGAGCGACGCCGAAGTCTGGAACGAGGACAGCGATGACGCCGATCCTCAATACGGCGCAGCTCTTTCTGCTCGCCGGGGTGCTGTTCCTCGCCATCGGATCGTTCGCGACCAATCTAATCGTGAGAGCACTGGGACCTCGTCTTGCCCGCTGGGATCCGCGTGCACGTCACCGAGCGATCGTCGTGGTCGCCGCGTTGCCCATCATCCTCGCGGCAGCGCTGCTCTTCGCGGCGAGCCTACCCTCGCTGGTGTCGCTCGCATTGCCGGGCCGCGACCACTGCGTCGTCCACGACGACGGCCACGCCCACCTGTGCTTCGTGCACCTGCCGCCGTCGGGGATCCACCTCGGATGGCTCGTGGCGCTGGTCGCTGTCGCGCTGGTCCCCTTCGTGCGCGGGGCGATGGCGATTCGGCGCGTGCGAGCCGCGGAAAGCATCGTCGCCGCACTTGCTGCGACCGGTGAGCATCATGTCGAGCTCGGCATCACCATCGTCGAGTCGGTGCAGCCGCTCTGCTTCACCGCCGGGTTGCTGCGCCCGCGCGTGCTACTGTCGCGGGGGTTGTTCGAGGCTCTGACGTCCGACGAACGTTCGGTCGTCTTCGCGCACGAGCTCGCACACGTGCGTCGTCGCGACGCGTTGATCGCCGGGATGGTCCACATGCTCGGCGTGCTCCACACGCCGCACATTCGTAGATGGCTAGCGCGCGAGCTGGCGGTGGCTGCGGAACAAGCCTGCGATGAAGAGGCCGCGACGAGCATTCGCGACCGCGTCGCCGTCGCAGCCACGGTGCTGTCGGTCGAACGAATGACGCGAGACGCGGGCCTCGCCGCGCTCGATCCGGTCGCCGTCGCGTTCGGTGCGTGTGCCGTCAAGCGGCGCGTCGAGTCGCTGCTCGGTGATCCCCTACCACCGCACTCGTTGCGTCGCGCCGGCTTCATCGTCGGCACGGCCCTCGCGACCGTGCTCGTGCTCGCGAACGAAGTGCATCACCTCACCGAATCGCTGCTCTCCGTCGTCGCCCACTGAGGAGGCCATGCTCATTCGTCCCCGTCCCTCGTCCCGAAAACCGATCGTCGGTCGGTATTTCAGCGCCCTGCTCGCCGCCTGGCTCTTCACGGGCTCGGCCCGCGCCGCCGAGCGCCAGCCCGCACCACTGACCGAGCGCGACGTCGTCGAACGAACGCTGCAACGCGCGGCGCTCACCGACACGATCGAGGGCACGGTCGAGATCGAGGCCGGGCGCGCGCGCGCGTCGAGAGCACATCCGAATCCCCAGCTGTCTTATCTGCGGGAGCAGACGTTCGGCACGTCCGGCACCGGCGAAGACTACCTCTCGATCGTGCAGGTGGTCGACCTGGGGAGCCGCCGTCGACTCCAGGGCAAGGCCGGCGAGGTACGGGCACAGGCCGCGGCTCAGGATGGCGGCGCGATTCGCGCCGCGACCGTCGCCGAGGCGCGAGTACGATTCTTCGAGGTCCTCTACCGTCAGGATCGCATCGCCGCACTCGAGGGTTGGCGCGTGAGGATCGACGAGTCGCTCGCGATCGTCGCGCGGCGCGAGAGCAAGGGCGATGCATCGACCTACGAGCGACGACGGCTCGAGCGCGAGCGTGCCGTCGCGACCGGTCGCCTCGACACGGAACGCGCGACGCTCGAGCGCGCACGGGCCGAGCTGCGTGCACTGCTCGGTGAGACAGCGCCGCGCGGCGGCGTGCGTGTGACGGGCGACTTGTTGCCGACCGAGGACCCCGCGGAGCTCGAGGCTCTGCGCACGACCAGTCGCTCGCGTCCCGATCTCAGGGCGCTCGACATGCGCGTGCGGGCGGCGGCCTTCGATCGGAAGTCGGCCTCGCGGTGGTGGTTGCCGGACTTGCGAGTCGAAGGCGGGTGGAAGGGCGTCGACCTCGGACGTCTCGGACGCAGCGACGGATTCCTGGTCGGCGCCGCGCTGACGTTGCCACTGTGGGACCGCTCGCTCGGCCCCACCCGCATCGCACAAGGCGAAGCCAGGACAGCGCGTGGGCGTCGGGTGCTTCTCGAATCCGAGATCGACAGCGCGCTCGAGGGAGCGCGCGCCGAGGCGGTGCTGCTCCGGCGTGCTGCGACGGAGTTCCGCACCCAGGCGACGTCTGCATCCGTGGATCTCGTGCGTACTGCATCGGCCGGATACGCCGGTGGCGAGCTCGGCCTGCTCGAGCTCCTCGATGCCTACCGTGGCGCAGCGGACGACTCGCTCGGCGCGCTCGACATGGATCGCGCGGCCCGGCGCGCGCGAATCGAGCTCGATCGACTCACAGGAACAGGACTGCCATGAATCGACTCATCGTCACGTTGGTGGTCGCACTCGGCGCGGCGTGTCACTCGCACGCTCCGGGCGAGGAGCACGACGACGCCCACGAGTCCGAGCGGCAAGACGAGGGACCCGCGTTGTCGTTCACGCACTGGACCGACGACAGCGAGCTGTTCATCGAGCTGCCGGCCCTCGTCGTCGGCGAGGAGTCGCCCTGCGCAGCGCACGTCACAGCGCTCGCCGACTTCTCCGCGCTCGCCGAGGGCAGCGTCACGGTCGCGCTTCGAAGTGCATCGGGCGAGCAGCGCTTCGAGAGCCGCGCGCCGGCGGTGCCGGGCATCTTCCGACCGGTCGTGACACCATCCGCCGCGGGCACGTATCGGCTCGTCGTCGAGGTCCGCGGCCCGGAGTTGTCCACCGACCACGATCTCGGCCTTGTCACGGTCTTCGCGAGCGTCGCGGACGCACGCGCAGCGATACCGGAGGAGCCGGATGTCGCTGGTCGCATCGTGTTCCTCAAGGAGCAGCAGTGGCCGCTCGGCTTCGGTACAACCGAGGTTGCCGAGCACCCGATTCGTCCGTCGCTGCGCGTGACGGGAAGCCTGGTTGCGCGCAACGACGGCGAGATCACCGTCACAGCACCGGTCGCTGGCCGCATCGCGAGCGGAGGCGATGGGTTCCCTCGGCTCGGTGAGCGCGTCGCGATCGATGGCTTGCTCGGCGTGCTCGCACCGCGGCTCGAGGCCGCCGATCTCGCTTCGCTCGAGGTCGCGGTCACGAGCGCGACGCTGGAGGTGCGCTTCGCAGCGCGCGAGCGCCAGAGACTCGAGGCGCTACGTCTCGAGGGAGCGGTCCCCGAACGCCGGGTGGTGGATGCGGAGCACGCGGCCGAGGAAGCCCAGGCGACGCTGTCGGGCGCGCGTCGTCGTCTCGATCAGTTTCGCCGCGTGCAGAAACCCGTCTCCGGAAAGGGCGGGACAGTACAGGTCCGGGCGCCACTCGCCGGCACGATCACCGAGGTTCTCGTGGCGCCGGGCGCGTTCGTCGAGGCCGGCGACGGACTGATTCGCGTCACCGATCTCCGGCAGCTCTGGCTCGAGGCCCGCGTGCCCGAGGCCGACATCGGGCGACTCGGTACCGCACGCGGTGGGTCGTTCGTGGTCGAAGGCTTCGACGACGCGTTCGAGCTGGGCACCGATTCGCTCGTCGCACGCGGCAGTCACATCGACCCGAGCACGCAGACACTGCGACTGCTCTTCGCGGTCGACAACCCCGACGAGCGGCTGCCGATCGGCGCGTTCGCAAGGATCGACATCGCGAACGCCGAGCCACGCAGCGCGATCGCGATCCCCGAGTCTGCGCTCGTGGACGATGGCGGCATTTCCGTCGTGTTCGTCCAGGTCGAAGGCGAAGCGTTCGAACGTAGGATCGTCCGTGTGGGTGCCCGCGATCGCGGACACGTCGAGCTCCTCGCGGGTGTGACGGCCGGCGAGCACGTCGTCATACGCGGCGCGTGGTCGGTCAAGCTCGCGGCGTCGAGCGGCTCGGTCCCTGCCCACGGTCACGCGCACTGACAGGCAACGACGAGATGATCGACGCCATCCTTCGCTGGTCCATCACGCACCGTTTCGCGGTGCTGCTGCTCGCCGCCGTCATGCTCGTGTGGGGCGCGTTCACGACGTCGCGCATGCCGATCGACGTGTTCCCCGATCTCACGGCGCCCACGGTGACGGTGATCACCGAGGCGCACGGGATGGCGCCCGAGGAACTCGAGACGCGGGTCACGTTTCCGATCGAAGCGGCGCTCAACGGCGCGCCTGGTGTACGTCGCGTTCGCTCAGCGACGGGTGTCGGTGTCTCGGTCGTCTACGCGGAGCTCGAGTGGGGCACCGATGTGTTTCGCGCGCGCCAGATCGTGAGCGAGAAGCTCCAGCTCGTGCAAGGCACGCTACCGGCGGAGCTCGAGCCACCCGTGCTCGCGCCGGTGTCGTCGATCATGGGCGAAGTGTTGTTCCTCGCCGTGACGACCGAGGGCGCGACGCCGATGGAAGCGCGCACGTTTGCCGACTTCACGTTGCGACGCCGACTGCTCGCGATCCCCGGCGTCTCGCAGGTGATCGTGACCGGCGGAGAGCGCCGCCAGCTCGAGGTCGCACTACGCCCCGACCGCCTCGCCGCCTACGACATCGCTGTCGACGAGGTCGTTCGCGCGCTCGAGGCCACGAGCACGAACGTCTCCGCAGGGTTCATCGAGGAGGGCGGCCAGGAGTACCTCGTGCACGGGGTCGGTCGTGTCCGCACGCCTGACGACGTCGGCGAGACGTTGGTGGAGCAGCGCGGCGAGGAATCGATCTTCGTGCGGCAGCTCGCCGATGTGCGCATGGGTGCGGCGCTCCGCCGTGGCGAAGGGTCGTTCGGCACTGCGCCAGCCGTCATCGTCGGCATCCAGAAGCAACCGGGTACGAACACGCTCGAGCTCACCGAGCGCATCGACGCAGAGCTGGACGGGCTCGAACGCGGGCTGCCGCAAGGGTTGACGATCCAGCGCAATGTCTTCCGGCAGGCCGACTTCATCGAAGTCGCGGTGCACAACGTCGTCGTGGCGCTGCGCGACGGCGTCGTGCTCGTCCTCTTCATCGTGCTCGCCTTCCTCGCGAGTGGTCGAGCGAGCGCGATCACGATCGTGGCGATCCCGCTGTCGCTCGTGACCGCGATCTTCGTGCTGTCGGCATTCGATGCCACGTTGAACACGATGACGCTCGGAGGCATGGCGATCGCCGTCGGAGAGCTCGTCGACGATGCGGTGATCGACGTCGAGAACGTCGTGCGGCGGCTGCGACTCGAGTCCCAGCTCCCGGAGGGGACCCGACGATCGCCGATCGAGGTGGTGTTCACGGCGAGCCGAGAGATCCGCAGCAGCATCGTGTTCGCAACCCTCGTCGTCGTGCTGGTGTTCTTGCCGCTGTTCTTCCTCACGGGCGTGGAAGGCCGCCTGCTCGCGCCGCTCGGCATCGCCTACGTCGTGTCGCTGACGGCGTCACTGCTCGTCGCGGTGACCGTGACGCCCGTGCTCTGCTCGCTGATCCTACCCGGGTCCAAGGCCGTGAGCTCCGCACACGAGCCCCGCTTCGCGGCGTTGCTCAAGCGGGCCTACGCGCCCGTGCTCGACTTCGTGATCACACGCTGGCGTATCGTCGCGCTGTTCTCGTTCGGGCTGCTCGCCGCCGCGGTGGTGAGTCTGGGCTCGGCAGGACGCTCGTTCTTGCCCGAGTTCCGCGAGGGCACGCTGACGATTGCCGCGGTCACGTTGCCCGGGACCTCGCTCGCCACCTCCGACGCGATGGGCCGGCACATCGAGGAGATTCTCCTGCGGCATCCCGAGGTCGTGGCGGTCGCACGGCGCACCGGTCGTGCCGAGCTCGACGAGCACGCTCAGGGTGTGAACGCATCCGAGCTCGACGTGACGCTCCAACCGACCGAACGCACCCGCGAGGAGTTCCTCGAGGCGCTGCGCCGTGACCTCTCGATTCTTCCCGGCATGAACATCACGATCGGTCAGCCGATCGGCCACCGCATCGACCACATGCTGTCGGGTACGCGGGCCAGCATCGCGGTGAAGATCTTCGGCGACGATCTGATCGAGCTCCGCCGCCTGGGCACCGAGGTCGAGGCGGTCATGCGCACGGTGCCCGGCATCGTCGATCTCGCCCGCGAGCAGCAGGCGGACATCCCGTTCGCTCGTGTGCGCTTCGATCGCGCTGCGATCGCGCGCCATGGGATGCGCATCGCCGACGCGGCCCGCGTGCTGGAGATCGCCACCGGCGTGCACGTCGTCTCGCAGGTGATGGAAGGTCAGGCGATCTTCGACCTCGTCGTCCGTACCGAGCCGGGACATGTGCGCGGCTACGAGGACCTGCAGGACGTGCTCGTGACGACACCGCGCGGCGCGAGAGTGCCGCTGCGCGCCATCGCGGAGATCCACCGCGATCGCGGTCCCAACGAGATCGGCCGCGAGAACGTCCAGCGCAAGCTGGTCGTGAGCTGCAACGTCGCGGACCGCGACGTCGTCAGCGTGGTTCAGGACATCCAGCAAGCAATCGCTCGCGACATCACCCTGCCGTCTGGCTATCGCATCGCATACGGCGGTCAGTTCGAGAGCGCCGAAGGTGCGGCGCGCACGCTCGCGCTGCTCGGGCTCGGATGCCTCGTCGGGATGATCGGTCTGCTCTACGCCGCGTTCGGATCGATGCGGGACGCGGTGCTGGTGCTCGTCAACTTGCCGCTCGCGCTCATCGGCGGCGCGGCCGGGGTGATGGCACAAGGGGGCGTAGTCTCGATCGCAGCGCTCGTCGGGTTCATCACCCTGTTCGGCATCGCGACGCGCAACGGCATCATGCTCGTCTCGCACATCCGTCACCTCGTCGCGGAGGAAGGCGTCACCGACATCGACCTCGCGGTGCGGCGCGGCGCGACGGAGCGGCTCGTACCGATCCTCATGACCGCGCTGGCAGCGGGCCTGGGATTGGTTCCACTCGCCCTATCGGCGGGTGAGCCCGGCAGCGAGATCCAGGCGCCGATGGCGGTGGTGATCCTCTGCGGGCTCGTGAGCTCGACATCGCTGAACATGTTCGTCGTGCCCGCGCTCTACCGACGATTCGGCGCGCTCGCACGAACCCGCGGCCGAACGGAGTCACAGAGCCCGTGAGCGCTCGTCGCGGTGCGCTGTGCGGGCTCGCAGCCGCGGCGTTGTTCGGCTTGTCCGCACCGATGGCGAAGCTCTTGCTCGGCGAGATCTCGCCCGTCCTGCTCGCGGGGCTGCTGTACCTGGGGGCGGCCATCGGCCTATGGTCGCATCGTGCCTTCGTCGGTCCGACGAAGGAAGCTGCGCTGGTGCGCGGCGACATTGCAAAGCTCGCCGTCGTCGTGGTCGCGGGTGGCATCGTCGCGCCGGTGCTCATGCTCTTCGGGCTCGCTCGCGTCAGCGCGGTCACCGGCTCGCTGCTGCTCAACCTCGAGGCACCATTCACCGTGATGCTCGCCGTGCTCGCCTTCGGCGAGCATCTCGGCCGACGCGTCGCGATCGCCGTCCTGCTCATCGCGAGCGGCGCGCTCGTGCTGAAGCTCGATCCCAGCGCGAGCGGTGGCTTGGGTGCCGACACCCTAGGGATCGTGCTGCTCGCGAGCGCCTGCGCGTGCTGGGGTCTCGACAACAATCTCACCCAGCGGCTGTCGCTCAAGGATCCGTTCGCGATCGTGCGTAGCAAGACACTCGTCGCGGGGCTCGCGAACACCACGCTCGGCTGCTTCGTAGAGGGGCCGCCGGCATCGTCGGCCGCGTTCGTGCTCGGGGCGCTCGTGCTCGGGAGCCTGAGCTACGGAGCGAGCGTCGTGCTCGATGCTTTCGCGCTGCGAGCGATCGGTGCGGCGCGAGAGGCCGCCTACTTCGCGACAGCGCCATTCGTCGGTGCCTTGGCAGCGCTCGCCTTGCTCGGTGAGCCACTACACGGACGCGATGTACTCGCGATGCTCGTCATGATCGCCGGCGTCGCGTTGCTGATGCGTGAACGTCATGTGCACGGCCACACCCACGAGCAGCTCGAGCACGAGCATCTGCACGAGCACGACGACCACCACCGCCACGACCACGACGTCGGTGACCCACCGGGCGAGCCGCACAGCCATTTCCATCGGCATCTTCCGCTGGTCCACGACCATCCGCACGTACCGGACGCGCATCATCGCCACGAGCATTGAACGCGTCTTCGCGGCCCGGACCTCGTCAGCCCGCGTGCTCAGTGTGGATGGTTCGCCTGCGGATCGACGACGGCCTCCACCGCTGCGCCCCCGGCATCGACCTCGACGACGAAGTCGGCGATCAACATCTGACCGCCTACGTCGAACTGTCCCCGGACCTTGTACTTGCCCGTGTGTACCGGTGATCGACGATCCGCGCGACGTCGGTGAGCCCTGCGAGGTGTTCCCGATCGACGAATGCGTTGCGGGGACTCTGTGTCTGGATCTCAGCCCTGGGCGCGCACCCGCGACGTGCGTAGCCCTATGCAATGACGACGACGAGTGTGACCCCGGCGCGTTGTGTCATCGAATCCGTACGCTCGGTGCCTGCACCAGCGCCTGCGACCCCACCGCTCCCGAGTGTCCGCCGGGTCAGGGCTGCTTCGACGTCGACGCGGGCTGGTCGTGCTGGACGACGAACGATGGCCTTGCGCCGGGTGGGCAATGCTCCGCAGGATTTCCTTGCGGACCCGAGTCGCTATCGCTGTGTCGAGGTACTAGGAGCCGGACCCCAAGAAGGGGTCTGGCTCCTCCGTGCCCGCGCCCGCGCCCGCACCCGCGCCCGGTTTTTTCGCGCCCGCAACGAACTACCGGCTGACGTGAGCCGTCGCGCTGCGGTACACCACCGCGGTGACCCGCCCATCGACCTCGATCTTCGTCGCCCTCGCGCTCGGCTTTGCACCCGCGTGCAAGGACGAGGCTCCGCCCCCGCCCGCCGCAACCCCGCCCACTACCGCGGCCACCCCCACGCCCACAGCGCCCCCTTCGACCGCGCCATCCACTCCCGCAAAACCGCCGACCGCGACGCCGACCGCAGCGCACGAGATCGCAACGTTCTCCGCCACCGCCCTCGATCCGCTGCTGGATCTCGTGCCCGCAGGTGCCGAGACCTACTTCGTGGTGCGCGCGCCGGGCGAGTTCATCGACGGGTTTGCCGGCATCGTGCTGGGTGGCAAGGACGTGTGGAGCCGCATCCTCGATGCGAACAAAGACCCCGCCAACCCCACCGCCGACGCCGGCATGCGCAAGCTGTTCGTCGAGTTCGACGTGGTCCAGGCCGCTCTGGCGGCCAGTGGTCTGCACCTCGAGCGCGGCGTGATGATCAGCGGCAAGGAGAACTCCGTCACGGTGCTCGCCGCCGACGACGTGGAGTCGGTCCCCAAGCTCATGCGCACGCTCTCGGTCAAGCCCGACGAGGTCAAGACCACGTGCAAGTTGGTACCCGAGGCGCCTGGCTTCGTGGCCTGCGCCGACGATGCGTCCGCGCTCGCGGCGTATCAGCCGGGCAAGGCCGCCGCCGGCCTGCGCACCGCACTGGGCGCCAAGCTCGAGAGCAGCACGCTCGAGGCGAGCAACGTCTTGGCGTCGCTGTCTGGTGAGGCCGGCCCCGCCGCGCTGGCGATCCGCACCACCGATGGCGTGCTGCAGTTCGATGTTCGCGCGCCGGGCATCGAGCCCTTCCTCGAACTCGACGCACCGGGGCCCGCGACGGCGCTCTCACTGGTCAAACCCGGCGCTAGCTTCGGCTGGGCGCGGCTCGACACCGCGGCGCTCGCGGGCAAGGCCGCGGCCGCGCCGGCGATGTTCGGCACGATGGTTCGCGCACTTTCGGGCGAAGTGTTGTTCGCCGGCATCGGCGACGCTCCGGGGATCGCAACGCTCATCGGTCTGGTGGATTCGACACCGATCGCCGGCCTGATTCCGATGGCCGCCCTGGCCAAGGACAGCGTGCCCAAGGTGCTCCCCGATGGCTCGAAGCTCGAGCTCATCATCGGCGAGGATGACGATGGCAGCGGCGGCAAGCTGCAGACGCTGCGCGTCAAGATCGATCCGGTGGGCGAGTTTGCGACCATCCGCGATCAGCTGGGGCTCAAGGCCGAGGTCATCGTGTTCGTGACCAAGCAGTGGGCTGCGATCGGCTTGGGCACAGGCTCCGCGTTGATCCCCGACGTCGCGCGGGCGAGCGCGGGTGAGCCTTCGGCAGCGCTGCTCGCAGCGCTGCCCGCTGGACTCGCCGACGACCTCCGCGGGGGTCGCGTGTCGCTGGCAATGCACCTCGAGCTCGATGGCTTGCACGCGCCGGGTGTCCGTGAGCAACTGCTGAGCACGATCGGCAGCGCGGTGCCGGTCGATGCGAAGGTCACGGCGGCGGACGCACTGTCCGCCATCTTTGGGGCGCTCACACCACTGTCGTCGCTGTCGCTGTGGAGCTCGAGCGCGGCCGATGGCGCGGTCTTCCACTTCGCCGTGCGGGGCTTTGGCGATGCGGTCTCGGCCGAAGGCAAGGCCGCGCAGCAAGCCCGCTTCGACGTGCAGGCCGGCCACAAGGATTCCGCCGCGGCCTACGGCGCGCTGGTCACCGCCTACCCCACCTCAGCGCGGATCGACGCCTACCGCGTGCGTGCCGGCCAGTTCTCAGCAAGCAGTGCACCGGCTGCGGTGGCCATGGTGGGCGTGCTCGCTGCGATCGCGATCCCTGCCGTCGCCAAGTACATGGCGCTGTCCAAGGAATCCGAAAAAGCGATCGCACGGCCGTAGTGGCCACCGGATCGACGAGCTTTTGCTCGTCGATCCGCCACGCTCACACGGAGAACGAGCTACCGCAGCCGCACGACCCCGTCGAGTTGGGGTTGTTGAACTTGAACCCCGCCCCCTGCAGACCTTCGACGTAGTCGATACAGGTCCCCATCAGGTACATGAAACTCATCTGATCCGAGACCAGCATCACACCGTTGCTCTCGAACTCGTAGTCGCCCTCGGCCTTCTCGTCGAAGTACAGATCGTACTGAAAGCCAGAGCAGCCGCCACCCATCACCTTGACGCGCAGGGCATAGTGCGGCTCGATGTTCTCCTGCGAGCGGATCTCGCGAACCTTCTCGACCGCGATGTCGGTGAGCGACAGCGGCCCTGGAGCCTGCTCGGCGACCGGCGGGATCGGGGTCTCGGTGGGGGTCTCGGTCGGGGTCTCGGTGTTCATTTCGCGGTTCCTTGGTTCAGCCTGGGGCACAAACCTGACGTAACGTAAGATGCTCTGGAACCCTGCGGGGGTCAAGGCGACGCCAACCTCGCCAAAAAACCGCGACAACGCAGGTGAGCAGGCCGTTTGACAGGCCACAGGCGTTTCCCTACCGTGACGCCTGAGATCCCTCACCCACCCCTGTGGTGAACGTGCCGCTTTCGCACCCACGCGAAACGACGTCGCCGCCGGATGCCCGTGGAGCCCTGGAATGAGACCGCAGCGCCCTGCACGCCTCGCCTTCGTCGCCCTCGCCTCGCTCGTTGCGTTCACCGCGTGCGACAGCCGCGAGAAGGAACTCTCGCGCCAGATGGATCTGGGCAAGAAAGAACAGAAAAAAGAGGTCGTCGCGGCCGAGGTGCCACCGCACCCGACCCGCGAGAAGCTCCTGCCCCTTCTCGAGAAGATCTACACCCTGCAAGCGGTCCCGCCGGTCACCGAGATCGAGCGCGAGGCCGACGGTGTCTACAACTACGACGTGCAGGCAGGTGTCGCGTCGGTCGTGAAGCTCGCCACGGGCCTCAGCGAAGAACAGAAGATGCGCGCCATCATCACGGGCGTCGCGGAGGCCGATTCTTGGGCCTTCCGCACCGACGGACGACGCGAGTACGCCGACCAGATCCACCGCGTGATGCGGGGCTACGGCGAGGATCAGAAGGACCAGATCCTCCGGGTCTACGGGCAGCTCAAGCTCCTGCAGTTCTTCAACAGCCCCGAGGCTGCCACCGCGATCGCTGCGCTGCCGAGCGACGCCCAGGCAGTCGCCGAGTCGATGCGCAAGCGCTACGTCGAGGACAAGCAGAAGGTCTGGCAAGACTGGATGGACGTGCGGATGTATGCGCGGCGCGTGGTCGCCGGCGATCAGCCGTTCCGCGGGGTCCTGCGCCAGATCAAGCAAGAGCTCGGGCAAGCCGAGCCACCCGCGCTCACCTGGGAGCAGTCGGTCGACTCCCCGTTTGCCGGTTGGGCCAAGGAGATCCGCGACAACGAGGAGATGCTGATCAAGCTGACCGACCTGCGTGATCTCAAGGATCGCGAGGAGTATCTCAACGAGACCCACTCGCTGTGGGTCATCGAGGGTTCGGCCAAGCTGCCACCCAAGGCCAAGGGCGTGAAGATCGAGTCGGATCTGGGGTTCGGCGTCCATCGCGAGGACCTCGGTGGCGGCTACAACGAGCTGACGTTCGTGTTCTCGAAGAAGCTTTCGGGGACCAGCCTGAAGAAGGCGTACGTCCGCTCCATCATCTACGGTCAGCTGTTGACCGACTTCGGGATGCTCGCCACCGCCGGCTCAGACTTCGCCAAGCGCGACGCCGACAACGTGATCGACTCGAAGACCTCGGTCGTGCCCGACAAGTACGATCCGCTGTACGCGCGATGTGCCTCGGGCGCGGCGCTCGACACCCTGATCATCAACTACAAGGTCAAGTTCCCGTTCCTCTCCGACTTGCCGTCGGGTGGTGAGGGCGATGCGGTGCTCGAGGCCGCACACAAGTGTGTGATTGCTGGCGCCGCCGGTGACATCCACGTGCCCTCGAAGGACGACAAGAAGGACCAGGAGGGCCCGGCCCCGGGCTCGCGGCTCGCGCTGTATCAGATGCTCGCGCGCTTCGAGAACATCGACGTGAGCCTGGCCAACATGGCCTCCGAAAAGAAGACCGAAGAGGACGCCGTGATCGAGGACGCCCAGGCCGTGCTCAAGCGCATCAAGGCCAAAGAGAACGAAGGCAAAGGGACCAAGTAGATGCTGCAGGCAAGGCGCTCACCCTCGATCTTCATCGCACTGCTGCTGGCAGCGGGCGCATGTGACAGCACCGCAGCGGCGCCGGCAGCGGACCCAAAAGCCGACGCGAAGGCCAAAGAAGACGCCGATGCCAAAGCCCGCATCGAGAAGCGCAAGCAGGAGCGTGAGGCGAAGGAAGCCGCAGGCGTCAAAGAAAAGGCCGACATCGCCGCGAAGATCCTCGAGATCTCGGTGATTCCCGAGGGCACCAAGATCCCCAAGAAGATCGCCGAGGCCTGCGAAATGGTCGTCAAGGCCCAGGGTGGCTTCATGAAGAAGTTCCATCCGCAGGTCGAGGAGTCGGGTGTCACGACTCAGCTCGGGCTGTTGAGCAAGCAGTGCCTCGAGATGGGCAACATCAAGGTCGCGCTGTGTCAGAAGTTCGCGCTCGAGGCCACGACCGACCTGGTCGCGAAATCGATCAACGAATATCTGCCAACCTGCATGGCCAAGTACGGCGACGAAGCCGGCAAGCCAGCCGGCAAGTAAGCCGGCAAGCCAGCCGGGCTCGGAGCCGGTCCGGTTCGTCCCTGTGGCGCGACTCGCGGGCTGTGCTACAGTCGTCGACGTCGCGCCATTGGGCCGGCGAGGTGATTGTGGCACTGGATAGGTTGGTCGTTTCTTTGCGTCTGATGGTCGGGATCGCAGTGTCGAGCGTGGCCGCCGAGGCCTGCGAACTCGAGGGCGATCCCCCGACGCTGGTCCCGCTCGCGACGGCTGACGACGCGCTCCATGACGCGTACTGCGAGCGCATGTTCGACTGCTCGTGCGAACAAGGGCGCACGTTCGATACCCTCGAAGACTGTCGCAGCGCGATCGACGATCAGGTTGCCAACCTCCGTGCGCGCGCCGAGGCGACCGGGCTGACGTACGATCCGTCGTGCCTGGGCTCGCTGGTCGACGGCCTCGATGAGCTCGGCTGTGCGCGGACGTCCGAGCCGCAAGACGACCAGGAGTGTCAAAGCTCGTGTCGGAGCCTGCACGGCTCGATCGCGGTCGGCCAGCGTTGCACCGATTACTCCGGCGACAGCGACTGCGCCAGCGGTCTGGCGTGCACCGTCGACACCTGTGATGAGGGTAGCGACGTGACGCAATGCACCGGTGTCTGCACGGATCCGTGCGCAGGGCCGTGCCCGGGCGGCTGCACGCCGGACCAACGCTGCGACTACGAAACCCTCGAGTGCGTCGCCCTGCCAGGGCTCGGCGACTCCTGCCAGGAGTCGCAGTGCGCGGCCGGCCTGGGCTGCCTCTACGATCCCGAAGGCGGGGCCCAGTGCGTCACGCTGCCCGAGCTCGGCGAGTCGTGCGGGCAGCTCGGACTTTGTGCCGACACGCTTCGTTGCGAGTTCGACCCGCTCGACGGGACCGGGACCTGCGTGGGCCCCACGCCGCTGGGCGACGCATGCAGCGGACACAGCCAGTGTGGCAGCGGCTTCTGCCCTGCAGGCTTCTGCGCAGCTCTGCCCGGCAAAGGCGAGTCGTGCGGCGGCACGTTCGCGTGCGCCGCGGGCCTCGATTGCGACCTCGACACCCAGGTGTGCATCGAAGGCGACGCGCTGATCTGCGGGGTATACCTCGACGTCCGCTGAACCCGACGCGGGCCTGGCGGGACGCCCTACGCGGTTGGGACCGCCAGGTCAGCCGCGTTGCGCCCACGCCTGCGCTCCGTCGAGCCCCAGCGCGTTCAACTGCGGCAAGATCTCGCCCTCGAGCGTCGCGTAGAAGATCATCGCGTACTGCTGATCGGTGAGCGTGCCGAGGTTCGGCCCCTCGCGTCGGATCTCGATGGCCTGCCCCGCCACGTCGGCGACCTCGATCCCGCAGGCCGTCGACGCCTGGAAGCCTCCGAGCGCGCGCGCGATCCGGCGATGCACCCCGACACGCTCGCGGTCACCGAGTCGCGGGACGATCGCCGTCATCGCTTCCCAACCGAACGTGGCATGCAGATGTTCGTCGCGGAGGATCTGCCGAGCGCAGGCCTCGGCCACGGGATCGGTGGTGACCACCGCGATCGCCTCGAGCATCGGGCGTGACAAGGTCTCGCCGATGCAGCAAGCGACCACGATCGCCTCGGCCGCCCACGCCCACAGGGCGGTCTCGTCGGTGGCTGGCGGTGGCTCGGGCCACGGCAGGCTGGGCTGCGGCCATGCAAAGACGCCCGGCTCGAGCGCAAGCCCCTGCGGCCAGCAGGCGTGGGCCATCTGTGCGCACAGCTCGGCGTGACGGACCTCATCGGTGATGAGCCTCGCGAGCGCGCCAAGCCAGTGCAGGGGCGCGCACACGTTCGTCAGGGCGTGCGCGAGCTGGGTGAACTGCTGGACGCTCGCGTGTTCGGCCCGCGCGCGACCGGCCCACTGCACCGCCGCCGCCCGCCGCAACGGCTCGTCGTACTGGTCGACGGCGAAGCTCGAGAACGCCGGCCACCCCTCTCGGTGCACCTGTGTGCGGTGCATGCTGCCCATGCGCTCGGTGACCCGCGCGAGCATTGCCGCGGTATCCGACCCAGGCGCACGGTCGTGCAACTACGTCACCCGACCCAGGCTGAGAAAAGCCACCCGCAACGCAGGGTTTGGCGCCTTCACGCGACGATTGTCAGATCTGCCGAGGGGATCCGTCAACCGCGCGGATTTATCGCAAAAAGCTGCCGTGTGCGGCGCTCCACGACCTCCCCAAAGCGGCTATTGTCGGCCGCACACGGGCGCCTCGGGCGCTTTGGTGGCCTCGGACTTTGGGCATGACCGAACAAAAGCTCGCGCTGAACATCGAAGACGAAATGCGTGGGTCCTTCTTGGCCTACGCGATGAGCGTGATCGTCTCGCGCGCTCTACCCGACGCGCGTGATGGCCTCAAGCCGGTTCATCGCCGAGTGCTGTATGCGATGAACGAGCTGCGTAACACGCATACCCAGCCGTACAAGAAGTCCGCGCGCGTCGTCGGCGACGTCATCGGCAAGTACCACCCGCACGGTGATCAGTCGGTCTACGACGCGCTGGTTCGGCTCGCGCAGAGCTTTGCGATGGGTTACCCGCTGGTCGACGGCCAGGGCAACTTCGGCTCGGTCGACGGCGATTCGCCCGCGGCAATGCGCTACACCGAGGTGCGCATGCAGAAGCTGGCGAGCGAGCTGCTCGCCGACATCGACAAGGAGACCATCGACTGGGTCCCCAACTACGATGACAAGGAGCTCGAGCCCAGCGTACTGCCCACGCGGGTGCCCAACCTGCTGCTCAATGGCGCAGTCGGCATCGCCGTGGGCATGGCGACCAACATCCCGCCGCAAAACCTCACCGAGGTCGTCGACGCCACGATCGCGCTGATCGACGATCCCGAGCTCGACCTGCGCGGGCTGCTGCAGTTCGTGCGCGGCCCCGACTTTCCCACCGGCGGTCTGATCATCGGCCGCAGCGGCATCCTGCAGGCCTATGCCAGCGGACGCGGCAGCATCACCCTGCGCGCCCGCTGCGAGATCGAGGAAGAAAAGGGCCGCGAGGCGATCGTCGTCACCGAGATCCCTTATCAGGTCAACAAGGCCCGCCTGATCGAGCGCATCGCCGAGTTGGTCCGCGACAAGCGGATCGAGGGCATCTCCGATGTCCAGGACTACAGCGACCGCACAGGCATGCGGATCTGGGTGCAGATCAAGCGCGATTCTGCCGGCCAGATCGTGCTGAACAACCTGTACAAGATGACCGATCTGCAGACCACCTTCGGGGTCAACATGATCGCGATCGTCAACGGTCGGCCACAGCTGCTCACGCTGCGCGATGCCCTGGTGACCTTCATCGACCACCGCCGGCAGGTGGTGACCCGACGCACGCGCTTCGAGCTGCGCAAGGCCATGGAGCGTCGGGAGATCGTCGAGGGCCTCGGCGTCGCCGTCGATGCCATCGATCGCGTGATCGCGATCATCCGCGGATCGAGTGATCCCGACGCCGCAAGGGATGCCTTGCTCGCCGAGCCGTTGCACGGTTTTGCCAGCTTCCTGGAGCGCTGCGGACGGCCAGCCGAGGAGGTCGCCGCGGCCCGGCTCGGCCCCTACAACCTGAGCGAACGCCAGGCCCGCGCGATCCTCGATATGCGGCTGCAGCGGCTGACCGGTCTCGAACGCGAGAAGATCGAGGCCGAGTACCGCGAGCTGTCCATCGAGATTGCCCGCCTCGAGGCGATCCTCGCCGACAGCACGCTGCTCATGAAGGTGATCCGCGACGAACTCGTCGTGATCCGCAACGAGTACGGCGATCCCGAGGGTCAGGGCGCCGGCACTGGCGCGCCGGGCTCGAAGGGTTCGCGGCGTACCGAGATCATCGAGGCCCAGGACGATATCGATCCGATCGATCTCGTCGCCGACGATTCGATGGTCGTGATGCTCACGCGCAACGGCTACATCAAGCGGCTGCAATCCGAGGAGTATCGAGTCCAAGGCCGCGGCGGCAAGGGGGTCAAGGGCGGCGGCGGGCGCGACGATGACGACTTCATCACCGACGTGTTCGAGGCCACCGCCCACGCCAAGGTGCTGATGTTCACCAACACCGGTCGGGTGTTCCGCAAGCGCGTGTTCGAGCTGCCGATGGCTCGCCGTGACGGCGCCGGCAAGGCCCTGGTCAACTTCCTCGAGCTGCGCGATGGCGAGAAGATCATCGAGATGGTGCCGTACCGTGACACCGAGGTGACCGATGCCCACCACATCGTCACGGCCACCAAGAACGGCTACATCAAGCGCACCGCGCTGTCGGAGTACGACAACATTCGGACCACCGGCCTCAACGCCGTGGTCATCGACGACGATGACGAGCTGATCGCGGTGGGCTTCACCGACGGCAAGCAGCACATCATCATGAGCAGCGCCGAGGGCATGGCGATTCGCTTCGACGAGAACGAGGTTCGCCCGATGGGCCGGCAGGCTCGTGGTGTCCGCGGCATGGGACTGCGTGACAGCGACACCGTGGTCGCGATGGACACGCTCGCGCCCGAGGCCGGCGAAGACCTGCTCACGCTGTGCGAGAACGGCTTTGGCAAGCGCACCGCCGTGAGTGACTACCGCCCGCAAAGCCGTGCTGGCCTGGGGCTCATCACGATCAAGGTCACCGAGCGCAACGGCAAGGTCGTAGGGAGCTTGCTCGTCCGCTCGACCGACCAGCTCATCGTCGTCACCAGCGGCGGCAAGGTCATTCGCACCCGGGTCGACGAAATCAGCGTACTGGGACGAAACACCCAGGGCGTCCGCATCATCCGCATCGACGACAAAGAGCGCGTGGTTGCGGTCGCGCGCGTGCTCGAGGGCGCGGAGGAGACGGCCGAGGCCGCCGGCGGCGACGCGAGCGTTCGTGGGGTCGACCCTGCGGACTCGGGCTCGGCGGTTGAGCCGGCCGACACCGACGCGGGCGACGACGGCGACACCGGCAGCGACGCGAGCGACGACGCCGGCGACGACGATTCGGGCGAGTGAGGGGCGGCGAATCCGCGGGGCGGCCGAGGCCCCGCGGGGTTTACCCAGGCTTTGCAAAGCGGCGACAGTGCGGCGGCGAAAGCCTGTCCACACTCGAGTTCGTGCAAGTCCCAAGCATCCGCCCTGTGACCCTGTGGCTCGTCCTGGCGCCGACCCTGCTGTTCGCCTGCGACAGCGACGACGCGAGCGACCAACCGCGCAGCAGCGAACAAGACTCGACCAAGGGCCATCCCCACGGATCGCCGGTCGACAAGCTGTGCGCGGCGGTCGACTGCAGTGATCCACAGCGCAAGACCCTCACCAGCCTGCTCGCACGCAAGCCCGCTGCGCCCCCCACCGAGGAGACGCTCGAGGCTGCCAACGCCGCGCTCGCGGACGCGTGGCGCGCGGCCGACTTCGACACCGATGACCTCGCAGACTGGCGCGAGCAAGTGCACGGTGACGCCGCCGGATCGCGGATGTCGGCCGCGAACATCGTCGCCGTTCATGACGTCCTCGAGGCTTCACAGCGCGCGGTCCTGGCCGATCTGCTCGAAACCCGGGGGCCGGGCGTGTTCTTCGGCCCCCGAGGGCATGGCAACGGCGGCAAAGCCAAGGGCCACGAGCGCGGCAAGGGCCACGGGCGCGGCGACAAGGCCGACCGCGGCGCACCCGACCCCGAGGCCTTCGCGGCCCACGCAAGTGACCGACTCTGCGAACGCGTCTCGTGCAGCGAGGACCAGCGAAGTGCGATCGTGGCCGCGATCGTCGTGGCCGCGCCGCGCCGTGAACAGCGTGACGACGACCGGAGCTTTGCCGCCGCGTTTCGTGGGGAAACCCTGACGCAGAACCAATCGCAGACCTATCTCGACAGCCTCGAGGCGCGGCACGAAGCCGAGCGGAGCGCACGCGATCGCACCTTCGTCGTGGTCCACCACGTGCTCACGGCCGAGCAACGCGCCACGCTCGCCGCCGACCTCGCCGAACACGGCCCCAAAGCCCTGATGCCGCCCGGCGGACACGACCGCCACCACAAGGCCCAGTAGCGGGTGCCGCTGCCCCTGTGCGTCTACAGGCCGCAGGAGCGGACGTACCAGCTCGAGCCGCCGGTGCCGGTTTCATACTCGGCGAACACCACGGGGTCTGACTCGCTGAGCGTGATCGCGGCCGAACAGAAGACCATCGGGGCCGGCCCCGGCGCGCACACGTAGTACGTGCCCGAGGGGAGCAAGAACTCGAACCTCCCACCCACTCCACTGTTCAGGTCTGCGACCGCAGCGATGTCGGGATCGAGCGTGCCCGGCTCGACGTCGCTGCCACCGATCTGGGGATTTTGAGCGTACGCCGCCAGCGCGACTCCGGTCTTCGGCATCAGGCAGTCGGCCAGGAGGTCGCAGGTTCGCTCGTCGGTTCGGCCCACGATCCCGGTCTCGAGGGCGACATCCGGACACGTATCCACCACGCCGCCGCTCGAGCTTTCATCACCCGCGGAGCTCGTCGACGTCGACGTCGTCGCCGAGCCGGTCGCGTCGGAGGTGGTGGTGTCCGAAGAGCCCGATGACTCGCTCGCGCCACAGCCCACGAGCAATGCGAGGATCCACGGAAAGCGCGCGCAGCACATCGTTGCGGCCACGCTAGCACGGAACCGCCGCGTGGTCGCTGGCCGACGCCCTGGTCAACGGCCGCGGCGACCGGGCGGCGCTGGCGGCCCGGCCGCAGATATGCGACCAAGGTCGCGGAGTTCCGATGACCCCTGCGAGCGACGATGGACCGGTCGATCCCCGCAGCGCACTCGCAGGCCTGTGGGCACCCGTGCTCACGCCGTTTCGCGACGACCTTTCGGTCGACTTCGAACGCTTCGGTGGATTCTGTCGCGAGCTGCTCGACGAGGGCTGCCACGGTCTCGCACTGTTGGGCACCACCAGCGAGACGCCATCGCTGACGATCGACGAGCGTCGGCGCTTGCTCGAGGCCGCGCTCGCCGCTGGGGTCCCGGCCTCGCGCATCACCTGCGGCACCGGCGCCTGCGCACTGCCCGACGCCGTCGAACTCACGCGGCACGCGATGCAGTGTGGCTGCCTCGCCACGATGCTGCTGCCACCGTTTTACTTCAAGGGCATCGGCGACGAAGGTTGTTTTCGCAGCATCGCCGAGGTGATCGAGCGGACCGGCGACGACCGCCTGCGCGTGGTCTTGTACAACATCCCCGCACTATCGGGCGTCACGTTCACACCGACCGTCGTGCAGCGCCTGATCTCCGCGTTCGGGTCCATCATCGCCGGGATCAAGGACAGCTCGGGAGATCCGATGTCCACCTTGCGCTTTACCAAAGCGTTCAAGAAGCTGGCCATCCTCGCGGGCACCGAGGGCTACCTGTGTGCCGCGCTTCGGGCCGGCGCGAGCGGCTGCGTGACCGCGACGGCGAACGTGCGGGCGCGAGCCATTCGCGCGCTACTCGACGACTGGCAGGGCGCCGGCGCACGCGAGCGTCAGGCCGAGGTCACCGAATACCGCGCAAGCCTCGAGCGTGAGGTCGACATCATCGTCGCGATGAAGCGGCTGCTGGCGGAGCGGACCGGGCACGCGGCCTGGGCCCTGGTCCGCCCGCCGTTGATCGGGTGAGCTGACTCTTGGGCTTCGGGGGGTTCGGCTCACGGGCGCACTGCCGCCCGCTTCTGGGGAGGTTGCAAGGGGCCAAGCCCACGGGCAATGTGGACGCGCCGATGTCTGTTACCGATCGATTGCGCGCCGAGTTCACCGCCTGGTGCCGTGACACCCTGTTCACTCCCGAGGTCCGCGAGGCTACGCGCCTGGTCAACCGCTACTGCGATCTGCAGTTGACCGACGTGTACCGCGAGCTGGGCATGGCCGAGCACCTGCAGACGCCAAAGACGGCGCAGCAGCTCGCAGCCGAGTACGGCTTCGTCGACACCGCCAGCATCACCGTGCGCGACGCGCTGCGTCGCCTGGGTGAGCGCACCGGGCTGGTCCACGTCGAGGGGCCGCCGCTGTCGGCGACCTACGCGCATGCCAAGGCCTCGACCGATCCAACCGCAGAGCTCGCGCAGATCCGCGTGGCGCTGGGCGCCTTGGGCGAGGACTACACCGCAGCGACCGACTTCATCGACTTTGGTCGGGCCAACTTCATCCGCTCGCTCAAAGACGAGCCCGACTTCATGGACAAGCTGTTGTCCGGGCGCATGAGCGACTTCGCCGAGTTGTGGCACCGAGCCACCAATGTCGATCCCCTGCAGGACCTCCACGGCGCGATGGGAGCGCGGGTCATCGACGGCCTGCTCGAGCGCGGCACGATCCTCGAGATCGGGGGTGGCACCGGCAACGGCGCCCGCCACCTGTTCCGCCACCTCGCGGCCGAGGGCAAGCTCGACAAGGTCGAGAAATTCATCTTCACCGACATCTCGATGCGGTTCGTGCTCGCTTCGAAGCACGAGTTCACCAAGGCCTATCCGACGGTGTCCTGGGGCTGGCAGTTCTTCGACCTCAACAAGCCGTTCGGCGAACAGAAGGTCGAGCCGGCAAGCGTCGATCTGATCTACGCCGTCAACGCCGCCCATGTGGCGATGAACATCGTCGACTTCCTCAAGGGCTGCCACGAGGCGCTGCGGCCTGGTGGTCACGTCGTGTTCGCCGAGCGCGTACGGGTCAACCAGTACGAGATGGCCCCGCGCGAGCTGACCCTCAACCTCTCGATCTACCACCGCTCCGCGCCCGAGCATGCGTCCTACCGGCCCATGCATTGCTATCTGGCGCCCAAGAACTGGCACGAGGCGATCGGTCTCGCCGGCTTCTCGCGATGCGATGTATTGCCTGATCTCGAGGGCCTCGCGCCCGAGTTTCCCGACCAGTACGCAGCGGTCGTCGTCGGCACCAAGTGATCGGGCAGGTCCACATCATCACCGGCGCCGGTCGCGGCATCGGCCTCGAGGTCGCGCGACAGGTCGCCCGAAAGGGCGGCGTGCCGATCATGGTTGCCCGCAACGCGGAGCAGGTCGAAGCCGCCGCCGCCGCGCTGCGTGACGAAGGACTGCACGCCGAGGCATTTGTGGCCGACGTCACCGACGTCGAGCGCACCGCCGAACTGGTCGCCCACGTCCGGCAGAGCTACGGACGCATCGACGGGCTCATCAACAACGCGGCCAGCAACCACGTCGCCAATCTGCTGATGTCCAAAGAGGTCGAATGGCATCGAATCTTCGATCTCAACGTCTTTGCGGTGTTTCGCCTGACCAAGCTCTGCCTCAAGGCGATGGTCGCTGCGAAGTACGGGCGCATCGTCAATCTGTCGTCGGCGGCGGCCAAGGTCGGCTCGCCCTACAACTCGATCTACTCGGCGTCGAAGGCGGCGGTCGACGGATTCACGCGCTCGCTCGCGCTCGAGGTGGCGCGGCTGGGCATCACGGTCAACTCGGTCTCACCGTCCTACGTCGACACCGAGTTGCTGCGGCTGGGCATGGGCATCCGCGGCAAGATGATCGGCCAGGACGCGGAGACGTTCATCGCCAGCGTGGCCGAGGCCAATCCCCAGCGACGGCTGCTGCAGCCCGGTGAGGTCGCAGCGACCATCGTCCACTTGCTCGGGGCCGAGGCCGCCGGCGTGACGGGTCAGTCGTGGAACGTGTGCGGCGGCGTCGCGATGGGGATGTGACCAAAGATGCTGCTCGACTGCCGCACGCCGTTGGCGCTCGAGCGGGTTGTCGCCGCGGATGGTCATGTTCTGACGTATCGGGTCTGGCGGCCGAACCCGGCGGGCGCGCCGACGGGCACCGTGGTGCTCCTCAACGGGATCATGAGCCACTCGGCGTGGTTCTTTCCGCTGGTCGACGCGCTGACCGACGCGGGCCTGGTCGTGGTGGGCGCCGATCGCCGTGGCTCGGGGCTCGACGACATCGACCGTGGCGACGCGCCCACTGCCAAGACGCTCATCGACGATGCGATTGCGGTGATCGAGGCCGAGCGAGTGCCCGACCGACCGCTGGTGCTGGTCGGCTGGTGTTGGGGCAGTGTGCTCGCCCTCAACCTGCTGCGCCCGCTGGGCTCCCGCTGCAACGGCCTGGTGATGGTCGCACCCGGGTTGTTCCCCAGCACTGCGGTCGCGAGCGCGGCCGTGGCCCATGAAGCGGCCGCCGCCGGCGCGCCCCCCGATCAACCGGCGATCCTCACGCCGATCGTCGAGACCATGTTCACGCGCGGGCCCTACCTCGAGGGTTTCATTCGCCAGGACCCCCGCCGCCTGATGCGGATCACCCCGCGGTTTCGCGCGCTGATGGGCAATCTGTCGATGATCGCGCTCACGCGGCTGGGTCGACTCGACCTCGAGTTGTTGGTCCTGCTGGCGACGGGCGACGAGGCGACCGACAACGCTGCCGTGCTCGGCGCGCTGGCCCCGCTCGATCCCGCGCGGGTCGAGGTTCGCGAGACCGCCAGCGGCCACGCGATGCAGTTCGACGCTCCGGCCTTCGTGACGGACGCGATCGTGGCGTTCGCGCGACGACTGGGCGCGCCCGAGCCCTCGCTGGGTGCGTGATGCGTTAGTCTGTGCTCGAGATGACACCCACGATGGAAACCTCCGCAGCCCTCGCTGCCGTTCGTGACGCATGCCGGGTGTGCCGCGCAGTCAGTGCCGGGGCAATCGAGAGCGTGACCAAGTCGGATGACTCTCCGGTCACCGTGGCCGACTTCGCCTCGCAAGCGGTCATCGTCGCCCGACTGCGCGCGGCCCTTGGCGAGCCGGTGATCGTGGGTGAGGAGTCGGCCGAGACCTTGCGCGCCGATCCGCGGCTTGCGGATGCCGTGGTCGCCGCGGCCCGGGTGGTGTGGCCCGAGGCCGATCGTGATGCCGTGCTCGCTTCGATCGATGCCGGCGCCGCTCGTACTTCCGAGGGTGCCTATTGGACGCTGGATCCGATCGATGGCACCAAAGGGTTTCTTCGTCGCGAGCAATATGCGGTGTGCCTTTCCCGGATCGAGGGCAGCGCGCCCACGATAGGCGTGCTGGGCTGCCCCAATCTCCCCCGCGATCACCAGGGGCCGCTCGATGCGGCCGACCCCGGCGGCTCGATCTACGTCGTACAGCAAGACGGCGAGGTCCTCGAGTACGGGGTCGATGGCCACGACCACACGGTCGTGCCGCGCGCGACCGCGACCCTCGAGGGCGAGCTGGTCGTGACGATCTCGGTGGAGTCAGGCCACACGCGGCTCGACCACGTCGAGCAGCTGTTGCGGCACCTGGGACGCCCGAGCCGCACGATCCGCTGCGACTCGCAGGCAAAGTACGCGCTCGTGGCCCGCGGACAGGCCCACGCGTATCTGCGCGTGCCCACCGACCCGGGGCGTTTCGAGCTGGTCTGGGACCACGCCTCAGGGGCTGCGATCGCGACTCGCACGGGCATGCGGGTCACCGATTTGCGCGGACAACCGCTCGACTTCTCGTCGCCGCCCCGGCTGACGAAAAACTACGGGATCCTGTGCGCGCATCCGGCGATCCACGGTGAGCTGCTCGCTGCGATCACGGCGCTGGGTTACGCGGGGTGAAGCGCCGTGGCCACGCCACGCCACGCGTCAGGGCCAGACCAGCTCGTAGGCCATCGAGTGCCCAATGCGCTCGGAGAAGCGCCCGACCGACTTGGCGGCCATCTTCTCGCTGATGCCCACCGGAATCCTGGTGGTCAACCAGCCGGCGAGACTCAGCGTCTCGCCGGTGAGACTGCTCGCGCCGGTGGCTGCCTGATAGTCGAGCTTTGCCGAGCGTTTTCCCGCCTTGTCGAGCAACGCGTAGAGATCGCGAAAGAGAATGAAGGCGGTGTCGTTTTGATGCGCGGCCCAGTTGGCCACGGGGAGAAAATCGACCAGATGGATCAGCTGGAAATTCAGCTGCACCCAGAGGTCCGCGGCACTCATCACCAGCGGTTCGTTGTCGATGACGCGGTGGAACCGGATGGACTCGAGCGCATCGAGTCGCGATAGGTTCGCCCAGAGATCGCGCCGCAGCGTCAGGCCGTACAGTAGCCGCAGCACCGACGGAAACGCTTCGACGTGGGTCCACTCGAACGGCGTCAGCAGTGCGCGCAAACCCGGGATCTTGTCCGCCTTCATCGCGAAGGTGTTCGTGCCCGTGCCCAGGATCGAGTGCAGCAACAGCACGATCGGCGAGTACTCGGGAAAGTGATGCGTGCCGTACTCGAAGCAGAAGTACAGGTGATCGAGGAATGATCCGTCGGCGTGTTCGACGTCGAAGTCGCATTCGTCGACCATGAAGCGCAACAGCGCCGGGTCGATCGGCGGCAACGGGAACCGCTCGCGAGAGGCATCGTAGTCGCGCTGTACGCGTTTCGCGGCCTCATCGTCCCAGTGGGCGAGCTTGGCGACGCGCGTGCGCATGACGAACCTCGACAACCTGCCCTCGAGGGTATTGAAGATCGTCCGATCGAGATCGAAGTTGGGGATCGGCTCGATGCGCACGCGACCCGCGTGATCGAACGCGCGCCCCATCGCGATCGCAGCTTTGCGATGGAGGCTGGGATCGGGGCGTCGATCTGCGTCTTGTTTCATGGGTCGTTGCGACCGGGCGGCAGGGCGTCACTGTACAACCGCGACCGCTGCGGACAAAGCGGGGCCACGCTCGCCTGCGACGCACCGTCCGACAAACTCGACCTGCCGTCGGTCGAGGGCCTCACCATTCGTTCGTACGAGTCGGACGGCGTCGCTGGGACATACCGGCGTTCGTGGTGACCCGTTCGCCCTGCTCGAACAGCGCTGCACGGGAGTGCGCGTCGATGGCGTCGCAACCCCCAGCGAACCCACCGTCCACACCATGGCAGAGATCGGGGTCGCCGAGACGCCACAGGCCGAACAGGACGTGCGTTCGAGCGGTGTCGACCCTCATGCTGTCCTCGAGGTCGCCCCCCAAGACCACCTGTCATTCGCCCGCTGACTCACCTGCGTGAGTTCGCCCCTGTGCGTTCACGCGTCGGTGCCGCGCGTGGCCCCGCGCCGGGGCTTGGGTATAACCAGGGGTTCAACAGCCGCGACGCAAGGTCGTCGCGCCCCAAAGCTTCGCGAGACTACCCCATGAACACGACAATTCTCCGCAAGATCGCCACCGGCTGGTGCGCGACCCTCGTGCTGACCGCTTGCCCAGGCGACGAGTCCACCGCGACGGGCACTGCCGATTCCACAACGACGGGCACCTCCGACGAGGAGTCGATGACCGACCCCGAGACGATGACCGCGCCCGAGTCGATGACCGACCCCGACACCTCGGCTGGCCCGACCACGACGACCGACGCGACGACCACCGACGCGACGACGACCGACGCGACGACCACCGACGCGACGACGACCGACGCCACGACGACCGACGCCACGACGACCGACGCCACGACGACCGACGCCACCACCACCGACGCCACCACCACCGACGCGACGACGACCGACGCCACGACCACCGACGCCACGACGACCGGCGCCACGACGACGGGTGGGACCACGACGGGGGGCGCCGGCTGTCCCGACGAAGACCTCGGCACCGAGTTGCCGGCTTCGACCATCGGCTCGACCGTCGGCGCACTCGACGAGCAGGCAGGCGGCTCGTGCGGTGCGGGCGATTCGGAGGACTACGTGGTCAGCTGGACTGCGCCGTCGGCCGGGACCTTCCGCGTCTCGACGAGCAACCCCGGGACCGACTTCGACACGGTCCTGTATGCGCTCGACAGCGACTGCGACGGCGCGGAGCTGGTGTGTGACGACGAAGGCGGCACCCTGGGCAACTCGTCGAGGTTCGACATCGTGCTCGCGGCGGACCAGACCATCGCGATCGTCATCGACGGCTGGAACGGCAGCGCCGGTGCCTTCGAACTCACGATCACGGAGGTCCCGGAGGCTTCAGACGGGGCTTCGTGTTGCGTCGATGACTCTGCTGCGCCGGGCTGCGACAACTCGCTGGTCGAGGCGTGCGTGTGTGCGATCGACGATTTTTGCTGCGATACCGAATGGGATGCCGCCTGCGTCAACATCGCCCAGGACAGCTGCAACGCGATCTGTCCGATTCCGAACTGCATCGAGGACGCCGACTGCGCCGCGCCCGACGATGATTGCGTGTGTCAGCCTTGCATCGACGACGATGCGTGCACCTTCGAAGAGGACTGTGTGTGCAACGACTGCGACGCGGACGCGTTCTGCGCGACTGCCTGCAACGACGACGCCATCTGCGACCCCTACAACGAGGGTTGCGCCTGCGCCGATTGCTCGGACGAGCCGGTCTGCGCACTCCCGGAGTCCGAGGCTCTCGTCGCCGGGCCCGGCCTCGCCGTGGCGGTTCCGGACGACGCGTACAACGGAGCGCTCGGGACCATGGCCTGTGTGGTGTTGCCGCTCGCGGCCAATGGCGTCGACAACGTGACGGGCGGCCAGCTCCAGCTCGGCATGGCCCACACTTGGGTCGGGGACATGGTGATCAAGGTGGTCAGTCCACTGGGCA
>CANLQR010000022.1 GCA_947492135.1 Deltaproteobacteria bacterium | reverse complement strand
TCGAGCACCCGTCCGCTTCAGGCGAGGAGTTCAACCAGCGGCGTCGTCGACATCGGCTCCCCGGCACCGACGCTCTGGGCCTCGGGATCGAACGCCTGCAGCAGCGTCAGCAGGACGTCGCTGGTGTTCCCCTCCGACGTGAAGTCGTCTCCGGGGGTCGTGGGTGCGATCGCCTGATAGTGGATCCCCGGTGACCGCAGATAGCCTCGCCCGTGTCCACCGATGATGATCGGCAGGCGCTGCCAGCTGTGCGACCAGCCCTGCGAGACCTCCGTGCTGCAGTACATCAGCGTCGAGTCGAGCAGGTTGGTGCCGTCGGCGTCGGTGGTGTCGGCGAGTTTTTTCATCATGTCCGCGATGCGGGCCATGACGTAGACGATGCCTTGATTGTAGCTCTCGTCACCGGCATGGCTGTCGCCGTGCTGCGTGGTCGAATGCGCGATCTCGCCGAACTGCACCTCGCTGGCCACACTGAGCATCTGATATGAGGCCACGCGGGTCACGTCGCATACGAACGCATAGGCCAACAGATCGCTCATGAGGTCGTTGACCATCGTGAGCTGCTCTTGCGCGTTGCCCTCGGCGTTGGTGTGATCGGGTTGCAGCGGCAACTGGCACAACGGTGGTAGCGCCGAGATCTTGGTCTCGAGCTCGCTGACGCCCTCGAGGTGCGCGTCGAGGCGCTGGCGGTCCTTCACGCCGAGCTCGTTGCGAAGCCGCAGGGTGTCTTCACGAATCACATCGAGGATCGACAACCGCACCTCGCGGGTGTCGTTGGGCTCCGAGAACTCGCCGAACAAGCTCTGCCACACGCTGGCGGGGTTCGAGTCGGGATACAACACCGTGAGGTTGCCGGGCTCGCCGCGGGCCGAGAGCGCCTTGGCGGTGCTGCCGTTGTCGGCGGGGCTGTCGAACTTGGTCCAGCCCAGCTGCATCGAGCGAATCGGCGTCGCGCCGCCGCGGGCTGCGATCGCATCCGCAATGACCTGATCGATCGTCGGCCCGGCCCAGTCGGATGCGAAGCCCGGCAGGTCCGGCCGCAGCGCGAAGTCATAGCCATTGAAGACGCACATGCCTTCATGGTGGGTGATGGCCGAGCCACCGAACCGGTTGCGCAGACCCGTGCAGATCGTGAGGTAGTCCTTCACGTCGGCAAACGGCATCAGCTGCGGCGACAGCTCCCAGTTGGCGCCGACCTGGGCGGGCTCCCAGCGATCGAGCTGGACGCCACAACCGAAAAGCACGGAGATGAAGCGCAGCGGGAGAGCCGAGCCGTCGGCGTGGGCATCACCGTGACGGTTGAGCATCGCCTCGAGCGGCGGCAGTGCCACCGCGACGGCGGCGCCACCCAACATGCCGCGCAGGACCTTGCGGCGGCTCAAGCGGAAGTTGCGGAGCAGATGCATGGTGTTGGCCTCACTTGGGCTCGTCGACACGACGGAAGATCGGGCTGGTGGTCAGCGCGACCAGCAGCGCTCGCATGTTGTGGTCGGACGACGCGAAGGTGTCGTTGAGATCGGCCAACGGTGACTCCTGCTCGGGCGCGTAGGTGAAGCCCAGCGCGGAGGTGTAGACCTGATTCACCAGGCACTGCGGCAGGCGAGGGTCGGCGCTGACCAGCGCCGCGAGGTCTGCGGCATGGGCAAACTCGCCGATGCCCTCGACCTCGCCTGCGGAGTTGATCGGGAAGCCGTTGTCCTCGGTGCGGTACGCACCGATAGGGTCGAAGTTCTCGAACGCAAAGCCGATGGGATCCATCGCGAGATGGCAGCCCGCGCAGCTCGCCACGCTGAGGTGTACTTCTTCGAGTCGCTGCCGCAGGCTCATCGGCTCGCTGACGTCGGGCAGCGTGGGGTTGACGTCGGGCGGCGTCGGCGGAATGTCGGTGCACAGCAGCTGCTCTTGAACGAACAAGCCCCGCCGGGTCGGTGAATTCAGCGAGCCGTGCGACATCATCGCCAGCACGCTGGCGTGGGTCAGGACACCGGCACGGTGCTGTTCGTCCGGCAGCGACACGCTCGCCCACTGACCCTCGCCGGGCGAGGCGACGCCGTAGAGCGTCGCCAGCGACTCATCGACGAAGGTGTAGTCGGCATCGAACAGCTCGAGCACATCGCTGTCTTGGTCGAACACGATCGCTGCGATCAGTCGTTGGGTCTCCTCGCGCATCGCCGTCGCAAGCTCGGGCGTGAACTGCGGGAAGAGCACCGGGTCCTTACCCTTGTGGGCGAGGTCCCGGATCGTCAGGAACTCATCGTAGAAACGCGCTACGACTTCGCGCGCGCCCGGCTGCTCGAGCAACGACCAGGCGGCGTCGCGGATCTCGTCGTCGGACCCCAGCGTGCCGGCGGCCGCGCGATCGAGTAGCGCGGCGTCGGGTGTGCGCCCGATCAGGAAGAACGACATCCGCGAGGCAAGCTCGTAGGGATTGAGCTCGCGCGCGAGGCCGTCGTCGGCGGGCTCGCCGATCTCGACCATGTACAAGAACCGCGGCGATTGGAGCAGCGCGACCAGCATGAACTGGACTCCGGTCCAGAACTCGCCACCGTCGAAGGCTCGCGCGTCGACGCCGACGCCGGCGTAGATCTGCAGCTCTTCTTCGGTCAGCGGGCGGCGCCAGGCCAAGCGGCCGAAGTCGCGGGCGAGGGTCGTGAAACACGCGTCATTGGGCACCTCGTCGACAATGCACGGGACGGTCGATGCGAGCGTCTCGGGCGCCCCGAGCACAGCGAACGCGATCGCATTGGCCGAGCGCTCGTACTGCTCGACGTCCATCGGTGACAGCGAGAGTTCGGCGGCGGCGATCGCATCGAAGCCGCCCAGGCTCTGATCCAGCGGTGGGATCGCTGCGGCCGCTGCGTCGGGTCCGAGCAGGTGTTCGATGCTGGCGACGTACTGGTGCGCGAGCAGCCGACGCAGGCCGCCGGGCGCCGGCAAGTAGGTGTCGGGCTCAGAGGTGTCTCCGGTGGAAGAGGTCTCATCGGCGCCAGACGTGCTGGCGTTGGTGGTGGCGCCACCACCAGTGGAACTCGCGTCCGTGCCGGCGCCGGTGGTTTCGTCGGCTTGGGCGGTGTCGCCGTCGTTGCGACAACCAACCGCCGTTGTCGCGGTGACCAGCGCCGCGAGGGCAATCGTTGTAGAGCGTGTGTTCATCGACGTCAGCTCGGGTCCGAGATTGCTCGGCGGGATGGTCGGCGGCGACTGGGAGGGGGCGTGGCCATAGAGTATGGGTTCTGGCGCGTGGATCCTTCAACCAAACCGGTCGACACACTTGCCGCGTGGGCGATGGTGCGACGGTGTGCGACAGCCACGACGCCCGCTGGCCCACCGTCCAGCGGACTCGCCTGCCGACGTTCGCGCACGCGTCACTGCTCGGGGAACAAGAAGGCGCCGGTCGCCGGGTCGGGATTCGTACCCCGAGCACGCGCGCGCCCACCTCCAACACGCCGCGCGAAGGCTCGGACTGGACGGCGCGTCACCCACGGCGCCCGCGGCCGATCGCGTGCTGGAGTGGGGCGCAACGTGGGTCGCCCTGGGCGGCGAATCGTGGACGTCCTGGGCGGTGCTGACGGGCGGCGCGGACTAGCGCGTCGCGAGCAGGTTTTTTTCAGCCCTTGTGCTTCTCGGCCCCCGACAGCGGGTCTTTCCCTGCGGGTTGTTCGATCGTGTCCTTGGGCGGCGCAGCCTTGGGCTTGACGCGCTTGTTCGCGACGGTCACGGCGATCGCGGTGCCGCCTTCGACGAGCAGCACGCCACGCTCTTTGAGTTTCGTTTCGAGATCGGCCGAACGCAGCACCTCTGCACCATCGAGCTCGTAGTCCAGCTCTACCATCACGGCCGACTTGCCCGAACGCTTCGCGGTGAAGACGAACAGGTGCTTGTGTCCGTCGAAGTCGACCTCGATCTGGGTCGGCACCGACCAGTCCACGATCTGGCCGGTCGCGTCCTTGTAGATCTTCTTGTTGGGCTGCTTGACCTCGAGCTTGACCACGGCGAAGTCTTTGGGCTCGGTGAGTCCGTCGGCCGGATCGGTGATCGGCTTGGCAGGTCCGCTGGCGACTGGTGCTACCTCATCGACCTCGGCCACTGGCGGCCCGGCGTCGGTCGCTTCGGCCGGGGCTGGGTCAGTCGGTGCGGGATCCGTTGCCGGCGTAGGGGGAGTCGTGGCCGTCGTCGGGGTAACTGCAGCCGTGTCGGCAGGGGTCGCGGACGTGGAGTCCTTGCGGCAGGCAGCCGAGGCAATGACGAGGGCGAGCGCGAGGCGGCGGTTCATCGCGCGGACTCTACCGCGAACCGCCCGCGGCTCGAAACCACCCGGCCCAACGGTGGGCTTTGCTGGCCTGCCGCGCGGTTGCACCGCGCCGGTGGGCCGCGGCCCGCCGCTGCGCCGCTAGCCGCGGACCGAGCGGATCACATCGCCCGCGGCGCCGGCCTCGAGCTCGGCGAGCCCGCGCACGATCACGGTGCGCAGACTCGGATCGCACAGCGGGTCGTTGACCACCCGCAATAACACTGCCAGCGCAGCGCGGCCGATCTGTGCGTCGTCGGCATGCTGGAAAAGCAACCGTGCGGCGCTGTGCAACGCGGTGGACTCGGCGACGGTCTGCGCGTCGGCGTGGTAGCGCGCCACGAACGTCGAGACGGATTCGAGCGCGCGAACGTCATCGAGGGCTGCCAGCGCGCCGATGATGCGCACGAGGTCGTCTGCGGCGGTCCCGGGATCGAGGAGCAACGCGCCGAGTTCGGCGACGACATCGGGGCTGCCCGAGCGCACGGCCGCGCGAATCGCTTGGTCGAGGTCGACGACCGTCGACGAGCCGAACCGCGGGCGGGCGCGCAGCGAACTCAGCAGTGCCGAGGCGTCCGCATCGGAGCCCGAACCCCAGGGCGTGCGTACCAGCGCCGCGGCATGATCGCGCAGTGCGGCCGCGCTCTCGGCGACGCCGACCGGCTCGCGTTCGGCGAGCTCACGCACCCATGCCCGGACCCGCGGATCGTCGGACCTCCACAGCAGGTCGGCGGCGAAGCGCTGCGCGGGCAGCAAGCGCACATCGTCCTGGCCGAGCAGGCGCCGCAGATCGTCGGTGGCGCCCGGATCGTCGCTGCGACGCACGGTGCCACGTGGCTGGGCGCTCGCGCCGAGCACCAACGCGCCCTGCACCGGCTCGTCGCCGTCGATGCGACTGAGTTCGTGGCCGTCGTCGTCGTCGAGGGTGACGATCGCACCATCTTCGCGCACGAGGATCACCCGTCGACCGGTGACCTCCATCGCGACGAACTCGCCGTCGCGCTCGACATGAACCCACCGCGGACGCACGGGCTGGCCGTCACGGTCGAGACGCGCGGCGATCACTGCCCGGCGCGACAGCAAAATCGCATCGCGCGGGGTCGCGTCGATGCTCGACCAGCGCAGCCACAGCCGCAGTCGCTCGTCGTCGCCGTGGCCGTCGTCCATGCCATCGACGGTGCGAAACGCCGGCGCGTAGCTGCGAGCGAGCGCCCGCGACTCGCCACCCGAACCTCGGGTGCCGACATCGATCCAGCGGGTCCCGCGGCCGACGAACCACATGCCGCGGCGATGCACGACACGCTCGAACTCGGCACGACGTTGGCTGGAGGCGGTGACGTCGAGTCGCGCGACCTCGCGGCCGTTTTCGAGGCGAATCGCGGCGATCTGATTGCCGATGCCGACCACGGCAACCTCGCCCACGACGTCGGGGATGCCCAGGCGTGCGGCGGCAGGTCGCCGCCAGCGGATGTCGCCATCGATCGTCGATACGCCGACGATCTGCGCCGGACGCTCCGCCCGCGGATCGAGCACCGTGGCCACGAGCATGGGCTCGGACACCGCGAGCCCGGTGAGGGCCTCGCCGGGCAGCTGGGTGACAAAGCGCGTCGTTCCACGCTGCCGATCGACCGCGACCACGCCTTGGCCTCGCACCGGCAGGTACACCGTGTGGGCGCTCGCGACCGGATGTCCGGTCACGACCAGTGGCAACGACCAGTGCTCGCGACCGTGGATCGGATCGACGGCGACCACGCGGGCATGCTCGATCAGCACCACCAGCGGCAGCGCGGCGGCGACCGAGTCTTTCTGCGCTTGCTCGACGTCGTGGTCGGCCGCGACGGCCGCCAAGTTGCCGTGCTCGGGCGCCTCGGCCGGGAGCACGCGCGTCGCACAGCCTGCGGTCGCGGCCACGGCGAGGCCCACGAGCATTCGTCGGATCCGACCGGCGATCACAGGTCGGCCTCGATCTCGACGATGTCGTCCTCGGCGAGCGCTTGGGCCAGCGCGGGGTCGCGCTCGAGCAGGTCGACGATGCGCTGCTCGGCCTCGTCGCTGGGATGTCGCGCCGCGATCGCGGGCGCGAGTCGACGAATCGAGGGATCGAGATCGGCGCACGCGGCAGCGAGCGCGCGCGCTGCCTGGTCCGGTCCGAGCTCGGCCCACGCCAGGATCGCGTGGGCTCGCACCTGCGGCCGGCGATAGCTCGCCAGCGACTGCACCACGTCGAGCAGGTCGCGGTTCGGTGCGCTCTGCAAACCCTCGAGCAATGCGACCAGCGCGATGGGTGGCGCTCCGAGCTGCACCCGCTCACGGATCGCCGCGCTCGCAGCCGGCGAAGGGTTGGCGAGCCAGGCCTCGAATCGAGCAGTGACGTGCTCGGCGGCGCGCTCGGTGGCAGCGGTGCGGTGGGTGGCGGGAGTCGCGGCGCCAGTGGCGAGCGCGATCGCAAGACAGATCACTTCAGGCGTCACGACGATCTGGACCATGGCCCGGGACGGGTGAATCCATCAAATTTGTGGGCGGAAACCGGTGAAAAGCCACGATTCAGGGGTGCGCGCGGTCGCCGGGGGCTAGCCCCCGGCCGCATCCTTGCTGACCATCGACTGTCTGCGAAGTGCCTCCCTAGACCTCCGCTGGCACCGTCGGCGAGTGCTAGCATCGATCCATGGAGCTCTCGGCCACGCTCGACGCGCTCACGACTGACCCTGCGATCGTAGGTCGACGGGTGCAGGCGATCTGGCTGTTCGGTTCCCACGCGCGCGGCGATGCCCGCGCTGACTCGGACATTGACCTGGCGATCTTGTGTGAGCCACCCCTGGGAGTGGAACGGCTGGCGGTCATGGATCGGGTTGGCAACGCGCTCGGCGCCGATATCGACCTCGTCGATCTTGCCATCGCACCGCCGGTGCTCGTCTGGGAGATCGTCACCACCGGGCGCTTGGTGCTCGAGGCGGAGCCCCGTACGGTCGAGGACTTCCTACGCAGGTCGCGCTTCGCCGCGGAAGATGAGTCGCGCCGGCTCCGCATGGTCGTGCTGGCGCAGACCGGGAGCGAACGTCCGTGACGGTGCGACCTGAGGTCGTGCTCGCTCGACTCGCGACCCTGGGCGAGATGCTCGCCGTGCTCGGCGGCCTCGCCGGGAGCAACGCCGAACTCCGGAAGGATCCCTTGCTGCGCCTGGCACTCGAGCGTGCCCTTCACGTGGCTGCCGAGGCCGCGTTTGACATCGGTCATCACGTGCTCGCTGGCCGGGGCGCGCCGGTTCCCGCGAAGTACCGCGAGGTCCTGCCCGCACTCGCGAGCGCCGGCATCGTCCCCGCCGAACTCGCCGCGCGGCTCGCCGGGCTCGCTGGGCTGCGCAATGTTCTGGTTCACGACTACGCTCGGATCGACCACGCGCTGCTTTGGGATCTCGTCGATGGGCGACTCGAGGATCTGCGTGGCCTCGCCCACGCGCTTTCCGAGTTGCCGGAGCTTCGCAGCCCACCCGCCTGACACCGCGCGTCGGAAGACTCAGGTCTTGGCGGACGCGCGGGCGACAACCCGCGGTCGACCGCGATCGCCCCTGTCGCGAAACCGCGGCCTGGCCCGCATCTTGGCCCGCGCCCCGCAAAGCGTCGGGCTGCGCCGGAGGATCGCCGGATTTGTTACACCTGCGGTCGGCGAATGACGAGCACGCACCCCGTCACCCGCCGATTCTTCGCCGAACAGCTGGTCCGCCTACGTCGCGCCGACGAGCAGCAGCGCTGGGTGGCGTCGCAGCGGGCCGGTCGCATCGACCCCAACCCTCATCAGATCGACGCGGTGATCTTCGCGCTGCAGCGAATTCCGCAAGGCGGCTGCATCCTGGCCGACGAGGTCGGCCTGGGCAAGACCATCGAGGCCGGACTGGTGATCGCGCAGCGCCGGGCCGAGGGCGCGGGTCGCATCTTGTTGATCACGCCCAAGCCGCTGCTGGGTCAATGGCGCCACGAGCTGTACACGTTGTTCGGCATCGAGGTCCGTGAGATCTCGGGGCCTGCACCCGCGCTCGAGGACTCCACGGTCTACATCGTGGGCCGCGAGTGGGCAGGCAGTGAAGCTGGCAGTGAGGCGCTGCGGGCCGCCCCGCGCTTCGATCTGTGCGTCATCGACGAGGCCCACGAGATCTTCGCGGGCATCTACAAGCGCTTCGATCGCCACGGCATCGCCAAGGATGCGTCCAAGCAAGCCCGCATGGCCCATCGTGTGCGCACCGCGATCGCCGGCTCGCCGGTGCTGCTGCTGACCGCGACGCCGATCCAGAACTCGCTGACCGAGCTGTGGGGCTTGGTGCAGTATGTCGAGCCCACCGGCACGCTGCTGGGCGATCTGGGCACGTTCCGCGCGATCTTCTGCGCGGGCGACGATCGGACCCTGCGCGAGGGCCAAGACGACGAGCTGCGCGAGCGCATCGGCGCGGTGTGCCAGCGGACTCTGCGGCGTCAGGCCCAGGAGTTCATGAAACAGCCGTTCATGCGCCGGCGGGCCAAGCTGTTCGGCTACACGATGACGGCGGCCGAGCGCAGCCTCTACGATGGCGTCACCGCGTACCTGCTCGATCCCAAGGCCTGTGCGTTTCGTGGTGGCCATCGCCGGCTGTTGATCATCGGGTTTCATCGGCGCATGGCGTCGTCACAACGCGCGCTCGCGGCCAGCCTGCGCAACGTCGCGACCCGACTCGAACGCCAGCTCGCGGGCGTGTTCGGTGACGACGACACCGTCGATCTGTTCGCCGCGGATCTCGAGCTCGACGACACCGCCGACACCGACACCGACGAGGGCCCGCCGCCCGAAGCGGTGCGCATCGAGGCCGAGCTCGAACGCGTGCGGGGGTTCATCGCACAGGCCGATGCGATCGGCATCGACAGCAAGGCCCAGCAGCTGGTGCACGCGGTGCGCCTGGTTCGTGAGCGATTCGTCGGTGGCGAAGGCAGCGGTAAGCTGGTCATCTTCACCGAATCGCTCGCGACTCAGGACTACCTGCGCGAGGTCCTGGCCGGGGCTGGGGACGTCAGTGACGAGGAGATCACGCTGTTTCGCGGCACCAACGAGGGGCCGCGCATGCGTCAAGCCCTCGCACGCTGGCAGGCCGAGGTCGGCGATCGTCTGCCTAGCCATGCGCGTCCCAGCGCGCAGGTCGCCGTGCGGCTGGCCTTGATGCACGAGTTCGAGACCCGCTCGCACATCTTCATCGCCACTGAGGCGGGCGCCAAGGGCCTCAACCTGCAGTTCTGCGACACCGTCGTCAACTACGACCTGCCGTGGAATCCCCAGCGCATCGAGCAACGCATCGGCCGCTGCCACCGCTATGGCCAGCGCCACGACGTGACGGTGATCAATCTGCTGGCCACCGACAACGAGGCCGAGCGCCTGGTGTTCGACATTCTCAGCCGCAAGCTCGAGCTGTTCGGCACCGTGCTCGATGCTTCCGATGTGATCTTGCACGAGGCCGGCGCGCGCTCGCCCGAGTCGCTCGCGAGCATCGTCGGTGCCGAGCTCGAGGGCCATCTGCGCCGGATCTACGAGACCTCGCGGACCATCGAAGAGCGCACCGCGCAGCTCGAGACGTTGCGTGACGACCTCGGCGAGGTTCGCGAGACCTTCGAGGCCACGCACAAACGCACCGCAGGCCTGATCGAGTCGCGGTTCGACGAGAGCGTACGCAACGCGTTTCGCACCATCGAGCGCGATCTCGAAGGCGGTCTGGAGAGCTTCGATCGCGCGCTCGAACAGGTGGTCACGGCCTATCTCGACGCTGTCGCTGTGGTATGGCAGCGCGATGTGGTCGGTGGTCGCGTGCGCCTGACGATCGCGCCCGATCGCCAGCTGCCCAAGGCCGTGGCCGAGGGTCTCGTGGCGCTGATCGGCGATCGTGATGCCGAGCTGGGGGACGCGTTGCATCTGGGTCATCCGCTGGTGCACGGCGCCGTCGACGAGGCCCGCCGGGCCAGCCGCGACGGCCGCTTTCGGGTGCGCCTGCGACGACGGCCCGAGGCCTTGAGCGCGCCGCTGCGCGGACGGCTGGTGGTCGTGCGACTCGAGCAGCAGGGCTTCGAGCCGGTGGTCGAGTTGCTGCCGATCGCGGTGAGCGAATCCGACGGTGCCACGCTGACCCCCGCGCAGGTCGAGGCGCTGCTCGGCGCCGAGCTCGACGACGCCGAGTTCGCGCCGGTGGTCGTCGATCCACGCGACGTCGACGACGCCGTCGAGGCCGCGCTGTTCGTCGCCGTCGGCGAGATCGAGCGCCACGAACGCAAGCACTTCGACGACGTCGTGCTGCGGATCGACCGCTGCCTCGACGACCGCAGGGTGGTGTGGGTGCGGCGCCGTGACGAGGTGCGCGAACAGCTCGTCGGCGCGCGGGCGCGTCGTGAGGCCGCTGCCGGCTCGGACGCCCGCGCCCGCGCCGAGCGGGCCGTCGTCGAGATCGAGCGCGACCTCGAGCTCGCCGAACAGTCGATCGAGCGCCTGCGCCAGCGCGACGACCCTGATTGGGCGGTGTGGATGCAACAGGCCCACCAGCGCCGTTACACTGCACCGCGCATCGAGCGGATCCTCGACGTGGAGTTCGCCTCGCCATGAGTCGCGAACCGGACGACCTGATGGCCACGAAGATCCTGCACACCGCCGACTGGCATCTGGGCCTGCGCTTTCTCGGCTTCGGGGAGCACGATCGCACCCTGACGCAGCAGCGGCTCACCACCGTGCGCAACATTCTGGGTGTGGCCGAGCGCTATGCGGTCGACGCCGTGCTCGTTGCCGGGGATGTGTTCGACCTGCCCGACCCCGGCGAGCTGTGGTGGGCGCCTTTGGTCGAGTTGTTGCGGGCGGTGTCGCCCGGCCGAGCCGTGGTGCTGCTGCCGGGCAACCATGATCCGTTGATCCCGACCTCGGTGTGGCGCAATCGAGCGTTTCGCGAGGCACTCCCGGCGTGGGTCCACGTCGTCGATCGCGACGACTTCAGCCTGGCGCTGGGCGACACCGCCGTGATCCATGCGGTGCCCTGTCGGCGCACCGCCGGCCAGCAAAACATGGCCGCGAATCTGCCCCACCGCGAGCCCGGCGACGAGCGCGTAAGGATCGCGATGTTGCACGGTCAGACCTTTGGCTTTCCCGGGTTGTCGACCAATTTTCCGATCGCGCTCGACACCGCAACCGTCGCGGGCTTCGACTACGTGGCGCTGGGTGACACCCACGCCCGCCGGGTGCATCCGCCCTTGCGCAGCCCGATGATCTACTCCGGTGCCCCCGAACCCACTCGCTTTGGTGAGACCGACGCTGGGACGGTCACCGTCGCACTGTTCAAGCAGCGTGATCGCACGCCGATGCTGCAGGTCGAGCCAGTTGGACACTACCGCTGGCAAGAACGCACGGTCACGACGCTCGCCGAGTTGCGCGCGCTCAAGGCCGAAGATCATCGTCACACGGTGATGCGACTCCATGTGGCGATGACCTTGCCGGTCGAAGAGCACGCCCAGGCCGAAGCGTTGCTGCGCGAGCTTGCCGGCAACGAGGCCCAGAGCGGCAAGATCGGCATCGCGACCATCGACCGCAGCAAGCTCGCGCTCGACGCCAGCGGTGTGTTGCTCGCGCTCGATGATCTGCCCGAGCAGGTGCGGGAGACCGCCCGGCGGCTGCAGGCGATGATCGCCGCGGGCGATCGTGCCGACGTGGCCGAGCGCGCGCTGGTGCAGCTGTACCAGGTGGCGCGCCAAACCGGGGTCGAGTAGGACTGGGATCGGGACGAGTCGATGCGTTTTACCCGCCTGGAAGTCGAGTCGTTCAAGTGCGTCGAACAGGCGCAGGTCGAGTTCGGCCCTGGCCTCAATGTGCTGTTCGGCGCCAACGATCTGGGCAAGAGCTCGCTGGGCGAGGCCATTCGCGCGGCACTGCTGCTGCCGGCGACCTCCTCGGATCGCAAGGCGTTCGAGGCCTGGGGAGCGACCCAGCCCCCGCGGGTTCGTCTGGTGTTCGCGCGGCAAGAGCACCTGTGGCGCATCGACAAGGCCTGGGGCGAGGGTACCCGCGGCACGGCGTTGCTCGAGCGGTCCGCCGATGGTCACGTGTGGTCCAAGGCCGAGACCGGGCGCTCGGTCGACGCCGAGCTGCGCAAGATGCTGGGCTGGGGCGTGCGCGAGCCCGGCGGCAAGGCGGCGCCCAAGGGCCTGCCCAAGTCGTTCATCACCACCGCGTTGCTCGGCGCCAACTCGCGGATCGAAGAGCTGTTCGCCGAGGACCTCGGTGAGGACTCCGACCCCGCTGGCCGCGAGCGCCTCAGCGGGGCGCTGCAGTCGCTCGCCGAGGATCCCCTGTTCAAGCGGATCCTCGCCGAGGCTCAGGCCCGCGTCGATCGTTCGAAGGACTCGCGCGGCAATTGGCGACGCGGACGCGAGGCGCCGCTAGGCCGCATCGCCGAGCGCATCCGCGAGGTGAGCGCGCAGTACGAGGGCCTGCTGCGGCAGGCCGAGCAGAACGAGTCGGTGCATGAGGTGCTGCGCACGCATCAAGATCGACGCACCGCACTGCTCGAGCAGCTCGACGCCTTGCGTACCCAGCGAGTGCGACTCCAGGCCGAGTACGACGCCGGTGCGGTGTGGCGCGAGGCCCAAGCCGCAACCCAGGCGGCTCGCTCGCAGCTCGAATCGATCGACCACGAGCTCGCGCGCGTCGACGGACTGCGTGCCGAGGCCGACGCCGCGCGGGCCACGGTCGGGGTGTTGATCGAACACAGCGAGGTTGCAAGCGGTGGGCTCGCGCAGGCCCAGCGCGTCCAGCTCGAGGCCACCGAGGCCTTGGCCTTGCTCGAACGCGACGATGGGGCCCAGGCGCGCGTCGAGGAACTGCGCCGCCACGAGCTGACGCTTCAACGCGATCTTCAGCGCGTCGGCGAGCGTCGCCGGCAGCTCGTCGAGGCGCTCGCGCTCGACGCCACCGCCGGCGTCGATGCCCGCCAGGCGACCGCAGCCGTGGCCACCGGACGTCGTGCCCAACAAGAACTCGACCTCATCCATGGTGAGCTCGCGGCGCTCGATCGCGAGCTCGAGCAGGTCGGCGAGTGGGTGGCACTGCTGCGCTGGCGCGACGCGACCGCCGTGGCCGAACGAGCCGAACTCGCGACGACGACGGCCAAGTCGCTGGCCGCCCGGGCGCGCCTGCTGCGTGAAGCTGCGACGCGCCGCCGGGCCGAGCTCGATCGCACGCCGATCCCCGATGCGCAGACGCTCGAGGTGTTGCGCGAGATGGACGCCCGACTGCGGCGGGCCGAGGACCAAGCCGCGGTCGGTTTTGCCGTCACGTTCCGGCTCGCCGACGGTCGATCCGCGACCGTTGCGGCCGACGGCGGCGCGGCGCTGGAGGTCGCGGACACCACCACGCATCCCGCACTGCGCGACATGACGGTTGCGGTGGCGCAGTGGGGCTCCTTGCAGATCGAAGCCGGGTCGGCGGCGATGCGCAGCGAGCTCGCGACCGCACGCGCGCGGTGGTTGGCCGATGGTGCACCGATCCTCGCGGCCCATGGCGCCGCCAATCTCGAGGCCCTGGTGCTCGCCAGTACGCAGTGGCACGAGCTGTCCGCACGTTGTCAGCAAGACGAGCAGCAAGCCAGCGCACTCGATCGCGAAGCGGCGGCCGGTGCGGTCGACGAGGCCGCGCTTGCTGCGGCCCGTGCGGGGCTTGCTGCGGCCACAGACGCGCTGCACGGCGCTGATCCGGCGCGCGTGGCCGAGCTCGCGACCCAGCTCGGCGAGCGTTCGCCCGACGACGTACTCGCTCGCCACGCGCAGCTGCACAGCGATCGTGCGGCCCGCCGCGATCGGCTCGCCAAGGCCGAGCTCGAGCGGGGCTTGGCGGTCGCCCAGGTCGAGCAGCTGCGGCTCGCGGCCGAGGCCAGCGCAAACAAGGCGGATGCCGCCCGCCGGGGATTGCCCGCGGACCTGGTGACGGCAGGTGCCGAGTGCGAGGACGAACTCGCGGCCGTGGTGCGAGCGGTCGCCCAGGTCGAGGCCAACATCCAGGGGGCTGCGCAACGTGGACAGCTCGCGACCGCCGACGCCCGTGGGCAGCTCGAAACCGCCACGCTGGGCGTCGCCAATGCCAAGGCCCAGCAGGTCGAGGTGGAGCGCAAGTTGACCACCGCGCGCGAGCACGCGGCGGCCACGCGAGCGCGCGCCGACGAAGCCGCAGCACGCCTTGCCACCGTCGATCGCGACGCTGCTGCAGCCGCACTCGAGCGCTGCCTCGCCCACAGCGCGCGTTTGACACCCCCCACGGCGGTGTTCGACGCCGACGCCGCGTCGACCCTGGCGACCGAGATCGACCGACTCGAGCACCAGCTGCGCGACACCGACGCGGAGATCCAGAAGGCCGAGGGCAGCCTCGAGCAGATCGGCGGCGCGACAATGCGGCGTCGCGCCGACGAGAGCCACACCGAGCTGGTCGAGGCCAAGCAGGCCGAAGCCGATCTCCAGCGCGAGTACGACGGCTGGCAGCTGTTGCGCGATACCCTGCGCGAGGTCGAGACCGAGCAGGGCCAACATCTGGGCAACGCGTTGGGCGGGGCGGTCGAGGCCCGACTGCGACAGCTGACTGGTGGCCGCTATGCGCGGCTCGAACTCGATCGCAACCTCAAGGCCAATGGCCTGCGGATCGGTGGCTCGGCGCGATCGATCGAGGTGCTGTCCGCGGGGCTCAAGGAACAGCTCGCGACCTTGGTCCGGCTGGCGATCGCCGAGCACCTCGACACGGCGGTGATCCTCGATGATCACCTTGCGCAGACCGATCCGGATCGGGTCGAGTTTTTCCGATCGCTGCTGCGCGAGGTCTCCGAGCGCGTGCAGGTGATCGTGTTGACCTGCCGTCCGCTGGATTATCTCAGTGCGGCCGAACTACCTGGGGCGGGGGTGATGCATGACGTTGTGCCTACGGTGCGGGCGATCGATCTGGGGCGGGTGATCGTGCGTGGCACCGCCGCGGGGCCGTAGGTAGGATTGCTACGGCGACTCGCGGTCGTGCGGCGCGAGTCACTTCGCGCCGGGGAATGTGGCCATGATCTTCTGCACCGCGCCGTTGACGACGGCATCGGGATCGTCGGACTTCGACAACCACTTCGTGATCCAGCCGTGCCAAACCTCGTGCTGTTGGGCGCGGTCGATGAGGTAGATGTTGAGGGTGCCCTTGGTCTGCTTGGTACCCGGTTTAACGCCGCCATAGGAGGAGCCGGTGGAGAGGCCCTCGAGGCGATAGCGGACGGTCGTGCCGACCGAGAACGCGACGAGGAGATCGGCCTCGTCACGCGGAGCCGACGTCAAACCGCGGGCCTGCAGCTCACGATCGATCGCGGCGCGCAAGCGCTTCTCGTTCTCGGGCGTACGGACGTTGGACTGATCGTCTCCGAGCTGGATGAGCACGAGTTCGTCGGTGACCCACGCGTAGCTGTGGGGCTGCTCGAGCGGGTAGTCGGTCACGCGCTCGGTCTGCGCGCCCATGGTGCAGCCAGCGACACCGAGAACTGCGGCCGCGAACAATCCGCACAGGAGGGTGCGTCGTGGGATCGGGGCGGGGACTTCGGGACTCGCAGACGTCGTCATTGGCAGGGAGTATGACAGACATGAAACCCGCAAACCGCCGCCGACCTACGCGGCGTTCACCGCAGCTTGACACCGATTTAGTCACATGACTAAATCCCCCCATGAGCACCACGTCAACCGCTCCGGCTCGGGGCAAAGCAGCGGTTCGCGAGGCACTCGTCGAGGCCGCTGCCGATCTGCTCGCGGAGCAAGGCGACGTCTCCGTCCGCGCGATCGCGGCGAAGGCCGGGGTGAATCACGGCCTGGTGCACCACTACTTCGACGGCAAGGACGGGCTGCGTCGCGCGGTGCTCGATCACCTCGTGGCTGGGCAAGCGGCCCGCCTCGCCGAAGTCGATCTCGACGATCCCCTCGCGTTGGTCGGCGCGGCGATGCAGATCGCGCGGGACGATCGCCGATTCTTTCGGATTCTCGCCCGCGCGATGCTCGACGGCGACATCCCGACGCCGCTGCAATCGGCCTATCCGGTGGTGCGGCGGCTCGTCGGCGCGCTCGAGCGCGAAGGTGTGGACGAGCCCAAACATCGCGTCGCGCAGGGCATCGCGCTGACCTTCGGGTGGATGTTGTTCGAGCCGTGGATCCGCGCGGCGACTGGTCTGGGCGCGAAGGCCTCCGCGGGCTTCCTCGACGATGCCTTGGCTGCCCATACCAGCGCGCTGTTCTCGGCCGCGGGCGGCGAACTCTAGGGATTCACCGATGGACTACCGCACGGTCGTCACCCTGTTGTTCCTCGGCTTCGCACTGCTCGAGTTGCGCGCCGGTCGGTTCTTCCAGCCCGGACGCGCGACCCTGCGCGACTGGATGATCGAAGGCGTGTGCGGGATCGTGCTGCCGCTGGTGGTGATCCCCGGGGTGTTCGCGATCGTACCAGCGGTGCTCGAGGTGCTCGCGCCCAGCTCGGCCGACGCACTCGCGGACTGGCCTTGGTGGCAGATGTTCGCGGTGCTGCTGCTCGCGGACGACCTCACGCAGTACCTGTGGCACCGCGCGTCGCATGCCTCGCCGGTGCTCTTTCGCTTGCATCGCGCGCATCACTCGGCGCCGTACATGTCCGTGCGCGTCACCTACCGCAACAACGTCTTCTACTACGCGATGATGCCGGGGCTGTGGCTGTCGGCAGCGCTGGTCCATCTGGGCTTTGGCCCGGTGTATGCGGTCTATGCCGTGCTGAAGATGGCGGTGGTGATCGGCGCGCACGCCTCGGTGCCGTGGGATGCGTGGCTGCTCGCGCGGCGCTGGACCTGGCCGGCGCTGTTCGTGATCGAGCGCGTGATCTCGACGCCAACCACCCACGCCGCGCATCACGGACGCCACGCCGCCGACGACGCGACCCACTATCAGGGCAACTACGGCAATTTTCTGTTTCTGTGGGACGTGTTGCTGGGCACCGCGAAGATCACCCGCCGCGTGCCCGAAGCCTACGGGCTCGAGCACGTCGAGCCGGTGTCGTGGGCCGAAGAGGTCGCGTGGCCGCTGGTCGGTCGCGATCGCTAGACGCGGCCAGAGACTCGCGTATGATCGCGACGTGGGTCGGAAACGAGTCGGGGTTGTGGTGGCGCTGCTGGCGGCATGTCAGGGCGACCCAGAGATCATCCCGAGCACCGGCAGCGAGAACGGCGACCAAGGTTCGACCACAACCGTCGACATTGGGACCACCGGTGAGACCAGCAGTGGCAATACCGGTGGCACCACGAGCGAGGGCAGTAGCGACAGCGGCGAATCGGGCGTCGTGCTGCCGCCGCCCGTCGAGTGCGGTGACCCAGCGGCGGGTGACGCCATCGACCTCGACGCGACGGTGGCGATCGACTGCGAGTTCGCGGCGACCTGCGAGCCGACGGCGCAGCAGTCCACCGCAACCCAACTCCCCGGCCCGCTGACCTTCGTGGCCGAGGTGCGCCTGCAACCGCGCCCCGCGGCGTCGGCTGCCATCGTGTCGCGTTGGGACATGGCAGCTTCCGATCGCGCGTTCGAGTTCGGCATCGACCAGAGCCAGATCCCGTATCTGTGGCTGAGTCCCGATGGCACGCACACGCCCACAGCCCAAGCGTATTCCCGCGCATATCAGCAGCTGCGTATCGGCGAGACCTACGAGGTCGCGGCGGTGGTCGTTCCCGGCGAGCGGATCGCGATGTACGTCGACGGGGTCAAGGTTCACGAGCAATTCGAGGCTCTCGAGTCGATCAATGTCGGCAGTGCCGAGCTCGCGGTGGGACGACGCACCGCCGCGCAGGAGGGATTCCTCGCCGGTGGACTCGGGCGCGTGCGGGTGTTCGATCACGCCCTGACCGACGACGAGATCGCGAGCCTCGCGGTCAGTCACGGTCGCTGCGCGGAGCTGCCGGGGTTGCCACCCATCACGGCGCTGACGTCGGGCCCCAAGTTCCACTGGTTCGGCTACTACGACAAGTTCCAGTTCGACCCCAGCGATCGCTTCGTGCTCGGCATGGCGGTCGACTTCGAGGACCGTCCGGTCACGTCCGATGACGTTCTCGAGCTCGGCATGGTCGACCTCGCCAACGCCAACGCGTGGACGACGATCGGCGAGTCCCGGGCATGGAACTGGCAGCAAGGCTGCATGCTGCAATGGGTGCCGGGTTCGTCCGAGCAGGTGATCTGGAATGACCGGCTGGGCGAGGGCGCGAACGACAGCTTCATCGCGCGCATCCTCAACGTCGTCACGCTCGAGGAGTCGACGCTCGATCGCCCGATCTTCACCGTCGCGCCCAACGCCGAGGTCGCGCTGGGCATCGACTTCGAGCGCTACCAGAACATGACCCCCGGCTACGGCTATCCGGGCATCACGGATCCCAACTTCGGGGACACAGCCCCAGCCGATGCCGGGATCTACAGCATCGATATGGCCACTGGCGCCGCCGAGTTGATCATTTCCTACGAGCAGATCGCTGCGATTCCGAGTCCCGTGGATCCCCAAGGCCTGGGCAAGCACTACTTCTACGCGCTGCTGGTCAATCCCTCGAGTACGCGGTTCTTTTTCTACGATCGGGCGCTGATCCCCGGGGTTGGGGCCTACACGCGCATCTTCACCGCGAACCTCGACGGCAGCGACGTGTTCCTGCTCGATGACCAAGGCAATCCGAGCCACATCGACTGGCGCGACGACACCACCATCGTGGCGTACTCGGGTGACTACGATGGCTACGCCCGCTTCGAGGATCAGGTGGGCTACGTCGAGAACCTGCTCGACTACTCCGCGAACGGTCATCAGACGTTCCTGCCCAACGCCGACTGGATGGTCAGCGACACCTACCCGGACACGCTGCGCATCCAGAACCCATTTCTCTATCATGTGCCGAGCGACGAGGTGTTCGCGCTCGGTCACCTGCATTCGGAGCCGAGCTATACCGGCGAAGACCGCTGCGACAATCATCCGCGACACAGCCGCGACGGGCGCAAGATCGTCGTGGACTCGCCGCATGGCGGCGGACGGCAGATGTACATGATCGACATCGGCGGGATCCTCGACGCCCAGCTGTAGTGGGTCTTGCGGCACAGCGCCGATCCCTTGGACGACGCCCTCGCGCGCGACCAGCAGCCGTCACGGCGCGGCAGCGATCAACCGCGCCCGAGCAGCGTCGGCACCCTCGGGCGCACCGATGAGCAGCACCGCCTGGCACTGCGCATCCAGCGAACCACTCACCTTGCGCATTGCCGCAGCCACGCAAGCATTCACCTTGGCAGAGCTGCCGCCACTGACGGTGACGTCGCGAGGACGGCCATTTTCGACCGTCCAGCGAGCGATCACCACGTCGCCTCGAGCAGCGCATCGATCCAGGGCGCGGTCTTGCTTCGACAGGCTGGCGACGATCGCCAGGCTACCGAGCAACGGTCTGGACACCACGCAGGCCATCTCGCCGACTCGCAGGCCATCCGCGGTGACTTCGCCGATCGTGACCGAGGCCTCGGGCAGGTCGAGTAGCGAACGGGGCTCGGGTGCCGGCTCGGGCTTCGCCGCCACGGTCGATACGGTGGGCGTCGCGGCCGCTGTCGAGGCGGGCGTCGCGGTGGGTTGCTGCGCGGGTGCCGTCGCAGAAACCGGAGGCTTCTCGGTCGGCAGGGCTGCCGAGTCGCCAGCCGCAGAAGTCGGCGGCTCGACCGACGCGACCGACAGCCCAGCGTCGCCTTCGTCGCGCGCGGGTTCATCCGGGGATGCGCTCGCGGTGTCGTGACGGCAGGCGCCGAGCACGAGGGACGAGAGCAACAAGCATGTCCAGGGTCGAATCGTCATGCTGCGGTAGTCCTTTGCACTCCTCGCGGGGATGCGCCGCGGCGACACGGCGGTGCGCCAGCCCACACCGTCGCGCGTACCCGGGAATAGACCTCGGGCTCACTTTAAGCCGGCCAACACACCCGCGAACCAACCTGCTACGCCTACGGCCCATGGTCGAAGCGTCGAAGCCCCGCCTGCTCACCGGAGACCGACCCACCGGGGCGCTGCACCTCGGACACCTGGTCGGTAGTCTCGACAATCGCGTCGCGCTTCAGCATGACCACGAGTGCTTCATCATCGTCGCCGATCTGCACACCCTGACGACGCGGCCGCGCAAGCATGAGTTTGGCGAGGTCCCGGGGTTCGTGCGCGAGATGGTGCTCGACCAGCTTGCGGTCGGCATCGACCCGAGCAAGGTCACGTTCTATCTGCAGTCTGCGGTACCCGCGGTGTATGACCTTGCGGTCTTGTTGCAGATGCTGGTGCCCAAGGCCCGGCTCGAGCAGGTCAAGAGCTTGCGCAGCATGGCCCGCGCCGCGGCGATGTCCGACGACGCGATGACGATGGGCTTGCTGGCGTATCCGGTGCTTCAAGCGGCAGACATTCTCATGGCCCGCGCGACGATCGTGCCGGTGGGACTCGACAACGAGGAGCACATCGCGATCGCCCGCGAGTGCGCAAGCGTCTTCAACGAACTCTACGGTGACCTGTTTCCGCTGCCCGACGCGATGATCTCGCGATCCCCGGCGCTGCCCGGTGTGGCGACCGGACCCGCAGGCAGCGGGGCCAAGATGTCGAAGTCGCTGGGCAACGCGGTGTACCTGGGCGATCCGCCCGAGCGGGTCCGCGAGAAGCTCGCGACGCTGACGTACGACGCCGGCGATCGGCGACTGGGCGATGAGGCGGCGCTGCTGATGTTCGCCCGCGCGTTCGTCGGAGACGCCGAGGCTGCCGATCTCCGGCGAGAGCTCGATGCCGGCAGCACCTCCCTGGCGGCGGCCCACGCCCTGATCGACGAGGCGGTCAATGCCCGGCTCGCGCCGATCCGCGAGCGCAGAGCAGTGCTCGCTGGCGACGTCGGGCTGGTCGAGGAGACCCTGGTCGACGGGACGATCCGCGCCCGTGAGGTCGCCAACCACACCCTGGCGCGTGCCCGCGACGCGATGGGCCTCGAGTCCCTATGGAGCGGCCTGGTGGCCGCCACCGAAGCTCGCGCCAAAGCGCGACGCAGACCCTACTGAGTCGCAAGGATCCCATGGCAGTTCACGACGGTACGATCGCCCGCATGCGCAGCACGGTTGCGCGCCACCTCAGACGCGGGTTTGTGCGCGCCGTGTTCGCGCGGCCCGGCAGCGAGGGGCAGGGCGACGAGATCCTCGAGGGCAGCGGTCAGGCACCGGATGCCGCGATGACCACCGATCTGCTGCGGCGTGCAACTGCGGCGGCAAAGAACGGCCTGGTCAAACACACCTGGGTCCTCGATGAACACACGCGCTTGCTCGTCGATGCCCGGCACGGCGGCGGCAAGCTCGTGACCCTCGATGACGCCCGCGTCGACAAGATGATGGGTGGCAAAGACCGTGGGCTTCGCCCCGACACCAGCGGCGAGCTGCTGCGCACCATCGGGATCATGAACGCCGACGGCACCGTGTCGGCCAAGCACGCCAAGAAGTACAAGCAGATCACCCACTTCATGGAGCTGTGTCGGCCGGTGTGGGAAGCCACCACGCGTCGGCGCACCGTCGACGCCAGCCATCCCCTGCATGTGCTCGACCTGGGCTGCGGCAATGGCTACCTGACGTTCGTGATCGCCGAGGCGCTGCGGCTCGCGGAGATTCCCGCAAAGATCCACGGCGTCGACGTCCGTGCCGACGTGATCGAGCGATCGACCGCCCGCGCGGTGTCACTGGGCTGGGACGAGCTGACGTTCTCGTGCGCGAGCATCGACGCCTTCGGATCCGGCCCCGCGGCCCGGGATGCAGTCGCCGGTGCGCTGGGCGGTCCACCCGATCTCATCGTCGCATTGCATGCCTGTGATACGGCGACCGACGATGCCATCGCGCTGGCGATCGAGTTGGGCGCGCCGTCGTTGCTCGTCGCACCCTGTTGTCAGCACGAACTCGCGGATCAGCTGCGTCCCGCGGCGCTGGCGGCTCTGTCACCGGCAATCGCCAGCCAGGGGCTGCTTCGCCAGGACTTCGCCGCAACCTTGACCGACGCGGTGCGCATCGACATCCTCGAAGCGATGGGTTGGTCGGTCGACACGCTGGAGTTCGTCGGCGATTCGCACACCCCCAAGAACCTGCTGATCCGCGCGCTGCTGCGAGGCCGACCGGGCGAGCCCGATCGCCTGCGCGGCGTCCGCGAGCGCTGTGAAGCGCTTGGGATCATGCCGCGATTGCTCGCCCGGCTGACCGCACCGAAAGCCGAGGCATGCGCGAGCTGAACCCACGACGACCGGCGCGTTGCGGCGCTGCGGCGAGCGTGCTGCTGATCGCCGCATGTGGCCGATCGGACGTGCTCGTCGCGACGGGTGGCGGGGGCGGTGACGCCGGCGGCGACGCGGACGGTTTGGGCGAATACGACGGCGGATGGCCCATCACGGGCGACGCCGACACCGATGAGGATCCGCCCGAATGCGACCTCGACAGCCACAGCAGTGATTGCGACGGCGATGGCGTCCCCGATGCCGATGACCCCTTTCCGACCGACACCTATCGGCCCGGGCGCGCCCGAGAGGACGTCATCTACGTTCACTCGGCCTTCACGCTGTCGAGCTTGGCGCCCGAGAGCGCCCCGATCGTCGAGACCATTGCAGACTTCAGCTTCCCCGACGATGCGTTCAGTCAGGTCACGGACATCGCCATCGATCGTTTCGGTGTGCTGTATGCGCTGGGTTCCGACGTGCTGCACGCCTGTGATCCCAGCACGGCCCAGTGCTGGGCGTTGGCCTCGGTGCCGAGCAATTCGTTGGCCTTCTTGCCGCTGGGCACCCTCGACAACGACGACGACACGCTGGTCACCCTCGCCGGATCGGCGTGGACACGGATCGATCTGCGTGGGCCCGAGGTGGCGGTCACGGTGATCGGCGAGATCGAAGCGCCCTATTCGTCCAGTGGCGACATCACGACGACGTCCGATGACCTGACCGTGTTCAGCAGCCCTTCGGCCACAGGCGTCGATCTGGTGCTGGCACTCGACCCGGCGACGGGGACGGTTTTTGGCGTGATCGGTTTGGCCTCCGGACTGTCGAACGTGTGGGGCATGGCGTCGGTTCGCGGGGCGCTGTGGTTGTTCGACCAGGTCGGCAATATCGCCACGATGGATTCGATCTCGGGCGAGGTGGTGGTGGTCGGGTTCGGACTCGATGGATTCTGGGGCGCTGCGAGCCATCCGGATCTTCGGTAGTCTCTTCGCGTTGCCGGTGCCCCAGCCAGCCTCGTCACGCTGGGCCCGGAGAATCGGGTTGGTTGGCGCCATCGTCGGCGTCACCGTGGTCGCGCTGATGCTGCTCGCGCACTGGGTCGGCGAGAACACCCTGGTGCTGGCCGTGGTGTGTGCGATGCCGCCGCGAATCCTCATCGCGGGGGTGTTCGTGGCCGGTGCCTCGGTGGTCGCGCTCTGGCCTCGACGTCGACTCACGGCGTCGATCGGCGTGGTGCTGCTCGCGCTCGCGGTCGTAGCCGTGCGCCCCTCGCCGCCGCCCACCGCTGCAGCTGCGCGCTTGCGGGTTGCGGCGTGGAACATCGCCAAGGGCGCCGGTGGTCTCGAAGCGATCGCCCGCGGTCTCGCGGCGATCGGGGCCGACGTCATCTGTCTGTCCGAGGCCGGCAGCTACCGCTGGCTGCGAGACGAAGACAGCGCCAGGCTCCCCGAACTGCTCGGCGAACCCTGGCAGCTCGTCGGTGACGGTGAGGTCCGCGCGCTCTCGCGACTGCCTGTGGTGTCGGTCAGCGCGTTGCCGCTGGCACCCGGACCCGCCGCACGGCCGCTGCTGGTGGTCGGCGTCGTGCAAGACACCACCGTGGTTTCGATCGCGTGCCTGCACCTGATGCCCAAGTTGTTCGCCGTCGCGGACAGCGTCGACCGCGGCGAGGCCCACGACGGCACCGCGAGCGAGATCGTCACCGCGATCCGCGAGCAGGGTCGCGGCCTCGCCGAGCACCTGCGGTCGCTGCCACGGCCGCTGATCGTGGGCGGCGACTGGAACGCCAGCGCGTGGGGGCGCATCGTCGGCGATGTGCTCGACGATGGGTTCGTCGATGCGCTCGCAGGCAGCGGCATCTTCGCGCGCACGGTCGGCTCCGGGCTCACCGGCAGGCGTATCGATCACTTGCTGGTGTCGGACGATCTGCGGGTCGCTCGCGCGGAGATCCTCGAGGTCTCGGGCAGTGACCACCTGCCGATCGTCGTCGACGTGACTTGGTGATTGGCCGACCCTCCCGAGCGCGCTGCACCCGTGCTACCGTGCCTGTGGGGTGACTGCGATGCGACACTCGCTTGGGGCGTGCGCGCTGGCGTGCACATTGGCCGCGTGCTCGAACGACGGCGCCGGGATCACTGCCGCGACCGCGGTCGACTCGAGCACCACCGTCGATTCGATCGCCACCACCACCACTACCACCACAGCAGACCCGAGCACGACCACGGGCACCGCCACGTCGCAAGGCGAAGGCGACACCGGTGCGCCGGGTGGACCGTGGACGCAGGGCTTTCCGATCCCGCCGGGCGATCCGGTGGACGGTGATCCCGAGGCCGGATATTGGGCGCTGCTCAACGAGGGCTACGTCTCGTGCGGGATCCCGTTCGTGATGTTCGCGCTGGCCAAGCCCCTGCTCGGTGGTTTCGCGAGCGAAGAACCGTTGCCGGGTCGCACCGGGAACAACGCGCTGGTGCCCTACAACTGGACGGTCCACGTCACCGACAGCGGGGCCGAGATCGCGTCGCTGAACTGCCTCGAGTGCCACGCGGGCCGCTTCAACGGTGAGCTCGTGATCGGCCTGGGCAGGGCCGATGCCGACTACACCCAGAACTTTGGCGATCTGCTCGGCGGGCTCGTGATTCCGCCGCTCGCGATCCCCGGCCTCGAGGAGCTGACCCGATTCGTACAGCGCTACCAGGTGCTTGGCCCGGCGATCACGATGAACACGATCGGGACCAATCCTGCCGACGAGATCGCGGTCGTGCTCGCAGCGCATCGCGATCGCGACACGCTGGCGTGGAGTGACGAGCCCCACTCGGAGATCCCCGACCTCGTGGCTCCGGTCGATACTCCGCCATGGTGGCGGGTCAAGAAGAAGCACGGCTTGTTCTACAACGGCATGGCTCGCGGCGATCACCGCGGCACGATGATGTTTGCGTCGTCGCTGTGCACCGACACCGTCGAAGAGGCCGAGCAGATCCTCAGCTACTTCAACAACATTCGCGCCTATGTCGCCTCGCTCGAGGCCCCGACGTATCCCTTCGCGATCAATCCCGACCTCGCGGCGGTCGGCGCCGACGTGTTCGCTGCGACGTGCGCGGGCTGCCACGGCAGTTACGCCGAGTCCGATGCCGACGAGTGGTACCCCAACCTGATCTTCGGGCTCGACGTCATCGGCACCGATCCACTCGTGGCCGAGTATTCGCGGGATTCGCCGCTGATCGAGTGGTTCAACGGATCGGTGTACGGTGCGATCACGCAGCTGGTCGTGGATGATCCGGTGGTCGGCTACACCGCGCCACCGCTCGATGGCATCTGGGCCACCGCGCCATTTTTCCACAACGGGTCAGTGCCCACCCTCGAGCTTGTGCTCGACAGCGCCGCGCGGCCGACCCGGTGGAAGCGCATCGACTACGACTCGACGAATTTCGACGAAGCTGCACTCGGCTGGCCGTGGGTCGAGGTGCCGTATTCGTGGCAGGACGCGCCCGCGGACGAACGCAAGCACGTCTACGACACCACGCTGCAAGGCCACTGGAACAGCGGTCACGAGTTCGGCGACGCGCTCTCGACCGCCGAGCGTGAAGCGGTCCTAGAATACCTCAAGACGCTGTAGGTCACGGTCCGCGGGTTCACGGGGAGATCTCGATGTCCCACTGCTTGGAAATGTCGTCGTCCTCCACGAGTACGCGCGGCCCAGCGGCGTTGAACAGCCACTGCTTGCGGCCATATTCCTCCTGCTCCTTGGGCTTGCCCCACTTGGCCTCGAGCAGCGCGAGGATCTCTGCTTTGGCCGGCGGGAAGGGCTCGTGGGGGATCCCCACGCGGAATCGGACGATCTTGCCGCCCTCGAGGGTGGGGTTGATGCGGGTGAACGTGCTGCCGTACTCGGTGGGTAGCAGATCGAGATTCGTACTCGCGGTCGCGTCACCCAGCGCGTCGAGGTTCTGGCCGGCCAGCTTTTCGATGCGCTTGCGCTGCTCTTCGGCCTGCTCCTTGGTGAGCACCTCGAGATACTGTGCGTAGTTCTTTTGAAGGTCTGCCGGGGTTGCACCAAGCAGCGGTGTGGTCTCGATCCCGAGCTTCTCCTTGCCCTCGCCGAGCAGCTTCTTGGCCGGGAGGTAGGGCTCGAACTGTACCTCCTTCTCCTTGCCGTAACCCGTCATCAGCGTGGCTCGGATTTCCTTGTCGGGGTTGAACCAGAACAGCTTGGGGTTGTTGAGCTCGGTGCCACGCTTGGGTTCACCCCACGCGGCAACCAGGATCTTCTCGAGCGAGACGCCCTCGCCTTCGAGCACGACGCGGACGCTCTGCAGCTTCTTGCTGTCGTCAGGGACGTAGTATCCCAGGTACGTGTCCTTGAACTCCTTGGATGCGCCGTAGGCCTCGACCTCGGGTGCGGCCTTCTTGATCTCGTCCTCGGTCATCCCGAACTTCAGCTTGGCCAGCGGCCCGGGCAGCTCGGGGACCTTGGCGCTGAACAGCTCCTTGGGATCCTTGGTCGGTCCGGTCGGCTTTTCGGCCGCCTTGTCGTTGGACTTCACCGGCTCCACGGGCGTGTCGCAGCTGACGGCTCCGATCAGGGCGAATGCGAGCAACAGGGGGGGCAACTGGCTGGGGATCATGGGAGTTCCTTGGTGAGACGGCGTCGCGCGGACGCGCGAGCGTGAAACGGCGATCGCCGTTTTGGCGGGCGATGGACCCGCTGGAGCTGTGGACGGCGACCGGCGCCAACAGTCGCACGAAAATATCGGATCGCGTCGCGCAGGTTGTGCAATTGGGCGGCCGTGACGAGCGGCGGCGGCCGACCGGCCTCAACCTACTTCGCGACGGGGTCTGGCTCGCCATGAGCGGCGAGCCAGGCCGCGATGACAGGTGCTTGGCTCGAACCCGCGATGGCGGCTGCATCTTGCATGCGCTCGCGGGCCAGATGGCGATCGATGTTGTGGTCCCAAAGCAAATCCGCCATGTGTATCAACCTGCGGACTCGCTGATTCCGCCGACTCGGGACCTCGGCAAGCAGATCGACGGCGCGTTGAAGCCACTGCACTGCCCCGGGGAAGTCACCGGCTTGCTCGCGGGCGTCGCTGAGGTTCAAGAGCACCAGGGCGTTGCTCGTGTGCTGGGGACCGACCGCGCGCACGAGTCGAGCACGCGCATCCAAGAGCGCGGCGTCGGCTTCGGCGTGCATCCCAAGCTTGGAATACGTGGAGCCCAGGTTGGAGAGCACCTTGGAGGCCTCCAAGTCCGAGACCGTCGGATTGCGCGCAACGATGCCTGCGGCGGTCTCGAGCGAAGTCCGGGCCGAGACCAGGTCGCCACGACGCATCTGACTGCCGCCCAGCGAGTTCAGGGCATCCGCGACCGCCGGATGCTCATCACCGTAAGCGTTGCGGCGGATCTCGAGCGCGCGACGCAGCGGGGCATCGGCCAAGTGCGCCCGCTGTTGGCGGACGTGGACGCGACCTTGTGCAAGGAGCGTTTGCGCGACCGCCGGGTGAACTCCGCCGAGCTCGGCTTCACGCAGCGCCAGGGCTTGGTCGAGCCAACGCATCGCGTCGCTAAAACGATTGAGCGCCGTGTAACACTCGCCCAGCGCCTGGGCGAGCTGGTCACGCTCGACGATGCCCGGCTGCGTGGCCTCGAGGTCTTCGAAGACGGCACACGCCTCCTCGAAGCGGTTGTCGTCGAGGATCGCACGGCCGCGCACGAGCGCGAGCGGCCCGACCAGATCTCCAGGCCGGCCGAGCGCCTCGATGACCATGTCTGCGCTAGCGATCAGGATCTCGGCGTCTCGGATCGAGCCGTGACGACGTACGTGGTGGGCGGCAAGCTCGATCCATGCCTCGCCGACGACTCGGGGGTGCACGCCATGCTCGGCCAGAACGATCGCGCCACGAATCGCCGCCTCGGCAGCGTGATCGTCGCGGCGCAGGCTCAGGAGGCGACCACGCGCGAGCGTGGCCTCGGCCAGCAGCGGCGGGTACTTGCGCTGCACCGCGAGCGCCTCGACCTGATCGAGCAGTGTCTCGCTGTCGGCAAAGTGGCCGGCGTCGCGGAGCGTCGCTGCCTCGGCAAGATCGTGCTGGGCCTGGCCGACCAACACCGCGGTGATCGGATCTGCCGGCGTCGCGGGCAGCTGTGCCAGTGCACGCTCGTCGTCGCAATACTCCAGGGCGGGGAGCTGCAAGTCCTGTGAGGCGAGCCTCTCGATCAAGGCATCGTCCGCGCTACCGAGCGACTCCATCCAGACCGTAACCGTGGCGCGACGCTGTTCGAGACACTCGATGCGCTGCGACAGTTGTCCCTGGCCGCCCGTACCACCCAAGGCCTCGCATGCTGCGTCTCGGCGTTGGGACCAATCCTCGACGTAGGTGTCGAGCTGGGCCTCGACGCGCTCCCACGCGGCGGGGGATCGCGGATGTGGCTGACTCGTCAGCCACTCGCGTACAGGGTCTTTTTGTGCGGCCCAGTGCGAGCGCAGCGCGTCCGCCACCTCCGAACACCCGAGCGTGGAGTCGGCAGCCATGGCGGCGATCGACACGCCGGTGGCGAGCCCGACGGCCGTGACCAGTCCCAAGCGGAACAACCCACGCCGCCGCCGCACTTGCCCAATCGCCGCGAGCAGCGCATCCATCGACGCAAAGCGCTGCTTGGGATCTTCGACCAGACCGCGCTCGAGAATCGCGAGGATGGCCCCGCGCGGCCGAGAGCCGCGGCGCGAGACGAGTGATCCGTCGCGGGCGTGGGCGGTGCTCGGGCGCCGCCCGGTGAGCAACTCGATTCCCATCACGCAAAACCTGTACTGGTCTGCCAGGGGCCCCACGGTACCGCTGGTGGCCGTCTCAGGGGCCATGTATGCAGGCGTTCCGAACTGCACGCCAGGCGTCGGGTCGTCGGACTCGAGGGCGTGACGCAGGCGGGCGAGGCCGAAGTCGGCGACGCGCACACGACCGTCGTCGCCTACGAGGATGTTCTCGGGCTTGATGTCGCAGTGGGCAAGGCCCGCCGCGTGGGCTGCGGCGAGGCCACTTCCGGCCGCGAGCAGCAGGCTCACCCGCGCTTCCCAGGAGTGCGGGCCCGCTTTGATCCACCCGCGGAGGTCCAAGCCCTCCACATGTTCCATCACCAAGTAGGCGAACAAGCCATGAATGCCTGCGTCGTGAACTGCGACCACATTCGGATGCGACAGGCGGGCGAGACTCTGGGCTTCGCGCCGGAGCCGAGCGCCTGACGGGGCGAGCGCGTCGCGATCTCGAAGTCCCCTCACCAGCTTGATCGCGACCCGACGATCGAGCTCGGGGTCATAGCCCGCGAGCACAGTGCCCATGCCTCCGGCGCCAATCCGGCTCCGGATCAGATAGCGACCGATGCACTGCAGCGCATCGAGAGTCGAGCGATCGTCATCGAAATCGTCGCGTGAGTCCGGAGTACCCCGGTGGGCGGTGGTCCTTGCCCCGAGGGTCGGCTCCCGCCCCCTCGGGGTCTCGTCTTCAAGCCCGTGTGGCATCTGGAGTCTGGAAACCGAGGGACGTGAGTCACGCCCTGAAGGGTGAGAAGCATACCCAAAGGCTCAGCTATTTCTCGTCCGCATCGTCACCATGCTTGAGAGCAACGCATCCGCGAGTCGCAGGCATGGTGAAACGCTGGCACGAAGCTCCACTTTGCCAAACGCGCCAAAGGGCGCCAAATGCGCAGAATCGCCAAATCGGCGCGAGTAAGGGCAGCGAGCCCGTTTTCGCGCAGGTCGGTGGCCACATTTAAGCCTGTGTCCGTGCCGCAACCGGTTGCTGCGACCTCGAGAAATGACCCTAATCTTGATCATGACTCTCAACCCAGGGATGCCGACCCGGCCGATCGACCGTGAGCCTCTGCCGATCTGGCCGCTGACGTTGGTGATCGTGCGAAGTGATGGCATCACTCGGCGCGAGCTCCCGCGCAACGGCTCGTTGCAGATCGGGCGCGACCCTGGCGCTGAGATTCAGCTCGATGACGAAGGCGTGTCGCGTCACCACGCAAAGATCGAGATCACCGATCGGGTGCGCGTGGTCGATCTCGGGAGCCGCAACGGCACTCGCGCCGGGGGTCGACGGCTGCGACCGCAAGAGCCGGTCGAGCTGTGCCACGAAGAGACCATCGAGGTCGGCGGCTGTGTCATGGTCGTTCACGTGCGGGGCGTGGAGCCCACGAACCTCAGCGCGTACGGGTCGGCGATGACCAGCGCCGCGATGCTTCGCGTGCGTACGCTCTGCGACCACGCTGCCGAAGCGGATCATGGCGTGCTGCTGGTCGGGGAGAGCGGGGTCGGCAAGACCCGCTTGGCCCAGATGATCCATGCGTTTTCGCGGCGACGCGGCGGCCCCTTCGAGATCGTCGATTGCAGTGCATCGCGCCCCGAGGAGCTCGAGCTGCGGCTGTTTGGTGCGGAAGATGTGGCCGGTGCGCTCGAGCTCGCGCGAGGGGGCACGCTGGTGCTTCGCCACGTGGGCGGCATGCCGCTGGATCTGCAGGCACGGCTCATCGCCGCGCTCGACGCGGGTGAGCTCACACGCCGCGGTCGGGCACGTCCGAGGCCCATCGATGCCCGCATCATCGCGACCTCCCGCGACTCGGTAGGGGTGCTGCTGCAGTCGGGCCAGGTGCGGCGCGAGCTGATGTTCCGACTCTCGCGCGTCGCGATCGAGGTGCCGCCCCTACGCGCCCGCGGGGCAGAGATCTCCGCCCTGGTCATCGATGCCGTACGGCGTCACGCGCTCGCACAGGGCCGGACGCCGCCGCGGGCATCCACGGGGACGTTGGCGGCTGCGGAGGACTATCATTGGCCAGGAAATCTGCGCGAGCTCGACGCGCGAATCGCCCAAGCCGTCGTCGAGTGCGACACCGATGCGCTGCAACCCGAGCACCTCGCCCTCGATGTGCCGGACGCGGTCGTGTCAGCCCCGGCGGGCGACGGAGATGAGCGTCGCGCAATCCTCGACGCGTTGCTGCGTTGCGCCGGCAACCAGTCACAGGCCGCAAAGTTGCTGGGAATCTCGCGCAGGACGCTCGTGACGCGACTGGAACTCTATCGAATCCCACGGCCGCGCGACCGCCCGACCTGATCTCCCGGGTGTGCCACGCCTCTGACCGCGCCCCGCCGCGATCGCTGGGCAGCGGCACCGGGGTCACGCATCGATCCCGAGCGCCCGCAGGTGGGCCTCGAGCGTGATGAGCAGCCAGATCTTCACGCCGCGACGCGGCCGCAGCCCGAGGTTCTTGCCCGCAAGTAGCTGCTCGAGCATCGCTTGTCGAAAGATGCGTCGCGGGCCGAGCCCGTCGAGGATTCGCGTGCGAGCGGCGCCCGCGAGCGGGCCCTGGAACCAGCCCTCGACGGGGACCAGCATGCCGCTCTTGGCCCGATCGACGATCGCCGCGGGCAGCAGGTCGCGGACCGCTTCTTTGAGCAGGTATTTCTCGACCGAGCCGGCGAGCTTGAGGGCCGGCGGCAGCGTGAACGCGAGTTCGACGAGCGACTTCGCGAACAGCGGCGATCGTGGCAGCACACCGAAAGGCTCCGCGAGCGCGTCGACCTTGGGCAAGATGTGGTGGCCACCCTTGAAGCGGACGTTGATCGCGAGCAACGTGCCCAGGAAGCTCGACCAGCGCGCGTCGGCGAACCACGGTGCGATCGTGTGCTCGAGCGGCGGGGTACAGGCCTGGGCGTACGCCTCGGGCGTCAGCATCCCGCGGAGCTCGTCGAAACACTTGAGATGCGCACGCAGGTAGCTGCGCTCGCGGGCGAACTCGGGATCGCCGTCGGCATGATCGCTGTAGAGCTCAGCGAGCAACATGGGCAGGTTCTTGGGGCCGCCGAAGCAGGGATC
>CANLQR010000021.1 GCA_947492135.1 Deltaproteobacteria bacterium | reverse complement strand
GAAGGTGCCCAGGAGCGCCGGAACCGCGGAACGATCGATGTCGCGTGCAGCGTACCAACCGTAGATGGAGTCGAGTCCGAGCGCCTCGTGGGAGAAACCGACCAGGGCCACCACGGCGCCCAGGACGGCGACGAAGCCGGCCGTGACGCGCCAGGAAAGCTGGCTGGCCGCGATGAACAACGCGGTCAGGGCAGCAAGCCGCGCGGCCTCGAGGCCGGTGTCACCGGGCACGATCGACAACCCTTGCCGCGCGACGCCGTCGGTTCCCTGCAATGCCGCGCCCACGAGTGCGTCGAGGCCGGGTGCGAGGCTCTCGCGCAACCCCGACAGCGGCAACCACTGGACGAACGTGACAGCGGCTGCGAGCACACCGAGACCCGCCCATAGCGGGACTCGCAGCCCGGCCCGCGATCGCCAGCACAGGCGCAGCCACAGCAACCACGCCAGAACACAGAATCCGATGACGGTCAGCGGATGCACGCCGCCGAACGCCAACGCCGGCATCGTGACCGCGGCGCCGAGCAAGATCCGCGACCACGGGGTGGTCGTCTTGGCCGGTCGCGAGCTTGGCTTGCCGGCAGGCTCTCCCCGCTCGACCGGCTCGTCATCGGGACCGACCGGAGCTTCGCCCTCGTCCATCATTGCTCCGTCGTCCGCGCGGGCGGCCAAAGCATCAGACCGCGTCGCCTTCAGCCTCGTTCGCGCGATACGTATAGTACGCCGAGTTGTAGGCGTAGCGCTCCTGGCGGGCGTCGACCTCGTTGAGGACCACACCGAGCAGGTTACTGTCGCCCTTGGCCAGCTGCGTCAGAGAACGCTGGACCTCGCCGCGAGTCGTGGCTTCGCAGCGGGTCACCAGGATCACCCCGTCGACCTCGCGCGCGATGATCAGCGGGTCGGTGACCGGCAGCACCGGCGGGGTGTCGATGAGCACGATGTCGAAGCGGTCACGCAGCTCGGACAGCACCCGGCGGAACGCGGGGGTGTCGAGCAGCTCGGCGGGGTTGGCCGGGAGGGCGCCGCAAGGAATGATCTTGAGCGAGGCGGGCGCGTCGTCGGGTGCGTCGAGAATGACCTCATCCATGGTCGCAGATCCGGACAGCAGCGCCGCCAGGCCGGCGCCCTCTTTCTCGCGCGGCGACGCAAACATCTGGTGGATTCGCGGACGTCGCATGTCGGCGTCGATCAGCACCACGCGCTTGCTCGCCTGGCAAAACGACAGCGCGAGGTTCATGGCGGTGGAGCTCTTGCCCTCGGAGGAGTTGGGCGAGGTCACCATCAACGTGCGCAGCGCGTCGGTGCCCTGGGCGAACGCCAGCGAGGTGCGGATGCCACGGCAGCGTTCGGCCATCAGCGACTGCGGATAAAGGTGGGAGTACAGGTCGCGTTGGCGACGCTGCGCACGGGCGTTGGCGACCCCCAGGCGCGTGTCGGGTGCGATCAGCGGAAGCTGGCCCAGGACCGGCACGCCAAAGCTCGCCAATGCGCGCTCGAGGTCGAGCACGCCACGGATCCGATGATCGCGGAAGTCGACGGCGACGGCGAGCAGTGACCCGAGCGAAAGCCCAGCAACCAGCGCGATCGCAAACATCAGGGCCTTGCGGGGAAACACCGGGATCGTGGGGAGGGTGGCGCGGTCGAGCACCTCGATGCCCTCGGCCTCCACCCGGTTGGTCATCGCGATCTCGGTGTCGCGTCGGGCAATGAGCAGGTAGTTCTCCTCGGCCGTACGGGCTGCGCGATCGAGCTCCTTGTACTCGCGCTCGTGCGTACCGAGCTTCGTGGCTCGGGAAGTTTCGCCACCGAGCTTGCGCTTGAGATCGTGCTCGGTCGCTGCAGCGGCACCGACATCGGCACGCAAAGACTCGATGAGGTCGTTGGCTTCGCGCGTGAGCTTGGTACGGGCGAGCTCGAGCTTGCGCTTGGCCTTGAGGTGCTCGACGTGCTTGGGACCGTACTCCTCGTCGATCTGCGAGAACGCGGTCTCGGCCTCGAGCTCCTGCTGGCGCATGGTCTCGAACAGCGCGCGCTTGTCCTCGGAGAGCAGCGTCGAGGCGGCGATGTTGCCGGCGGCGTGCAGCCGTTCGGCCTGCTCCAGCAATCGTTGACGCTGGATGTGCTCGGCCTCGGCTTGCTTGGCGCGGCCCGACCAGATCATCACATCTTGGTTGATCACATCCTGGCGGTCCGAAAGCGTCGCGGCGGCGATTCCGTGCTTGTCCTTGAAGGTCTGCAGCTCGCGCTCGGCGTTCTGCACGGCCGCGTAGGCGCGCTTGCGCTCCTCGGCGATGTCGTCTTTGGCGTCGGACCCGACGTCGGTGCGACCCGAGCGCATGTGCTCGAGATAGGCATCAGCGACGGCGTTGGCGATCTCGCGGGCGATATCCGGGTCGGGGTACTCAGACGAGATCTCCATCACCCGCGAGTTGCGAACCTCGTCGATCGCGACCAGCTCGCGGAGCCGCTCGACCGGATCGACGCTGGCCGCGACCGCAACGCGCTCGGCTTCGGACTCGATGCCGTCGATCCCGAGGAAGACCGGATCGCTCGCGAGTCCGAGCTTGGTCAGCGCGCGCTCAGCGACGGCGCGGCTGTGCATGATGGTGCGCTGGGTCTGGTAGTACTCCTTGTAGCCAACCAGTCGTGAGTCGCCGTCGTCCGCAACACCCTTGACCTTGTCGAGGACCTGCGGGCCGGCCATGTGCAACACGACCGTCGCGCTGGCACGCCAGCGGGGCTGCATCATCGTCAACGCCAGCGCCGCCGACGCGACGGCGAGTACACAGGTCACCATCACCACCAGCCAGCGGCGGCGGAGGATGGCGCCGACCCGGAGCACCTGGGCGATCGCGTCGCTGTGCGGAGCGTCTTCTTCGCCGCGTTGCGCAGGACCTGGGTGCGGGGGGCCGTTCACGGGGAGGTTCCGAAAGCTTGGCAAAGGACGGGCTCCGGGGCCAACTTCGGCGGTGGGCGCCGCCCGGTCGTCTTTGGTGGTCCATCCGTGGACCCACACCGTCGAGGCGCGAAAATCGCCCCAATCCCTGCCATGGCCCGACTGGGCTCGATCCGTGACTCCGGTCCACTCGATCCGGACTGGAATTCTGTCCAGTGCCGAACGCGGGCTTGCCAGCGACACACGCCCCAGGCTTGTCTTCGCCCATGCGCAGCACTCTCCGCCTCGCCTCGATCGCCCTGCTCGCTGGGTCGCTGGGCTGTCCCTCTTCCGATCGCACGACCACCACACCGCCGACCACGCCTGTGGTCGCCGAGCCTAGCGGCGACGCAGTCGAGCCCGGCGACGACTTCAAGGTCCAGGCCGAACAGTTCGGCGATGTCCGGGTGCTGCGCTACCGCGTGCCGGGCTTCACCGAGCTGCCGCTGCAACAAAAACAGCTGGTCTACTACCTCGCCCGCGCGGCGCTGGCCGGTCGCGACATCATCTGGGATCAGAACTATCGGCACAACTTGCTGGTGCGGCGGACGCTCGAGGCTGTGTACCGCACCGAGGCCGCCCACGCGTTGCCGGGTTGGGATGCCCTGGCGCGTTACACCAAGCGGGTGTGGTTCAGCAACGGGATCCACCACCACTACTCGATGAAGAAGCTGGTGCCGGAGTTCACCGCGGAGCAGTTCGCGGCGATGGTCAAGGCCTGTGATCCCAAGGCGCTGCCGCTCGCGGGCAAGCAAGACGTCGACGGCCTCGTGGCCCAGCTCGGGCCGATCTTGTTCGATCCCAAGGTGGATGCCAAGCGCGTGAACCTCGATCCCAAGGACGATCTCATCGCCAGCTCCGCGACCAACTACTACGAGGGCGTGACCCAGAAGCAGGTCGAGAAGTTCTACAAGGGCAAGATCAAGAAGACCGACAAGCGCCCGATGTCGTTCGGACTCAACTCGAAGCTCGTCAAGCAAAAGGGCAAGATCGTCGAGCGGGTATGGAAGGTCGGCGGGATGTACGACCCGGCCATCCGCGAGATCGTGAAGTGGCTGCGCCTCGCAGTCGAGGTCGCCGAGAACGACAAGCAAAAGCTCGCGCTCGAGAAGCTCGTGGCCTACTACGAGACCGGCGATCTCAAGACCTTCGACGAGTACTCGATCGCGTGGGTCGCAGACACCGATTCGCGCGTCGACGTGGTCAACGGGTTCATCGAGGTCTACGGCGATCCGCTGGGGTACCGCGGGGCGTGGGAGGCCGTGGTGTCGATCAAGGACCTCGAGGCCAGCAAGCGAATCGCGGCGATCGGTGCCCAGGCCCAGTGGTTCGAGGACCACGCGCCGCTGGCGCCTGCCCATCGCAAAGCCAGCGTCACCGGCATCTCGGCGAAGGTCATCACCGTCGTGATGGAAGCCGGCGACTCGGCACCGTCCACGCCGATCGGCATCAATCTTCCCAACGCGAACTGGGTGCGTGCCGAACACGGCAGCAAGTCGGTGAATCTCGGGAACATCGTGGCCTCCAACGAGACCGCGAAGAAGGTCAGCGGGGTGCTCGAGGAGTTTGCGGCCTCGCCCGCAGAGGTCGCTCGCGCCCGCAAGTGGGCCGACCTCGCGGACACCCTGCACACCGACATGCACGAGGTGATCGGTCACGCCTCGGGCCAGATCGAGCCGGGTGTTGGTCAGCCCAACGAGACCCTGAAGAACTACTCCAACACGCTCGAGGAGGCCCGGGCCGATCTCGTGGCGCTCTACTACATGCCCGACCCCAAGCTCCTCGAGATCGGGGTGATGACGGATCTCGAGGCCGGCAAGGCGGCGTACGACAACTACATTCGCAACGGCCTGATGGTCCAGCTCGCACGCCTCGAGCTCGGCGAGGACATCGAGGAGGCGCACATGCGCAACCGCCAGATGATCGCCGCGTGGGTGTTCGAAAAGGGCAAGGCCGACAAGGTGATCGAACGCGTCGAGCGCGAGGGCAAGACCTACTTCGTGGTGCGCGACTACGGCAAGCTGCGCGTGTTGTTCGGCGAGCTGCTCGCCGAGGTCCAACGGATCAAGAGCCAGGGTGACTTCGCCGCCGGCAAGGCGCTCGTCGAGACCTACGGGGTCAAGGTCGACCCCGCGCTGCACGAACAGGTCCGCAAGCGCTACGAAGCGCTGGGGATCGCCCCGTACGTCGGCTTCATCCAGCCGCGGCTGGTGCCGGTGATGGACGGCGAGAAGATCGTGGACGTGAAGATCGAGTATCCCGACGACTTTGCCCGGCAGATGCTCGAGTACGCCGACACCGCGTCGCTGCTGCCGACGGTGAACTGATGGTCACGGCGGGGCGGGCGTTGCTCGCCAGAAGTGTCCCGGCTCGCCGTCGAACACGAAGCGATGCACGCCGTCGACGGCGACCGTGGTCTTGGTGGCGACGCGAGCCGCGTGGACCCGAGCGGCTGCCAGCGCAGTGACCGGGCCAGTGGCCACCTGACCGTGGGGACAGCGGGGTGGCCTAAGTCGGCGGCATCGGTTCGCCTTTCTCACCCGGCGAAGAGCGCCGCAAGTCGCCGTTCGATCGCCGTCTGCGCCCGCGGATCCTCGCTCAGCGCGATCAGCCTTCGCGCTCGCTTCGGGTTCACCGCGGCCAGATCGACCTCCGGTAGTGACCGGAATCTGCCGCCTCGGCGAATCGAGAGGTTCAGAGTGTCGACGAGCGCCTTCTCGACGGTCGCGATTCGGTACGGGGCACGCGTGCTCGACCACGTCACGCCGTCGCGCATCAGCTTCGGGTCGAGCTGGAAGAGCTCGTACGTCGCGACCGGAGTGACGAGCCGTCGACCATGCCCGGTCGTCGCCACCTGGATCGCCCGCGGAATCTGCGAGATGGCGCCGTGCAGGTGCAGCGCGGAGAGGAAGGACACGTAACCCTGCTCGGGCCCGATGATCTTCGGCACGCACACGAGCGGGTGATAGTCGGGGTGCGTCGGGTTCGCCCAGATGCCACGTGTGAGCCGAACCAGCGCGCCGTGACGAACGGCTGCGGAGAGCTGGCGCGTCGCGCTCGCAACCGCGATGCCTGCCGCCGTCGCGAAGTCTCGGGTGGTGAATGCGGCGAAGCCCGCCGTCGCGAGAATCTCGAACCTCACCGCACTCGCTCCAGGCGCGCGATGACGGCGGTCTGGATCGCGTCGAACGCTTGCTCCGAAGCGAACATTCGCGCGGCGTCGTCTTCGAGGAACTCGAGGACCTGCCCTTCGAAGTCTGCGTAGGTGAGAGACCGCGCCCGGTCGCCTGCGCGTGCGCGGACGTCCGCGTCCACGCGCGCGAGGTCCTCGTCGGCGACATCGCCGCGTGAGTCGAGCAGATACAGATCGAACAAGTCTCGCGCCTGCGTGTGGGGCCGGCCCGCGAGCGCCTGCACCTTTTGCCGCGCGGCTGCGCCGGCGACGTAGTGCGCGGCCTGGTACGCCGTTCGCCCTTGACGGCGCGCCACCTCTGGGTCGATGCGTTGGATGGCGACGCCGTCGACGTCGACGCCACGACGGGAGCACTCGACCTTGGTCGGTAGTTCCTGACCTGACGCGAGGACGAGCGTGAGCCCAAAACGCTGGGTCGTCTCGGTGTGCTTTGCCTTCCTCGGATCGTTCACGCGGAGATCGACGATGTCCGCCGCCCTGAGCACGCGGCGAAACCCGGCGTCCTGCAGGATCTTGTATCCGTTCTTCTTCATCGTTCCGACGGCGAGCTTGCTCGGCTCGATGTCGAGATCCATGTCTTCCGAGTAGCGCGGGCTGCCGTGGAAGAACCGGAGGTTGACCCCGCCCTTCAAAACGACGACCGTCGGCGGCGTCACGCGCAGCAACCACTCCAAGAACAGGAAGTGGAAGAGCTCTCGCCGATCTCGGTCGGAAGCCATCGGTATAAATGAACTTGAATTGACGATAATGTCAATACAGCTTCATTTATGCTGATCTCGGCATCCGCAACTGCCACGAGCCCCGGCCGGACATGCGCGACGCTCGCGAGCGGGTGACTTGGTACCCTCTCGCGTAATGCTCGAGATCCGCCACGATCAGCTCGCCGCCATGTCGGGCGAGCGTGCACAGACCTCGGCGACCCGTGTCGCGCGCTGGGGTGGCGGGTTGGCGACCCCGAAGAATGGGCGCATGGGAACCAACCCGGCAGGCGCGAGCGGCCCGGCGGTAGGAGGTTCAGGCGGGAAAGCAGGAGATTTGGCCAGGCGGCGCTGGGCGAGGAGGCGGCCTTGCGGTGTGGAGAAGTACCCGTTCCTGCTCGAACCGGGCTAGATCGCCGATCGTCGGTCACAACGACGCGCGAGTCCGTCCACCGCAGCATGCCCTGCACGTCGTCGCGAACGCGGCTCGCCTTTTTCCTGTCGACGGGTCTGACGGCCTGCTCCGCCGCCGACCTCGATCCCCTCGACGCCGACGCCACCGACGAGGCCAGCTCCGACGACGAGGCCTCCGACGACGAAGCCTCCGACGAGGAGTCGAGCTCGAGCAGCGGCGACGCCGGGATCGACAACGGCGACTTCGATCAACTCGCGACGGACCGACCGGGTGCCCGCACGCGCCGAGGCCCCGGCGCCCGCAACACGATCGCCAGCGGCTCCGTGCACACGTGCGTGGTGAGGAGCGATGGCACGGTGCGTTGCTGGGGCTCCGGCGTCCTCGGTGCACTCGGCGACGGTGAGCTCGAAACCAGCAATGTACCGGTCGTGGTCTCCGGCGCGAGCAACATCATCGCGATCGCGGCAGGCTGGGAGTCGAGTGTCGCACTGCGGTCGGACGGCACCGTCTGGCGCTGGGGCGTGCGCCACGGGCAGGTGGACGACCTCGGATTCTACATCGTGGACACGACGCCGATGCAGGTCCCCGGGCTCAGCGGAATCGTCGCGGTCGGTTCGGGGATCGGCCACAGCTGTGCGGTGCGCTCGGACGGCCACGTCTTGTGTTGGGGCGTCGGGACGCTCGGCGATGGCGTCACGACCGAGTCCGCCACACCCGTCGAGGTGGCGGGGATCAGCAATGCGATCGCGGTCGACGTCGGCGCGGGCCGCTATGTCGACACGCCCGCCAATGCCCTCGAGACGACCGCTTGCGCGTTGCTCGCGACAGGCAGCGTGAAATGCTGGGGGAGCAACAGCAACGGCCAGATCGGCGACGGCACGCACGCCACGGCGCTCACGCCGGTGACCGTACCAGGGATCAGCAACGCGGTGAGCGTGAGCACGGATGCCAGTGCGACCTGTGTCGCGCTCGCAGATGGCACCCTCCGCTGCTGGGGAAGATCGATCGGCACCGAGGACGAGCCGGGCAACGACAGCTTGGTGCCGATCCAGATCGCCGGGGTCACCTCCGCGGAAGAGGTTTCCATCGCAGGAATGGATCACGCGTGCGCGCTCTTGGTCGACGGCACCGAGCGATGCTGGGGTCGCAACGAATGGGGGGAGCTCGGCGACGGGACCTGGACCGACAGCGCGACGCCCGTGGTGGTGTCGGGCACGGACGACGTGACCGCGATCTCGACAGGACACGGGTGGTCCTGCGCGTTGCGCAGCGACGGCACCGCGCGATGCTGGGGTCGCAACTCGGTTTGGGGCATGCTCGGCAACGGCGATCCCAACAACGCGAACAGCAACGTGCCGGTCGTGGTGTCCGGCCTGACCTCCGCCAACGATGGGCCGCGGATCGCAGTCGGCCCGTACCACGTGTGCGCGCTGCGAGGCGACGGCACCGTGAAGTGTTGGGGCGACAACTCGCAGGGCCAGCTCGGCAATGGCAATCAGGTCGACGCATCGACGCCCGTGCAGGTGGCGAATCTCTCCGGCGTCCGCGATCTCGTGGCTGGCGGCACGCACTCGTGCGCGCTGCTCGACACCGGCGGCGTGCGCTGCTGGGGACGCAACCTCAACGGCGAGCTCGGCGACGCGTTGGCTTCGTGGCCCCTCAGTGTCGCGCCTGTCGCCGTCGCTGGCCTCACGGATGCGGTGCAGGTCGCGGCGACGAACACGAGCACCTGCGCGGTGCGGACCGGCGGCACCGTGGTGTGTTGGGGCAGCAACGATAGCGGCCTGCTCGGCACCGGCAACTACGACCACAGCAACGTGCCGGTCGCGGTCGCGAACCTAACGAACGTGGTCGCGATCGACGCGTTCAGCGACCACGTCTGCGCGCTCGTGGCCAGCGGTCAGGTGCGATGCTGGGGCAACAACGTCTACGGGCAGCTGGGCAACGGGACCTCGGGCGGCGACAGCAACGTGCCGGTGACGGTCATGATCCCGGGGCTCTTCTGGCTCCCGCTCGGGAACGTGGTCGCGATCGGCGTGGGGAACGCTGGCAGCTGCGCGGTGATCTCCAACGGCACCGCGCGCTGCTGGGGCGCGGGCCACAACGGCGCGCTCGGCAACGGCGCATGGAACCATCAGTCCACGCCTGTGACCGTCTCGGGCCTGACCACTGCCGTCGACATCTCGCTCGGCAGCAGCTCGACGTGCGCGCTGCGGGCCAATGGCAGTGCACGCTGCTGGGGCACGGACACCTACGGCGAGCTCGGCAACGGCAACGGCGTCACCCCCAACACGAACACGCCGGTGAGTGTCGGCACGTTCCCGTTCTACCTGAGCAACGCGAGTGCGATCGACTCGGGCTTCGACAACACGTGTGTCGCGCGTGGCAACGGCACCATCTCGTGCTGGGGTCTCAACAGCGACGGCCAGCTCGGCGACGGCACCACCACCAACCGCTACACACCAGTGACGGTGATTTCGTTTCCCTGATCACGAGCGCGGAACGGATGAAAATCGCCGCGCGATTTTGCTCGACGCGCACGGCGGCGCGACGCTGGCGCCCCCGCGCGTCAGTACGTCGGTAGGTTGCCGAGGTTGTCGGCCTCGGTCCCGTTCTTGTCGGTCTTCAAGTACGGCTTGATCGCGTCGACCACGAGCACGCGCGCGCCGGTTCCGCTCGGTGGCGCCGTCGAGACCGACTCGCCCGAGCGGATCAGCGCGATGATGGCGGCCTTCTGGGTGTCCTTCAGGGTCTTGCCGTCGGCGCTGATCTTCACCCGCGTGATGGCGCCGCCGGCTTGATCGCGATGCACTTGATGGATTCGGGTCGCCAGTGTCGCCTCGGTGGACCGGACGACAGTGTAGCCGTGACCCGACCGCTCAGGTCGGGGGCGGGCAGTCCTTATCGGGCCGGATGATGACGTCGGGCACCACGGGCGTCATCGCGAGCATCGCCGAGGCACCTTGGTCGCGCGCGGTGCTCGAGATGACGACGCGCTGCGCACCGGCGTCCAGCCCGACGCGGAGGGCGCCTTGCATGGTCGCGAGGCGCACGGGCCTGCCGTCATCGGCAGAGACCGCCGCGATCCACTCGCCCGTCGAGTAGTGGATGTCGAGGGTCACCTCCTCGAGCCCGCCGGTGTACACCACGAGGTCGCCGGCGAGCGTGGTCCACCGGGTGCCATCGAACGCGTGGACGAGCCCGGTCTCGACATCGATGTCGATCTCGACGACGGACTTGGCGCAGTCGTCGTCGGCCGCAGCGATCGGTCTGGGCTCGGCGGCGGTGCCGGGCGGGGACGAGGGACTCACGAGCGGGAGCAGCAGAGCGAGGGTGGGGAGTGCGTACATGTCCAAGGAAACGCCGGACGACGCTGGGCGGATCACGGCGATTCAGGAGCCCACGAACACCAGCGGCCACAGCACGAGCACGCCGAGAACCCAGCTCACGTGGCTCACGATCGGCGCGACCAACGACCGGGTCGCGACCCGCAGCACGCCCCGAGGAATCGGTCGGGCTCGAGGTCGAGCGCCCGAGCGCGAGGGACTCTTGAACGAGAGCCGGACGCGACCATCGGGCAGCTCGGCCACCGCGTCGTGCGCAAACGGTGGGCGCAGTAGGTTGCGTTCCACCGGCAAACGCCCTTCGCGCAAATTCCTCGGGCATCCTGCATACCCATGCGCGTCGCGATCCTCGGGAACTCCGGCTCGGGCAAGTCGACGCTGGCGCGGTGGCTTGCGCGGCGCAATGCCGAGATCCTCGATCTCGACACATTGGCATGGGCGCCGGGGAAGATCGCAGTCGCGCGCGACCTGGCCACCGCGTGCGCCGACGTCGAATCATTCTGCGCGGCGCATCCGAGCTGGGTCATCGAGGGCTGCTATGGGCGCCTCGTCACCGCGACGCTCGAGCACTCGCCGTTTCTGGTCTTCCTGGACCCGGGTCGCGAGGTTTGCCTCGCGAACTGCCGGGCGCGACCATGGGAGCCGCACAAGTACGCGACGCCCGCGGAGCAGGAGAGCAAGCTCGCGTTCTTGCTCGACTGGGTCGCCGCCTACGACACGCGCGACGACGACATGTCGCGCGTAGCGCATAGCGCTGCGTTCGCGGGCTACGGCGGACGCAAGCTGCACGTGACGTGGGTACCCGACGCGGGCTTCGTGCTGCCGTGAGCATGCTCGCGACGCTCGGGCCGTCGAGCGACCGCGCGTTCCCCACGCGTGGCCGAGCGTGTCGCTGACGGATCGTCGTCGAGTTCGCTCTCGCGGGAGGCACGGGATGTGCTCACCCGGCGGTCGAGACCAAGGACGCACTCATGAGCACCACAACTCCCGCTCTCAACGATGTCAATCTCGCGGGCCGTCGATCAAAACGCGAAGCTATAGCCGATCCCCGGCGTAGGGTTGACCTTGACCGACCGGGCCCCCTGCCCGACGAGGACCGCGACCCCCATGCGGATATTGATGCCACGCCACACCATCCATCGCCAACCGAGCTCGGCCATGACGCCGTTGCGGTCGGTCCAATCGTGGTTGAAACCGCGGACGTACGAGGCCGAGACGTAGAACTCCGAGGGGCGTTGCCGGTACAACGAGATCGGCAAAAAATACAGTGTCGCGCCCGCTTTGAAAAACCATGTGGCCTCGTTTCGGCCGCGATCGTTCTTTGAAACGATCGTCGTATACGCGCCTGCGTGGACCGACACGATCGAGTACCGATACTCGAGACCCATCGACGGTGCGCGAAACCCATTGAGACCGAGCTCGTGGCCGTGGCACAGGCCGCGAACCCGGCGCTTCATCGACTTGCACCTGTCGAGGGCGGTGGGCGGGGACGACGAACCCGGCGAAGGCGTTGCGCCGCCGGCGGTGGCATCGGCGTGGGCGAGTGCAGGCAGGAGCAGCAGCGCGGCGATGAACGAGACCAGGGTGGTGGCGGTGGTGGGGGTGGTGGGGGTGCAAGTGATGGACACGCCACCCAAGGTGGGCGCATCGACACCGCCCGTGTATGGCAGCGCGCGCCACTGCGCTGTCCTTAGCCGCCAGCAATGTCGATTGCATCGACCGTCGCACGCGCGTGCTGGGTCCGAAACGCCGCCGGGGTTGTCCCCGTCCAGCGGCGAAACGCGCAATGGAAGTTGCTCGGATCCGCGAAGCCGAGAAGTTCACCCGCTGCGCTCGATCCACGCCCGGAGCACGTGGTGCGCCACCGCGAATCGCGGTGGTGCGAACCCGGTGGGGTGGGTGCGCTCCAGCAGGGCGATCGCCTCGTCGCGGGAGAACCATCGCGCGGCCTCGAGCTCGTCGTCGACGGTGATGGTGTCGTCGAGCGCTTCGAGTAGCAGGCCGAGCATGAGCGACGACGGGAACGGCCAGGGCTGGCCGAACAGGTACTCGGCTCGCCCGCAGCGGATGCCGGTCTCCTCGAGGACCTCGCGGGCTGCGGCCTGCTCGAGCGTCTCGCCGGGCTCGACGAAGCCGGCGAGGCACGACCACAACCCGGGCGCCCAGGCGCGCTGGCGGCCCAGCAGACATCGACCGTCACGCACCGCGAGCATGATCACGACGGGATCGGTCCGCGGGAAGTGCTCGGCTCGGCACGCGTCGCAGCAGCGCTTCCACCCGGCATCGACCGCGCGCGACGGTGCACCGCAACGGCTGCAGAAGCGGTGGTGTCGGTGCCACTCGAACATCGCCCGGGCGGTCGCCGCGGCCCCGCCGTCGAACGGTCCGAGCCCCATGGCGGTGACGCGGAAGTCCTCGAAGACGCCGAGGGCGCACAGCGGTGAGTCGTCGATGGCGGGGGTGCTCGCGACGTCGATCGCGAACACCGGTGCCCCCGATTCGTCCTCGCCGAGGAACAGCGACACCACGTCGTCGAGCTCCAGCGCGCCGGAGAGCCAGCGCAGCGGGTGGCCCGGCGCGACATCGGCTCCGATGCTGCTCGGCGGACGCGTGGCGTCGATCGCGTCGACGAGCAACGCCCCGCCGCGCATGACGAGGACGCGGGCCCGCTTCGACGCTCGCGCGGTGGCGATCCACGCTGGATCGCGGCGACGATGCGCGGCGCGATCGAGTCCAGCACCGGTGAGCGGGATCCACGGGACGTCGGGAGAAGAGGACATCGAGGCGGGGGATAGGATAGCGCGCCGGCCCACCCTCTACCCCTCCGGGTCGAGCACGATCGCGTTGATCGACTCCAGCCCGCCGCCGGCCGGGTACCCGTCCGACGCGGCGTTGTCGGTGCCCCGCCGAAGTCGCGGACCTGATGCTGCCGCGGCGGCGGCGCGAGGCCGACCAGTCGCGCGAGGAATCGGTCGGGCTCGAGGTCGACGTGGGTGGCGCCCGAGCGCGAGGGACTCTTGAACGAGAGCCGAGAGCCGAGAGCCGAGAGCCGAGAGCCCGTGGTCTGGTCGGCGGTGCTGGTGCCGGCGGTGGTCGGCACGCTGCTCCTGCTGGCGTGACCGCGGCTCGCCCGCGACGGCATCACTTCGCGAGCCAGTCGGACATCGGCCGCACCTCGATCCCGTCCTGCTTCACCAGCGCCATGCGCCCCACGTCGTGCTCGTACGCGACGAGGCCGAGCTCGGGGAACCACCCGCGATCGCCCGCGCGGCGATCGCCACCCTGCAGGTAGACGAGGTCGGCGTCCGAGGTGTTGCGCACCAGGTGTGCCGGGCCGTTGGGCGGGAAGCCGATGAAGTCGCCGGGGCGGATCGCGACCTCGGCGTCGTCGATGCGCACGTGGCCGGTGCCCGACACCACGTAGATCCACTCCTCTTGGATGCTGTGCACGTGCAGCGCGAAGCTCTCCTTGCCCGGCGGGAGGCGTGCGAGCGAGACGCCGAGGTGCACGAGGCCGGTGCGATCGCCGAGGCGCGTCATGAACAGCTCCGAGCGCGGGTTGAGCGGGTGGCGGACATGCATCGCCTCGCCGGCGTCGAGCTCGGAGGTGCGGACGAGGTGGTCGGTGGGGACGCGCTCGGACATGGCGTCACCATGCACCGTCGGGCGGGTGGATGGTCAAGCGGGGAAACGCCGGCGATGCTCACGGCTCGCCGAGGTCGCGCATCGCTTCGGCGAGGGCGAGTCCCAAGTCACGGCCTCGGGCAAAGCCGCGGGCGTGGATGAGGTCGACCGCCAGCCTCGCGCGCTCGAGTTCGGCCTCATCGGCAACGCGGCGCGCCGACGATGGACTCCGCGTGTCGATCATCGACGACGGCCACCGCGAAGTCAGCGTCACGGGTGGTTCTGGGCTCGGTTCGAACGCTGACGGCGAGGCCGCCGATCAATGCGGAGCGTGCACCGATGGCGTGAAGGTCGTCGCTCGCGCGGCGCAGGGACTCGATCAGCTTGCTCATCCGAACCGCGAGGGATCGATGGGGCGGCCCTCGGCATCGCCATGCTCCGCACCGGGACGCGTCGCAAACCACTCGGTGAGCAGCGCTTCGAGTGCAAGTGGGGTCGCGTCAGGGTGCTGCCGACGGAGGTTCTCGCGCATGACCGCCTCTGCCAACTCGGAGAGGTCCAGTGCCATGCGCATGCGTTCCGCGGCCGTCGACATCCTTCGAATGTACCACGAGCGCGACGCTCGGTCGTCGCCGCCAACGCGCTTGTCGGGCGGGCTCAGCCGACCGAGCACACGGCCGCATCGCCGAGCGCGGTACGATCGTGGACGTGAAGATCGAGTTTCCGGACGATTTTGCCCGGCAGATGCTCGACTACGCCGACACCGCGTCGCTGCTGCCGACGGTGAACTGATGGTCACGGCGGGGCGGGCGTCGCTCGCCAGAAGTGCACCGGCTCGCCGTCGAACACGAAGCGATGCACCCCGTCGACCGCGACCGTGGTCTTGGCCGCGACGCGAGCCGCGTGGACCCCGAGCGGCTGCCAGCGCAGTGACCGGTGTGCCGAGCGAAACGCGACCGTGCCGCGGACCGGCTCGGAGAGCAGCGGCCGCGCGTTGCCGGCTGTCGGCGCCACCTGGGCGACGCTCGCGAGCAGCAGATCCTGCGACTCGGCGAGCGGCTGGCCGTCGAGTGACGAAAGCGCGACGGCACACTTTGCGGTGTCCATGGCAAAGCTGACGCCGTCGAGCACGACCGAGCGACCGCCGAGCCAGCCGCTGGCGCTGCTGTTGCGGGGCGTGCGAACGGTATGGAGCCCGTCACGCCAGTCGCGGCGAAGCTCGCCGGTGTCCGATTCGACCGCCTGAGCCTGCGCCTCGAGCCTGTCGTCGTCGGGATCGGTCAGCACGGTTGCGCCCTCGGGCACCTCGGTCCCACGCAGCCAAGGTAGCTCCGCCATCGCCGGCAGCACCACGCGCACCTCGCTGCGCTCGAGCAGCGAGCGCACCGTCGCCAGGTTCTGGGCGTTGCTGCTGCGCTCGAACACAGCCGCGCGGTCGAGCACGACCGCAAACCGTTCGTTCGCCGCCGACACATCCCCGCGTCGAAACATCAGCGCGGCGGCAGGCATCATCGCCATGATGGAGGGATCGTCCCATGACGGCCACTTGTCGGGCTTACTCGGTGGCTCGATCGGATTGGAGGCGTACGCGAACAGCATCATCGCGTCCCACCGCTGCAACGCTGCGGTCGCCGCGACCAGTGTCGGGCCCGCAAAGCGGTCTCGTGCCGGCCACGGGATGTTCCACTCGGAGACCATCGTCGGTAGGCCCGCGACCGCGGCGGTACCGACCGCGTGCAAGAAGTGCGCGTCTACATGGGCGTTGGACGACAGGGTCTCGGGGTGACCGTAGGCGTGGACGTCGATCACATCGCCGGTCGTCAACGATGGCAGCGCATAAAGGCTTTCGTCGCCCCACAGCTGGGTCGTGGCGATCGGGCCCCGGTAGCCCGCGGATCGCAGATCGCCGATCGCATCGAGAAAGAAACCGGCTTCGATGTCGGCGAGCACGATCTTGGTTTCCCCCAGCTTCCACGGCTCGATGGGTCGCGGGACGTCGAGGCCCGTGCGTGCGGCCGCCAGGTCGACCTGATCGTCGAGCCAGCCCTGGTGTCGCGGCCGACGCTCCTTGGCGGCCATCCGGTTGCCGAAGTGATGGACGATATCGTTCTCGTTCGTCACCAGAACGCCGAGGATGCCCGGGTCGTCCCCGTATCGTCGGTGCGTGAGATGATTCTCGTGCTCGAGGTACGCTCGCGCGAACTCCTTCATGTGCGCGACAATCGACGGGTTCACGAAATTGAAGCCGCGGGGGTCTCCCCGCTCGAGTTCGTCGAAGGCGTCGACGCCGTCCTCGCTTGTGAAGGTGCGACCCACGTGCAAGTCGAGCCACACGTAGATCCCTTCGGCTTGCAGCGCGGCGACCCATCGATCCAGCCGCTCGAGCGCCTCGACGTCGAGGACTCTGGTGCCCCGAGCGCGCTTGCCGAACACGTTGTGGCGAACCCACACGGAGTCGTGGTGGTGGAGCCGCACCAGGTTGAAGCCGAACGCGGCGAGTCGCCGCGCTTGTGCAACGATCGCGGCATCATCCTGCGAAAAAATCGCGTAGCCGACGACGTTGGTGCCCCACAGGCGCAAGGGCGCGCCGTCGCCACGCACGAAGCCTTCACCTTCGACGCGCACCGGTCCGTGGCGACCCGCGGGCCGATCGTCGGCGTTGAGGAACGATAGATCCACCGGCACGTCCGTCCACGGCATGGTGTCCGCGTGCCAGCCCGGGTCGGGTGCGGCGTACGACGCGAACACGGAGCGGCGGTGGATGCCGCCGTCCGGAAGCCGGACGCGCAGGCGGATCGTCCGCGTACCGGCCTCGAGTTCGTCGGCGTAGAAGCCGCAACGCATGACGCCGCCGGAACCACGGGGCACGAACGCCACCTTGGCCAACGGCGTGTCGAACTCGAACCGCAGCTCGCCGCGACCCGTGTCCCAGACGAACCCCTTGTCGTCGTCGAGCATGACCGGATCGGCCGCGCGCTTGCCGAAGACCCGAGGCTCGTTGCGGAGCGTGAACTCGAGACCACCTCCGAGGACGTCATCCACGTCGGCGTCGGCCTCGAAGACGTACTCGACAGCGACGCCGTTGGGTTCGGGTCGGGAGGCTCCGCGGACGCGGACGCGCAGTGCCAGCACTTCGCTGGAAAACCCCACCTCGTCGCCGTCGAAAACCGTGGGCGCGGGGGTCGCGACGAGCGGACCGCTGCCGCCGGCGAAGGCCAGACCGCCGACAATCACGTCGACGTGGTTGTAGCGCACGCGAATCCCACCGCCTTCGCCGACCGAGACCGACCACTGCGGGTCGGCGATCACCGCATCGCCGAAGTCCCGGTTGTCGATCGCCCCGGGTCGCCCGTGCTCCGTGTCGCAGCCACAGCGCGGCGTGCAGGCGAGCCCGAGCCCGAACCCGAGCAAGAGCAGCGGGAGGGCAACGCGGCGCGACGCAGGCGACCCAGCCAAGTCGAGGAGGCTAGCACGAGCCCAGGCGCAGCACTGATGGCGGGGCCAGCGGGGCTGGTAGGGCTGGCGGCCGCGGACTAATCGCGCTGGCGGCGATCTTCGACGATGCTCTGCCGCTGGTCGCGGTCGACCTGCTGGGGATAGCGGCCGTCGAAGCAGGCGGCGCAGCGCGGTCCCGGCAGCGCGCGATTCATCGCCTCGATCGGCAGGTACGTGAGTGATTCGACCTCGAGGGCGGCGGCGGCCTGCTGCTCGAGCGCGTCGAGGTCGCCGGGGAAGCGGCGTGCGAAGAGTTCCTCTTCGGTCGACATGTCGATGCCGTAGAAGCAGGGATGCAGCACTGGCGGCGCGTGGATCGCCAGGTGGACCTCGGCTGCTCCGGCGTCGCGCAGCAGGGCGTTGACCCGCTTGAGCGTGGTGCCGCGGACGATCGAGTCATCCACGAGCAACACCCGTCGGCCGACGATCTCGGAGCGCAGCGGGTTCAGCTTGAGCCGCAACGCCGAAATCCGGGTCAGCGCGTCGGGCATGATGAACGTCCGGCCGCTATAGCGGTTCTTGATGAAACCCTCGCGCACGGGCAGTCCGAGCGCCTCGGCGATCGCCGCCGCAGCCGGCCGCGCGGTGTCGGGCACCGGGACGACGACGTCGGCCGCGATGCCCTTGCTGGCGATCCGCTCGGCGAGCGCTTGGCCCAGCGCGAGCCGCGACTGATACACGCCGCGTTCGTCGATCATCGAGTCGGGTCGCGCGAAGTAGATGTGCTCGAATACGCAGGGCGCCCGCTGGGCCTGGTCGATCGCGTGGCGAATCGGCGGATCGCCGGCGCGCAGGAACAACGCTTCGCCGGGGCTCGGCTCTTCGACTCGCTCGAAGCCCAGAACATCGAGTGCGACGGTCTCGCTGGCGCAGATCCACGCCCGCTCCTCGCCGCTGCCGCGTTGCCCGAGGACCGCCGGACGGATCCCGTTAGGGTCGCGAAACACCATCAACGTCGGACGTCCGTCGAGCATGAGCCCCGCGACGATCGAGTAGCTGCCTTGGACCCTGCGCCTGACCTCGCGCAATGCCTGCATCGCGTCGTCGATGGTGTGGGCCGTGCGTCGCGCCAGGTTGAGCGCGTCGGCGAACTCGCACATCACCGGCTCGACGTCGCACTGCGACAACAGGTGGATCGATCGCTCGCGCAACGAGTCGCGTAGCTCTTGATAGTTGGTGACGTTGCCGTTGTGCGCCATCAACACGCCGGGCTGGCGGAAGAAGAACGGCTGGGCGTCGCGGAGCAGGCCGCGGCCGATGGTCGGGTAGCGGACGTGGCCGATGCCCAGCGGACCGTCGAGGGTCGCGAGCGCCTCAGCGGGGATTGCCTGGGGCACCTGCCCGAGTCCGCGATGCGCGAAGAACTCGTGGCCGTCGGCTCGCATCGTGGCGATACCAGCGCAGTCCTGACCACGGTGCTGCAGCGCCTGCAGTGCGATGTGGAGCTCGGGAGCGACTTGGGTGGACGCGACGATACCGACGAAGCCACACATGGTGCCGCGTCCTTAGCACGCCTCGGCAACACGACCGTGTGAGGGATCGCGGGATCGAAGGATGCAGTGCGTCAGGGCGCAAACGCGGGTGGACGGCTCATCGGGCGTCGGTCGTGCATCGGGCGTATCTTTCGATCCAAGCCAGGTAGTCGCGGTAGGCGCTATCGTTGGTGTCGAGGAACTTGTCGGAGCCGCCGTGCTCGACGCCGCCGGCGTCCTCGGCGAGGGGCTTGCGCAGCAGCAGGCTTTGTTGCGGGGAGTCGATGTCGATCAGGCCATCGTTGATGACATGGCGCATCGTCGCGAGCGACGCGGCATTGCAATCACCCTCGACGATCCACCGCGGCGCGTCTTCGGGACCGCCGTCCTGGTCGCTGAAGTGGCAGGGATAGCAGCGACCGCGCCACGAGTAGACCTGCTCGGCAAACGCGAGCTCGAGCGTGCGATCGCTGCAGTCGCCCGGATCGTCGAATGGCCGCGCCGGCAGATCATGGCCGCTCGCGGGGATCTCACATTCTCCCGCCAGCGGACCCGCGCCGCACGGACTCTCGAACTCGGGACAAGCCTCGGGACACGAGGCGTGATAGTGGATCCACTCCAGCACGCCATCGCGCTCGTCCTCGATGACGCTGGCGGTGATCAGCGAACTCTCGGGCGTGGCGCGCTCGATCCAGGACAGCACCAGGCTGTCGTCGGGGCTGTCGAGATCGACGATGCCCTCGTCGACCATGCACGCCATGGTCTGGCACTCGTCGGCCTGGGCGAATAGCCCGAGATCGACGCCGGCAAGGTGACACTGATTGCAGGTCGACGGGTCGTCGTCCGCGAGCAGCGGCGCGATGCGACGCTCGAAGACGGACAGTGCCTCGGGGGACTCGCACAGCTGAGGATCGGGCATCCATGGCGCCTCGCCATCGCCATCGCGTTCGCACGAGCCCATGGACAGGCCCAACAGCAGTCCGAGGAGGACACCGCGCGTGGCTCGCCTTCGTCTCGACGAGTTTCCGGTTCGCACCTGAAACGGGATAGCACGGTCTGGTGTCGGCGTGGCTGCAACGTTCGCGGCGAGGTGTGGTGGTTTTTCGCATGGAGGATGATGACGGCTCCGGTTCTTGACACACCGGCCGCGCGCAGGCACTCCCCGGACGTGTCTGGAGGGATCGAATCGCGCGCGACACTCCCGTGGCTCGTACGGCTGCGTTGGCTCGCAATCGCGAGCCAACTGCTCGCGCTGGTGCTCTACGATCGCGAGCTAGGCGCCGCAATTCCCTGGTTGATCGTGGCTCCGATTGTCGCGGTGGTCGTGCTGTCCAACCTGGTGTTGATGGCCTGGCTGGCTCGCCAGGATGTACGCGTCCAGGCCGCGAGACTCACGGTCGCCGTGCTCACGCTCGACACGCTCGGGCTGACAGGCCTGCTTGCCGCGTCGGGCGGCCCTACGAATCCATTCACGATTTTCTACATCGTGCAGATCGTCCTCGCGGCAATGGTGCTCGAGACCCGATCGACCGCGTGGATCACGATGTTGTCGGCCCTGGGGTTCGCGTCGCTGTTTCTCTTGCCGGAGGGCGACGGGGAGCACGCGGGCCACACCGGTCACGCGGGACACACCGCGATGCTTGCTGGCCACCTGCGCGGCATGTGGATCGCCTTTGCGTTGGCCGCCGCGGTGATCGCCTATTTTGTGCGCAAGATTTCTCTGACGATTGCAGCGCAGCGCGAGCAGATCGCCCAGTTGCGCGAGCGGGATGCCTCGCGAGCGCGCTTGGCCTCGCTCGCGGCGCTGGCCGCCGGCGCCGCCCACGAACTGGGCACCCCGCTGGGGACGATTGCGGTTGCCGCCCGTGAGCTGGAACTCGCGCTGCTGCGCGGCGCCGTCGGCGGCGACACCATCGCTGACGCGCGGCTGATCGCCGCCGAGGTCGAGCGCTGCCGCTTGATCATCGGCGGCATGGCCGCCCAGACCCCGCTCGAGGATCTTCGGGTCGCAAGCGTTGCGGTCACTGAACTCTTCGACGCGATCCTCGGCCGCTTCAACGCCGAACTCGCAGGCCGCGTGCGTTGCACCGCGAACCCCCGCGATGCGGTGATCCACTGTCCGCGCGAGGGGGTTGCGCGCGCGGTCGCGACGCTGGTGAAAAATGCACTCGACGCATCGTCGCCCGACGATGGGCCGGTCGAGATCGATCTCGTCGCGGCGCCCGCCTCGCTGACGCTGACGGTGCGCGATGGCGGCCCCGGCCTGGGCCCAGAGGACCTCGAGCGCGCCGGCGAGCCCTTCTACACGACCAAAGAGCCCGGTGCCGGCCTGGGCCTGGGCTTGTTCATCGCGCGCTCGTATGCCGAGAGCCTCGGCGGAAGCCTGGTGCTGCGACGCCGAGAGTCGCGTGGTACCGAGGCGATCTTGACGCTGCCGCAACTCGCCCTCCAAGGAGGTGCGCCGCAATGAGCCCGCCGATCCTGTTGGTGGACGATGACGACCGGTTCCGCGAGCGGCTCGCCCGTGCGCTCGCCGATCGTGGCATCGAGGTGTGGCAAGCCGCCGACCACGACGGCGCGCTGGCCATCGCCGCGCAGCGGACGATCGAACGCGCCATCGTCGACCTCCGAATGCCCGGCATTCACGGCCTTCGGGTGCTTCGCGAGTTACTGGAGCTCCATCGCGATGCGTCCATCGTCATCCTCACGGGATTTTTCAGCATCGCGACCACGGTCGAGGCGATCCGGCTTGGCGCGCGCGACTACCTGGTGAAGCCCTGCGACGCCGACCGTATTCTCTCGGCCTTCGAGCGCGACGGCAGTGAGTCCGACGAAGCCGACCTGCAGCTCGAGACACCGTCGCTGGCGCGGATCGAGTGGGAGCACATCGAGCGCGTCCTGCGGGAATGCGGTGGCAACATCTCGAAGGCTGCTCGGGTGCTCGGCATCCATCGCCGGACGCTGCAGTACAAGCTCTCGAAGTACCCGCAGCCTCGGTGACCAGCGGTGACCAGCGGTGACCAGCGGTGACCAGGAAGATCGGAGCCGCCGCTGTCCGGCTTTAGTCGCTCGTCCGCAGCAGGCCTACGCAAACCGCGGCTCCTTGCTATCGTGTGCCCGGTGGGGAGACCCAGCGAGCCGGGTACGCGCGGGTTCGCGGTCGGCGTGGGCTACCTCGCGATCAGCACCCTGGTGCTGCGCCCACCGATGGGCCAGCTCAGCCGTGAGATCGCAGCGGGCACAGAGCCGTGTGACACCGTGCCGTTCGCCTTGGCATGGGCGATCGGTTGGGGCCACTCACGGATCGACGAGTTCGGCGCGGGCTACTGGGACGCCCCGATTTTTCACCCCACCGCGGGGGCCTTCGCGTTGTCCGAGTCGATGCCGTTTCTTGCGCTGATGACGTGGCCCGCCCACGCCGTGGGTCTGCCGCTGGCGGCATGCATCAACCTCGCGCTGGTCGCCACGCTGGTCGCCAATGGATGGTTCGTGCGTCGATGGCTGCTACGCCTGCGCGCGGGACATCCACTCGCGACGGTCGGCGGGGCCATCGCGTCGATGTTGCCGTTCGTGCACCAAGAGCTAGGGGTGCTACCGCTGGTGGTGCTGTGGCCGATGGTGTGGATGCTGACAGCAGCGGTCGACTTGCTCCGCGCGCGCGGTCCTCGGGGAGGCTGGCGGGCGGCCGCCGAACTCGGCCTGGCAACGGCGGTGAGCATCGCGTGCTGCGGGCAGCTCGCGCTCGCGACTGCGCTGCTGGTGATCCCGTGCGCGGCTTGGTTCTTGCGAGCCGATCATTTCGGCCTGCGCACGCTGACGCAGGCGGTGCTGGCGATCACGATCGCCGCGGCAGGTGCGGCCCCGGTGGTGCTGCCGCAGCGTGCCACGCTCGATGCGCTGGGCCTGCGCCGCGACGATCGCAGTCAGGATCGCGGTGGGGCTCGGCCCGCGGCGCTGCTGCGAACCCCGTGGCCGGAGCTGCTGCCACTGCCTGCGTCGATGGTCGCCGAGCGACCCGGGGACCGTGCGTTCGTACCTGGCGTGGTGCGGGTGGCGATGGCCGCCGTCGGACTCGCGGTGGGCCTCTCGCGGCGACGCTCGCGTCGGCAGGCCGCGATGCTGATGACGCTCGTCGCAGGTGCGTTGATCCTGGCGTTCGCCTCGCGGATCCAGGTCCTTGGCTTCGAACCCAGCGAGTGGCTCGCCGATCACGTGCCGGGATATGGGCAGATCCGTGCGGTGTTCCGCGCGGTCGTGCTCGCGCAGCTCGGTGTCGTGGTGCTCGCGGTGCTCGGCCTTCGGGCGCTACAGGTCCGCGTCCGCGCGCTGCGCCGCCGTCCGTGGTTGGTGATCGCGTGTGCGGTCGTGATGCTCGTCGAGCTGGTGCCGCCGCCACCGCGGTGGACTCCGCTGCCTGATCCCGACGCCGCGTGGGTCCGGTGGTTGCGTGACGAGGCCGAGCCTGGCGCCGCGATCGCCTGGATCCCGTTCGCCGCGACCGCCGAGGTGTGCGACCACGAGGACACCGCGGCCGCGATGGTCCTGGGACTCGAGCACCGCCACCCGCTGGTGAACGGCTACTCGAGCTTCTTCCCGGCCGAGCACAATCGCACCTCGCGGGCGGCGCGGATGCTCCCGCAGGGTCGCGGTGTGGTGGCGCTACGCCGGCACGGCACCCGCTACCTCGTTGCACCTGATGGTGGCCCTTTGACCGGTATCGACGAGGCGCGGCGCCAGCGGCTGGCGATCCTCCCGGCGTTCCGCGACGAAGCCGAGGGGATCACCGTGTTCTGGCTCGAGCCCTGACCTCTCCCTGACGCGCCGCGGGGGTGTGAAAATCCACCACACCTCAGCCGCGGGCCACGCCTTGACCTCCCAGCCGAGGGTCGGGCAGCTTCACGCTCATGCATTCTCGCGTTCGCGGCCTCACTGTCGGCCTTCTGTTGGTGTTCGCGTGCAAGTCCGATGACTCCGGTGACACCGGAGTCACGACCGACCACGATCACGATGACGATCACGGCGCGGAGGCGTCTGCGGGAACTTCGAGCGCGACGACTCCCGGGACCTCCAGCGGTGGCGACCACGACCACGTCGCCGAGACCACCGCGGATAGCGACCACGGCGCGAGCTCCAGCAGCGGCGACCACGGTGGCGACGACCACAGTGTCGACACCGACGGCAGCGATCCGATCGTCGCCTACTGCGGCTGCATGCTCGCGAACTGTCACGACGAGTACCACGCGAAGTGGGGTGAGGATCACGTCGCGTCGGAGGAGGCCTGCATGATGGAGGCCGAGGCACTGCCACAAAACGGCAGCCCCATCGAGGCGGGCAATTTCTTCGAGTGCCGCGAGCACTTTTGCGAGGCGGCAGCCGGCGACCCGAGCGTCTGCGCCAACGCGATCGGTGCCGCCGTCTGTATTTGATGCCGCTAGATCGAGTGTGAGCGTTGGCGTCGCCGCACTGCGACCAAGGCCAGCGCCCACAGTGCGCCCATCGGCCCGCGCGAATCGGTCGTGCAGCCGCAGCCGGACCCGCCGTCTTCGAGGCCGGCGGAACCGGAACCCCCGGACTCCTCGCCGCTGCCCCCCAACGTATCGGAAGTGCTCGGTCCTCCGGTCTCGGAGCTTGGCCCGCCGGTGCCGCCGTCGGCTCCAGAGCCGCACAGGTTTGCCGGCCAACCCAACGCGCAGTTGTAGGCCGCAACCTGCGTGTCGATCAGCGTGCCGTTGTCGACCAGCGACAACGGAGCGCCGCTGTTCGGCATCTCGGCGACTTCCTGCTCCCACGGCATCTCTTCGTTGATCACCGGCCAGCTGCCGTCGTTGGGCACGTAGACCTCGCGGCCGTCGGGCAACGTCCACAGCGCGTCGCCGTTGCACAAGATCCGTCGGGTCGCGAGCGACTGCGTGAGATCGACCTCGGGTAGCTTGGGGTTCTCCCAGAAGAATGGATCCGCGGTCATCTCGGCCGGCGAGATGGTCGTGTACATGCGGGTCAGCGTGGGAAACAGCGCGAGAAGGTCGCGGGCGTGGCGCCCAGGCTCGACGATCCGCTGCTCCATCGCCGCCGCGAAGGCTGTGCCGTCACCCCACGCCTCGAGGTCGATCTGGTCCTCGAAGCAGGTCAGGCACGCATAGAACTCGGTGGAGTCGACACCGTCTGGCACCGGCAAGAAGCTCGCGAGCAGGCCCGGCAACAGGGCGTGGGTGAAGCTGCACTGCCCATCGAAGTCGTCGCAAGCCCCAAGCCCCTGGGCGTAGAGCGTGTCGACGACGTCGACCACGGGCAGGTTCGCAAACGCGGCCGAGTCCCACGAGTCGCTGAAGATCCCATCGGCAGCGACGACTTGGCTGGTGCCTGCGTATTCGGTGACGAAGGCCTTGCCCTCGGCGCCAAAGGCATCGACGGCCAGCGTGATCACCTCTTTGTAGTTCGCGGCGAAGTTGGGCCAGTCGAGTTTGACCGGGTTGATCACGACGTGTTTGTAGTTCTGCGGCACCACGCGCGAGTCGGCGAGGAAGAACGTGCGCACCTCCATGTCCTCGACTGCGGCGATCCGGGTCAGTCGCAGCGGGACGCAGGCCTCCTCGGTCTCGAAGCGTAGGGTGATCGGATGGATCTCGGCGGTGTCGGCACCGTTGGTCAGCTTGAACGCCGCGAACAGGTAGTTCTCGGCGAGATACTCGGCGAGAATCGGCTCTGCGTTGGGATCCTGCTGGTAGCCGTTGGCCCCGAGCCAATCCATGACCTCGTCGGCTGTACCGCCCGAGAGCACCGTGATGTCGAACGCGCCGACGGTCTGCTCCAACACCACCGTGGGGCCAGTGTCACTGCCGGTTTCGCCACCGTCGCCGGCGCCGGTCGGATCGCTACCGCCCGCGTTGGAGTCAGATGCGTCTCCGCCGCAATCGTCGAACTGAAAATTGAACCCGTAGGCGGGGACGGTTCCGGCCAGTACGTTGTCGAACAGTCGCTGCGACCCGACCGAGAAGGTCGGCACGAGGGTCAGCGGCACGACCCACGCGAACTGACTGGCTTCGGTGGTGGGGTCGTACTGGATCTGGATGTGCGCCTCGGTGTAGCCGTCGCCCATCGCGAACAGGATGTTCTCTCCGGTCTGGTCGACCGGCATCGCGTTGGGTCCTGCGTCGCAGAATGTTCCGCCACATGCGTCGGCCTCACGGGGCGCGGACGAGGCCAATGCAATCGCAAGAGGTGCCAACGAGGATAGCTTTTTCATATCAAACCCAACTCCAACTCGAACAACCTAGCGCGGTCGGGCGGCCATTGCAACGGGATTTATGGCAGACCCAGTGCGACGATCCGATCGGTGCCAACGACGACGCGACCGTGGGCGACCAGCGGCGTGCCGTACTTGCCGCCGCGCGCCAGCGCACCGGCCTCGCTACGCCACAGCAACGCCAACGTGTCGGCATCGAATGCATAGAGGATCGGACCCGGCGTCGCGGGATCGAGCAGAGATGCCGTGCGCGGGGCGTTCTCGTCGAGGACCCAGACCACGCCGGCGCCATCGGCGTTGCTGGACACCGAGGGCGAGCCAGGGTTCACGAACGCGACCGCGTCGGCGAACGCGTCGATCTCGAGATACGCCGGGGCCTCGGACCCTGCGACGACGCGGAGCTTGGCGACCGCGGGTGGGATGCTCTGCTCCGAGTCCTCGCTGGCCTTGGTTGCGCCAGCGGCGAACAACCACCGTTGACCCCGCAGCTCGGCGTAGGCGAGTCGGCTGCGCATCTTGGCGTAGTCGAGCTGGCCGAACAGCTCGCTGTAGGGTCCGAACACGTTGAGCGGCCCGCGAGTGCCGAACTGCGGCTGGTCGTCTGGTGGCAGCAGCGAACGATCGGCTTGGGCCGCGTCGCTGCACGCCGGGCGAGCGACCCCAGCAGGGGTCAGCGCGTCGCGGTCGACCAGGTAGACATTGCCCTGCTTGCCGCCGAACGCGACCGTGTTCGGCGTCGGAGAGCCCGGTAGCGTCGGGAGCAGCAGCGGTGTGCTCGAGGCCAGATCCATGTTGGAAAAATCGAGCCAGCAATAGTTGAACGGCGTGTAGGTACCCAGTAGGCGCAGCGCTGGGTCGAGGTGGAGCAGCGAGTTTCCCCAGGTGCCCGCCGCCATCGCCGAAGCCGCGGGAGCGTTGCCGGTGGTGATCCACAGGTTGCCGTCATCATCGATCGTCGGGCCGCCTGCGCCCCAGATCCCGCCGTTGCTGCTCTGTTCGGTCCAGGGCGCGCTCGAGAACGCCGCGCTCGGCGTCGCGGTGGGGATGTCGATCGCGACCAACCATCCGACCCCGTCGCCGCGGTAGGTGCCGAAGGGCACGTAGAGGCGATCGCCGTCGGGAGACAGACCGAGCGCGCCGCGCTGCGAGACCAGCTCGGCAGGCTGCAGGGTGGCCGGGCCGTTGAGGTTGAGCGGCGAGACCACGCTGTCATCGAGCGCCACAGGCCAGTCCGTCACGACGCTGCCGTCGCTCGCGTCGAGCGCAAAGACCAGCCACCCGCGCGCGCGATCCAAGGCGGCGACATACAGGCGGCCGGCTTCGAGATCGAGCGCGGGTGTCGACAGCACGCCCAGCGGCATGCCGCCGTCCAAGCCGCCCACGGGCACCGCGTCGACCAACCGTGTCGCCCACAGGACGTCGCCGGGCGCTGCACCGCAGCGCGAGCAACCGCGCTCGTCCGCCTCGATGGCGTACACCCAACCGTTGCTGGTGGCGGCGAAGATCGTCCGCGCCGAGCTGCCGTCGCGCTCGAGTTCGTCGACCCACAACGGGACTGCGTACAGGTGAGGTGGGTAGGTGACGCCATCGATCGTCTCGGCATCGAGCACGGGCGATTGCCAGCGGATCGTGAGACCACGCTCGCTGATCGCCGAGGGCACGAGCTCCACCTCGTGGTCGTTCCAACCCAGGCGACGCGCATCGCCGTGGTAGCCGGTCGAATTCACCGGCTGGGCCTCGGGCGCACAGCCGCGGTCACACTGCGACGCCGGCTCGGATCCGCACCCGCCCAGCGCGGCGATCCCGAGCATCAGCCGCCGCATCCCCAGGTCCCCGCGCAGAGGTTGCTCGCGAGGCCTTCGCACGCGCTGCAGTCGCAGGCCGCCCTTGGTTGGGCGCCGACGGCTGCGATCCAAGCTGCGAGCTCGCTCGCGCCGACACCCTCGATCGAGGCCTCACACGCCGCGACGCAGCTGTCGGCGTCGGGGTGAGAACACGGTGCTGCGGCGCAGATCGCCTCGCACACCGGAGTCCCGCAATCGACCACCGCCTGCAGCGCGAGCGGTGCACACGCGGTGAGCTGGGCGGCGAGCTCGTTGCGGCCGCCGGCTTGGTGGTCGTCGCGCGTCGCGACGATCGCGGTATGCCACGCCGCAAGCTCGTCACTGCAACCCATCAGCAATGGTTGGCAGTCCTGCTCGGGCGGATACACCGAGTCGGGAAGACAGTGGCCGCGGCCGTTGCCGGCGCAGGCTGTCACCGGCGAGCACTCGCAGGCATCCGCGCCGACTTCGCACGCGAGCTCCCCGGTCACGCACGCGGCTTCCAGCACCAACGCAAAGCAACGCCATCCGTCGTCGCACTCGGCGTCGAGGGTGCACTGGGTCCGCGGGCAACCATCGTGGTTGTACAGCGAGTCCTTGCCGCCACAGGTGTAGACCTCGCAGATCGTCTCGAGCGCACAAGCGCCCTCGCCGATCGGCGCATCGCAGTCCGAGGCGAGTTCGCCGGTGGTCGCGGTGGCGCCCGAGTCGGAGCCAGTCTCGCCGGATGTGGGCAGGGTTGCGGCGTCGCCAGGGGACGACGCATCGCAGGCGCCTAGCAGGCCCGCAGCCAGCCATAGTCCCAACCCCACCGCTCGTCTTGTATCGCGCAACAACGCCGACCTCGCTTTGATCCGCCAACGAAAAACCAAAAACACGTGTCGACAACGACCCGTCGCGACCATCGCTATCCAACCAACGACTGCGAGTATCACCGAGACTTGCACATCGCGCAAGGGCGTGTCAGACCCAACGACGGCTAGGTGGCCGTTGGGATGGGTTTCGGTTGGGGTGATGAAGGGGTGGACCACGGGTTGGGGAGGTCGTGCGTGCGAGCGGACGCTGCACGTCGTGGCATCGTTTGCGAGCGTGTGCATCGTGTCGATGGCGGCCTGTGCGGTGCCGGCGTCGATCACGGACCCGACCACGCAGTGGCCACCTTGGTTGTCCGAGCTCACGCTCGATCCGCACGCGCAGGGCGACGATGCGGCGGGCGGGGGCCTTGCCTACGAGGTCGGCCATGAGCTCTGGGTTGACGGCGCGGACAAACACCGGCTGTTGCTGCTGCCGCCGGCAGACGTGATCGACGATCGTGACCGTGCGCGCTGGCAGTTCCCAGTCGGCGCCGTCGCCTTGAAGACACTGTCGATCGAGGGACAGCCGATCGAGACCCGAGCCATTCGCGCGCTCGACGACGGTGCTTGGGAGTACGTCGCGTATCGCTGGAACGACGACGCCAGCGATGCCCAGCAACTTGCGCTGGATCAGCCGGAGTCGATCGAACTCGGCTCGGGCCGGGTCTATCAGGTGCCGTCGCGGCTCAACTGCCGCCAGTGCCACGAGTCGGCCCCTGTGCCGCTGCTTGGCGTGAGTGAGCTTCAACTCGCCGAGGCCGGTCATGGTGACGACGACGAACTCTCGCGCTTTGATCGTCTGGGCGTGTTGCTCGCGGGCGCGCCCCAGCGGCCGTTGCAGCTCGATGCGCCGGATCCGGCGACCGCCGGGGTGCTGGGGTGGTTCGTGGGCAACTGCGTGCACTGCCACCACGGCGGCGACGGGGAGAACGCGAGCTTCGATCTCGGCCCCGCCGTCGCGCTCGAGAACATCATCGGCCAGCCGGCAGTGGGCAGCGCCAGCGGCAGCGGGATTCGGATCGTCCCGGGTGCTCCCGAGCGTAGTCTGTTGTTTCTCGCCGTCGCTGGCGAGGCCGATACACCCGACGTCGACAGCATGCCGCCGGTCGCCGCATCGACGCGCGATGAGGTCGCGATCGCGACGCTGCGGCGCTGGATCGAGGGACTCGCGCCATGACGAGGATCGCGATGGGACTACTGGTGCTGCTGGCCTGCGGTGAGGCGCCTGGCCCAGACCCCGACTTCGGTCTGGCCTTCGAACCGATCGACACCGACGTGACGCTGACCGCGATCACCGACTTTCGCTTCATCCCCGACAGCGACGAACTGCTGGTGCTGGACAAGGCCGGCACCATCCACCACATGCGAATCGACGGTGATGACGCTGCGAGTCTGGGTTCGTTGCGCGTGCCCGGGGTGTACTCCGAGCTGGACTGCGGCCTCATCTCGATCGCGCTCGATCCAGACTTCATGCGCAATCGGTACGTGTATATCGGCATGTGCATCGATCTCACCAGCAGCGCAATCATGCGGTTGACGTTCGCTGCCGACGATCTCGACGGCGTGGCATCGACCGCGGTGGAGATCCTTCGCGCGGGCGACATCCTGGCGGATCGCCCGTGGCACAACATCGGTGCGATGGGGTTCGAGCCCAGCGGCGTGATGTGGGCGTTGCTGGGCGACAAGAACGTCCGCGGCAATGGCCAGAGTGCGGACGACACCTTGGGTTCGGTGGTGCGCATCGTGCCGTCGCGTGACCCCGACCGCGGCGGGCACGAGCCGGCACCGGACAATCCCGGGGTCGGTGCGGCCGAACCACACGACGACGTTGCGGCCATGGGGTTGCGATCGCCATGGCGCGGGGCCATGGATTCGTCGGGGCGATTGTGGATCGGTGACGTCGGCGCCGAGGCTTTCGAAGAGATCAACGTGCTCGATCGCCTCGGCACCAACTTTGGCTGGGCGCTGCACGAAGGCCAGTGCAACGCCCAGGCAACCGCGTGCGCGGGACTGACGGATCCGGTGGTTCAGTGGCCGCACGAAGGCGGCTTTGACTACCTCGACCAGGACGCCCTCGTGACCACGTCGGTCAGTCGTGCGGCGTGGGTCGGCGTCGAGCACGTGGCCGTAGGCCAAGACCCCTACGACGGTCGACTCGAGGGCCACATGTTGTTCGGCGACTTCTGCCTCGGCTTTGTCCGCGGGCTCGCGCTAGGCGACACCGGCGCGGTCGTGAGCGACGTCGCGCTGGGCCATCTCGCGCACGCCTCGGCGTGGGCCCAGGGCACCGATGGGTATCTCTACGCCAGCACGTTTGGCAGCTGTGACACCACGGCGCTGACCAGCGACGAGCCGCCGATCGGAAGACTCTGGCGCGCGGTGCCGAACTGACGTCGGGCTTGGCACAGCGACCAAGATCCACGGCAACCCTAGGGGATGTGCGGAGCGACCGGAGCGAGCTCGACCGGAGCGAGCTCGACGAGCACCGGTGCGGGCGCCGAGCGCTTCGCGAGCTTTGCCGCGGCGTCGCGTGCCCGGCCCTCGGCCAACGCCCGCTCGGGCACCGGACGCAGGTCCCACACGATGCCGCACCAGCTGAGCACGACCAGCACGTAGTAGGTGATGTCGATCTCCCACCAGTAGAAACCCTGGCGCGTCGAACCCATGTAGTGGTGGTGGTTGTTGTGCCAACCCTCCCCGAGCGTGAACAGGGCGATCAGCCAGTTGTTGCGGCTGGTGTCGCCGGTGTCGAAGCGACGCTTGCCGATCACATGCGCGAGAGAGTTGACCAGGAAGGTCGCGTGCCACACACCCACGGTGCTCAGAAAGAACCCAACGAACAGCCCCGACCAGCCAAACAGGTACCACACTGCGGTGCCTAGCAGCACCGGCGGGTACATCCAGTGGGCATCGAGCCAGCGCAGCTCGGGATAGCGGGCGAAGTCGCGGACGCGCTCGAAGTCGGTGTGCTCGGTGCCGTTGGCCGCGATCCAGCCCACGTGCGAATACCAGAAGCCCTTTTGTACCGGTGAGTGCACGTCCCACGGCAGGTCGGAGAATTTGTGGTGGTCGCGATGGTGCGCGGCCCACCACAACACGCCTTTTTGTCCGGTGCTCTCGGCCAGCAGCGCGAGCACGAACTGGAACACACGGCTGGTCTTGTAGGTGCGGTGCGAGAAGTACCGGTGATAGCCACCCATCACGCCGAACACTCGGGTGAAATACAACACCCCGCACACGACCCAGTCGATCGGCCGCGCGCCCGTCCACAGCGCGGCGAAGCACAGCACATGCACCGCGAGGAAGGGGATGAAACGCAGCCACCCATAGCCGACCGGTGGCGTCGGAAGCGGGAGCTTCGAGAACTTCTCCGGGATAGGCGGGGCGATTTGCACGGGCGGGCTCGGAGTCTCGCAGACTAGGCGCCCTGGGTTTATTGCGGGGGTGTCATGCTGCGTCTTGGTTGCGTAATCGTCCCGCGAGCGACAGCTCAACCAGTGTGATGTCGCACGAAGTTGCCAAAGATGGGTCTTGGGCGTGCCTGACCGTTCGATGGGTCGTGCCAAGTGCGCGCGAGACATCGTGCAGCACCCCTGCAGCGTCGCGCCGTCGTCGACGTGAGGGAGACTCTTCAAGCATCACTGGATCCGCCCCATGCCCATCCGCTTGTTGCGGCCCTCGATCGCCCGTTCGACGAATGCGGTGACGGCCGCGGCCGGGCGCGCCCCGGCGTCGCGCGCGAG
>CANLQR010000020.1 GCA_947492135.1 Deltaproteobacteria bacterium | reverse complement strand
GCGCGTGTACCCGGCCGCGGCCGCCGCGGCGATCAGCGGCTCGGCAGCGCGGCGCGCCTCGCCGAAACGAGTGGCATCGCGCAGCGCCTTGGCCCGTGCGAGCGCCTGATCGATCTCGAGGACTTGGGCGGGATCGACGTCGTCCTGGGTGCTCTCACGCGCCATGAGCACCTCGAGGTCGGCGCAGATCTCGAGCGCTGGCAGGGCCCTGGCTGCGTCGATCGACCGCTCGATCGTGGTGGGGTCGGCTTCCAGCAGCAGATCGGTGAGTGCGCCCAGGGATAGCCGCCGCCGCTCGAGGCAGGTCATTTGCAGCGCGAGCACGGCTTGCGGTCGTGCGCCTTCGACCTCGTCGCGGCAGGCTTGGGTCTGCAGGCTCACCCACGTCTGCGCGTAGAGGTCGAGTCTGCGCTCGAGCGAGCGCAGGGTGTCGGCCGCGTAGGGCAGTCCGGTTGCGGAAAATCGCGTTCCGATCTCGTCGCGGCGCTCGTCGTCCCAGACCCCACCGAGTTTCTCCGCGACGTCCTGGCAGTACGACGCTGCGCGGGGCTGCTCGCGCTCGTAGACCGTGACACCGAGGCCCACGAGTACGGTTGGAATCGCGATCAACCCGACCTGCTGCCAGCGCCGCCAAGGGTTGCGGACCAGCGCGGCGAGCAGCACCTCCATCGAGGGGTGACGCTGTTCGGGGTCGACCGCTAGACCGCGCATCAAGGCCCGCCGCACCCATCGCGGGACCACCGTGCGCTGTGGCGCTGGGCGGACGTTGCCCTCGCTGACGTTCGCGATCAGCTCGGCGAGTACGCGACCCGCGAATGGGCGTTCGCCGTAGAGCCCCTCATACAGCGCCACGCTGAAGCTGAACTGATCGGTGAGGGCATCGGTGCGCGTGGCAGCGAGTTGCTCGGGTGCCATGTACGCCGGCGTGCCGACCATGGCGCCGGTCTGCGTGAGCGCGAGGCCGAGCGCGCGGGTCCCCGGCATGGTGCTGACCGAGGCGAAGGCGTCGGTCTTGCCGGCCGCCGGCCGCGCGAGACCGAAGTCGGTCACGAGCACGCCGCCGTCTTTGCCCATCAGCACGTTGTCGGGCTTGAAGTCGCGATGCACGAGTCCCGCCGCGTGCGCGGCAGCGAGGCCACGGCCAGCCGCGAGCATGACGGCCTGGACCTCGCGCCAGGTTCGCTGCTTTTCGTGCAGCCACATCGACAACGTCCCGCCGTCGATGAATTCCATGGCCACGAACACCTGGCCCTCGAACGTGCCGACGTCGTGCACCGTGATCACGTTGGGATGGCTGAGCTTGGCCATCGCCTGGGCCTCGCGCAGCAGTCTGGTGCGCTGGTCGGCCATTTCTTTCGAGCCCGAGCCACCGGGCGCGGTGCGCAGCAACTTGATCGCGACCTTGCGGTCGAGCTCGGGGTCGTAGGCCGAGAACACCACGCCCATCCCGCCAGACCCGACCCGCGACAGCACCACGTAGCGACCGAGCTTCGCGCCCTCGCGCAGGCGCCCGATCACGTCGCCCTCGCGCGACGGCCCGCCCATGGGCGAGGTCTCGAGCAAGGTCAGGCCACCGAAGGTCCCATCTTGGCCGTCGACCGGCATCTGGCCGTCAGGCCCATGCGGCAGCGGTCCGTCGACATCGGGATCGTGCTGGAAGATCCGCGCCATCTCGCCCACGACCTGCAGGCACGCCGGGCACTCGTCGAGATGCAGCTCGAGCTCGCGGCGAATGCTCTCGTCGACGTCGCCGCGGACGTAGTCGACGATCACATTCTCCTCGGGGCACTCCATCCGCGAGCGTGAACGTGCCACGGACGCGGACCCGCGGCAAAGCCTGCGGCGCGGAGGCTGGATGCGACCGACGCGGTTGGCGTCGTCACAGCACCAGGCAGGCCCCGATGACTCCGGGTCCGAGGCACTGCCCTGGTGCTTGGCCCTGCGCATACCAGGGCACGCAGCTCGTGCCTGGCAACCCCAACGCGCAGGTGTCCGGAACGCTGACATCGCAGAACGACGCGCAGCACCCCCTCGCGTCCTCGCAGCCGGGCACGGTCGCCATGTCCGCGCAGAAATTCCCGGGATCGCACACGTTGAGGTACTCGCACGGGTCGCCCACCGCACCAGCGTCGTCACTGGCATCGGGTGCGCATTGAAAGGTGTCGCCGATGGGATAGCAGCCCTGTCCCGCATTGCAGGCCTGCGCGAGCGGATCGCAGCGCGGAAGGCACAGCGCCAAAATGGCGCTGGAACCAATGATGCACGCCTTGCACGGGTCGTCGCACAGCGGCTGGGCCTCGTTCCCGCGACAGAAGTCTACGCACACGCCAAACCCGGTCTCCGGATCGACGTCCCAACACATCGCCCTGAACTCGCAGTCGTCGATGCCGCTAACGCCGGATCCGATCACCGTGCACGCCTCACCAGGCGCACCGGGGTCCTCGGCTATCGGCGCGCAGCGCAACGCGTTCCACGAGCCCCCACCGTCGTTCGCCCACGGCATGCACTTCTCGCCCGACGGGCAGTCCTGCGCCCAGAGGTCGCACCAACCGTCGCCGCTGCCACCGTCGGGTGGCGCGATCACGATCACGCCGTCGGACTGGTCGCTCGTGCTTGTGCTCGAAGTCGTGGTCGCGGTTGGCTCTGGTGGTTCGGGTTGCGTGGTCGCACTGGCGTCCGCACCCGTTGGATCTGTGGCGGCGGGCATCGTCGAACCATCCAGCGAGGTTGCCGTCGTGTCCGCAATCTCCACGCCGCGGCTCGGCGCGCACCCGATCAACAGCAGCCACGCGAACCGCGTCACTCCGGCACCAGGCAGGCTCCGACGATCCCAGATCCCACGCACTGCCCTGGTGCTTGGCCCTCGGGGAACCACGGCACGCAGCTCGTGCCAGGCAGCAGCAGGTCGCAGGTGTCGGGACCGGCGGCGTCGCACAGCGGCGCACAGCAGCCACTCGCGCCCTCGCACTGGGGCACGGACTCGGCGTTGGCGCAGAAATTCCCGGGATCGCACACGTTGAAGAACTCGCATGGATCACCCACGGCGCCTTGCTCTCCACCGACATCCGGCGCGCACGCGAACGTGTCGCCGACGGGATAACACGCCTGGCCCTCGTCGCAGTCCTGCGCGATCGGATCGCACACCGGAAGGCACAGGATCAGCACGCCGCTGCTCGTCAAATTGCAGAAGCTGCACGGATCTTCGCAGGTCGGGTTCGCCTCGTTGCCCTGACAGAAGGCCACGCACTCGCCGATGTTCGTCCGGGGATCCACGTCCCAGCACATCGCCGCGAGTTCGCAGTCATCAATGCCGCTGACGCCCGAGTCGACCACGGTGCATGGATCGCCTGGCGCGCCGGGATCCACGGCGACCGGCGAGCATCGCGTCGCGTTCCACGAGTTGCCGCCGTCGTTCGCCCACGGCATGCACTTCTCACCCGGTGGACAATTTTGCGCCCACACATCGCACTCTTGGCCGGGGCCGCCGTCGGGATCCTGAATGAAGCCCACCGAATCGTCGTCGCCTTCACCGCTGCTGCCAGCGTTCGTCGTGGTCGTCGCGTCAGTGGTCGCGCTCGTCGTCATCGACGGCGGCACCCCGGTCACCTCGTCGCCCGCGCTCGCGCTCGCGCTCACGTCGACCGCCGTCGTGCCCGACGTCGCATCACCCGACTCGGACCCCGCGGCCGGAACCGAGAGCACCGGTCCGCAGCCCAGGACGGCGACCATCAGACAGCCGGCAGATCGAAGGACCACATTGCGAACTTATCACAGGTATAATAACTATCAAAACAATCATGCTGCAGGGACTCGCCGCCCGGACCCGGGCACCCGCTGTGCCCGGGCGGTGGCCCCTCGAACGGGCGACGCGGCCGATGCGATCGCCCAGGACGCCACCCATCGCGCCGTCGTAGCCTGGCCGCGTGATGGGGCGATGCTGTCGTGGGGTGTTGTGGGGCGCACTGACGGGTTGCGCAGCGCAAGGCGCAGACGATCCACCGCGGGCGACCGAGCTCTGCCAAGACGGTGAACCCGCACGCTGTGGCTTCGGCGAGGGCCTGGACGCGGTGCGCAACGCCGTACTGGTGTGTGATGACGGCACCTGGTCCGAGGCGCTCAGCTGCGGCACGGGCGAGACCTGCAGCGACGACGAGGTTCGCGGCGCGGTGGCGTGTACCGACAAGTTCGACCAGCTGATCTACGGCGAACAAAGTGGCCCGTGCGCGGTCGACGGAGCGCAGTCGTGCTCGTTCGAACGCGAGTTCGTGCTGCTGTGCGAGGATGGCAACTGGTCGATCGGCACCAACTGCTCGACCGACGTGCTGCTCTGCACGCTGTTGACCGGTGACGACGACCCCAGCTGCTCGAGCGCCGACGGCTGCCTGTCGTGCGCGTGACAAAGCGACGCCAACCCACGCGTTCGGCCCAAAACGTCGCCCCACGGCCCCGATTGAATCCGACCCCCGCGGTGGGCTATCGTTGAACGCAGTGGAGGAGTCCGTGCTCGCGGCCGCGTTCCTGGGCGCACTGCCCCCGGAAGGTCGCGCCGCGTTCGAGGCCGAGCCCGACCTCGGTGGTCGTCTCGCCGGCCTGGTCGAGGAGGCCAAGGCCGCGCTCGGGAGTTTTGCTGCCCCCGACGACGGGTTCGTGGCCCAGCTCGGCGCCGTGTTGCCCGCCGACGCAACCCCCGAAACGCTCGGGCGCCTGCGCGCTGCGGATCTCTACCTCGCGTACGGTTGTGCCGCCGGCGAGACCATCGCACTCGAGGCCTTCGAGTCCGAGTTCGGTCGCGACATCGATCTGGCGATCTCACGCTCGGGCAACATCAACCTGGCCAAGGACGAGTTTCGTCAGCTCGTGCGCAGCAAGCTGTTCGTGGCCGCGGTTGGGCGTCGGCCCAAGATCGCGGACTATGCCGGCCGCGGTGATCTGCGCAGCTGGGTGCGGGTGACAGCCCTGCGCATGATCGTGGATCTCGTGCGCCAGCACGCCGGCAACAAGGTCGTGCCGCTCGAGGCCGAGGCCCTGGGCGCCATCCCAGCCCCGGGGGACGATCCCGAGCTCGACTACTTTCAGCGGGTCTTCAAGACCGAGTTCAAAGAGGCGCTGCAGACGGCGTTCGGCCGGCTGACGCCGCGTGAGCGCAACCTGTTGCGCCACCAGGTGCTGCACGGCCTCAACATCGATCAGGTCGGCGCGCTGTATCGCGTGCATCGGACGACCGCGTTTCGCTGGATCGAAAAGGCCCGCCGCTCGTTGTTGCAGCACGCGCGCGATGCACTCAAGCAGCGACTCCACGTCGCCAGCGGTGAGTTTCTCAGCATCATGCGCGTGGTCCAGGGCGACCTCGAGGTCAGCGTGCGGCGCTTGCTGGTCTCGAACATCGAGGCCGAACCGCCCGAGTGAGTCGCTTTTTAGGGCGCCATGCAGAACTCGACGGACGAGATCTGAGCGCCCGCGCGGTGGCTCAGCTCGAGATACACGGCGGTCGTCGCTTCGGTCCGCGCGGCCAGCTCGCGTGTGCCCCATACGATGCACAGCACGCGCTGCGTATCGGCCTGGGTCTTGGTGCGCTGGGCGTCCTTGACGGCGTTGGCGCAGGGCCCTTGGGCGTCGTGCAGGCACAGCAATCCCGTCAGCTTGATCTCCTGTCCGGTCGCGTTGAACACGTAGCTCGCGTCTTGGGCGGCGATCCCGATCCGCAGCGGCGGCTGCGCGCGATCGAGATCGACCACGCTGATCGGCAAACCCGCGTGCAGCGAGACGGCGTTGCACAGATCCACCGCGAGGTTGATCGAGCCCAGCGTGCCGTCCTGCGCGGCGGCGAGCAGGTACTCCGCGGCGGGCTTGCCTCGGCCCGAGGGTTTGTAGCCGCCGTGGCGAAGCAGCTTGCGTGCGGCCGCACGAACGATCTCATCGCTGCCCTCGAGCCGCGCCAGCCACGGTGCTGCCTGGGGGTCCCCGTCGAGCACCGCACGTGGACGTAGCAGCGAGGTTAGCCACTGCGGCGATGCGGCTTCGCCCAGCACATGGGGCCACTGCGCCACGAAACCACCCAGCTGCAGGATCGGGTGCATCTCGACATCGACACGCATGACCCGGAAAACTACCACGAAGCTGGCTCGTGTTGGCCTCGTCTGGGCGCTTTCGACCCCAGCGCAGATGAGTCATCCTGTCGTTCAGCGTGGCTGCGAGCGTCCCTCTCGATGGTGCTTCCGGGCGTTGGCGAAGCGCCCGCGCCTGGCTCTCGATGTCGATCGTGGCGGCGGCCATGACCGCGTGCAAGTCACCGGCCTTCGCTTGCGACGACGACGACGCCTGCCAAAACGGCGATGCTGCCGGCGTCTGCGAGCCCACCGGGTTTTGCAGTTTTCCCGACAAGCAGTGCGACGGCGGTCGGCGCTATGGCGAGTTCGCCGACGACGGATTGTCTCGCGAGTGCGTGCCCAACGAGATCGCCACCGGTGAAGGCACCATCAGTGGGGTCGCGACCGTCGCGACCGCTACCGGCACGGCAACTGCGGTCGACACCGGTGAAAGCACCGCGGCTAGACCCGATGCCTACGGCCCGTGCGAATCGTCGCAAGACTGCACCGATCCCACCGCCGCGTGCGTCACCAACGGGCCCAATCAGATGTGTGCGCCGTCGTGCTCGACCCCGGACTCACCGTCGAGCGAGTGCCCGCCCGACGTCAACGGTGACGCCGAGGGCATCGGCTGCCTGTACACCGACGCCGCGGCGATGCTGCTGCGTTGTTTCGTCACCTGCTCGGAGCTCGCCGACTGTCCGTCGGGGATGATCTGCGCGGCGCCCGTGTGCACCTGGGCGCCGCAATAGCGCGGCCCCCACGCAGGCGCAGGACCTCGGCGGTACGCAGTTGGGCGTTGCTAAGGTGGGTCCGCGCGCGGCAAGATGCGCGCAGCTTGAAGAGCCTCTCATGAGCCAGTCCAACCGCGATTCCTTTGGCGCCCGTCAGACCCTCACCGTTGGCGATCGTCGCTACGAGATCTTCGCGCTCGACGCGTTGCGCAAGGCCGGCGTCGGCCACCTGGATCGCCTGCCGTTTTCGCTCAGGGTGCTGGTCGAAAACCTGCTGCGCAACGAAGACGGCGTGGCGGTCACCGCGGCCGACGTCAAGGCGGCGGCAAGCTGGGACGCCCAGGCCGAGCCCGACTACGAGATCGGGTTTCACCCTGCGCGGGTGTTGTTGCAGGACTTCACCGGTGTGCCGGTGGTCGTCGATCTGGCGGCAATGCGCCAGGCGATCAAGCGGATGGGCGGCGACCCGATGCGCATCAATCCGCTCGAGCCGGTCGATCTCGTGATCGATCACTCGGTGCAGGTCGACCACTTTGGCCGCGGCAACGCCCTGAGCTTGAACACGGCGCTGGAGTACCAGCGCAACCGCGAGCGCTACACGTTTTTGCGGTGGGGCCAAGGCGCGCTGACGAACTTTCGCGCGGTCCCGCCAGGCACGGGCATCTGCCACCAGGTCAATCTGGAGTTCCTTGCCCAGACGGTGTGGACCAAGGAGATCGGCGGGGTCACGCAGGCGTATCCCGACACCGTGGTGGGCACCGACTCGCACACCACCATGATCAACGGCCTCGCGGTGCTGGGCTGGGGCGTGGGCGGCATCGAAGCCGAGGCCGCGATGCTCGGCCAGCCGATGTCGATGCTGATCCCGCAGGTGGTCGGGTTCAAGTTCCACGGCGTGCTGCCCGAGGGCGCCACCGCGACCGATCTGGTGCTCACCGTCACGCAGATGCTGCGCAAGCACGGGGTGGTCAACAAGTTCGTCGAGTTCTTCGGGCCTGGGCTCTCGAGCCTGTCGCTGACCGACCGCGCCACGATCGCCAACATGGCGCCCGAGTACGGGGCGACCTGCGGGTTCTTTCCGGTCGACGACGAGACCCTCGCGTATCTGCGCTTCACCAATCGCGATGAGGCGCGGGTGGCGTTGGTCGAGGCCTACTGCAAGGCCCAAGGTTTGTTTCGCACCGATGCCACGCCCGATCCGGTGTTCAGCTCGACGCTCGCGCTCGATCTGTCGACCGTCGAGCCCTCGCTCGCGGGGCCCAAGCGGCCGCAGGATCGACTGGGGTTGGGCACGGTCAAGGCGAACTTCACCGAGGTGCTCGCCAAAGAGCGCCACGGCGATGCTGCGGTGGTCGTCAACGAGCCCGCACCGTATGGCGCGCCGTCGTGGGAGCTGAGCAATGGCGCGGTGGTGATCGCCGCGATCACCAGCTGCACCAACACCAGCAACCCAAGCGTGTTGATCGCCGCGGGTCTGCTCGCGCGCAATGCCGTCAGGGCCGGGCTGTCGCGCAAGCCGTGGGTCAAGACCTCGCTGGCGCCGGGCTCCAAGGTGGTCACCGAATATCTCGACAAGGCCGGACTGACGCCGTACCTCGAGGCGCTGGGTTTCCACGTGGTGGGCTATGGCTGCACCACGTGCATCGGCAACTCGGGGCCGCTGCTGACCTCGGTCAGCAATGCGATCACCCAGGGCGATCTGCTGGTCGCGGCGGTGCTTTCGGGCAATCGCAACTTCGAGGGTCGGGTGCATGCGCAGGTGCGTGCGAACTATCTGGCGTCACCGCCGCTGGTCGTCGCGCATGCGTTGTCGGGGCACATGGGCGTCGATCTGACCACCGAGCCGTTGGGCCACGACAGCGACGGCAACAGCGTCTACCTCAAGGATATCTGGCCGACGCCGCTCGAGGTTCGCGAGACCGTGCGCCGGGTCATCGGGCGCGAGATGTACGCCGAGCAGTACGCGGATGTGTTCGCCGGTGACACCAGCTGGCGCGCACTCGAGGTCCCGACCGGCGAGCTGTTCGCGTGGGAGCCGGACTCGACCTACGTGCGGCATCCGCCGTACTTCGAGGGCATGACCGCCGAGCCCGGTCCGATGCACGACATCGTCGGTGCGCGGGTGCTGGCGAGCCTGGGCGATTCGATCACCACCGATCACATCTCGCCGGCCGGCAACATCGCCAAGGGCTCGCCTGCGGCGAAGTACCTGGTGGAAAAGGGCGTCGCGGCCGTCGACTTCAATAGCTACGGGGCGCGGCGCGGAAACCACGAGGTGATGATTCGCGGCACGTTCGCGAACATTCGCCTGAAGAACGCGCTGGTGCCCGGTGTCGAGGGCGGCGTGACGCGGTGGCTGCCCGCGGGCGAGCAGATGAGCATCTTCGACGCCGCGCAGAAGTATCAGGCGGCGGGGGTCCCGACGGTGGTGCTCGCCGGCAGCGAGTATGGCACCGGGAGCTCGCGCGACTGGGCCGCCAAGGGCACGATGCTACTCGGCGTGCGGGCCGTGATCGCCAAGAGCTTCGAGCGGATCCACCGCAGCAACCTGGTGGGGATGGGGGTGCTGCCGCTTTGTTTCGAGGACGGACAAGACGCCCAGACGCTGGGCTGCACCGGCGAAGAGGTGTTCGAGATCCGCGGCATCGCCGAAGGGATCGCGCCCAAGAAGAAGCTGCGCGTCACCGCCACGCGTGCGGACGGTTCGGTGATCGCGTTCGACGTGGTGTGTCGGGTGGATACGCCCAACGAGGTCGAGTACGTGCGGCACGGCGGGATCCTGCAGTTCGTGTTGCGAGGGATGGCCAAGGGTTGATGCTGCGCCGTGCCCACCGCACCCTCGCGCTCGCCGTCGGCGTGGGGTGCGGTCCGGCGGTCGTCACCGGCGAGGCGGATACGACGGACGGCGCAGACGACCCGGGCGAACGACCGCAGGCGCCAGGGTCGATGTACTCCGCATGCAGTGCGGTCAGCGAGTGCGCACCGCTCGAGTTCTGCGTGTTTCCTAGCCGCGAGGGTGGTTACTGCGGGTCCGCCTGCGTCGCCACTGAAGATGCGAGCAACTGTGCTCCGGCGCCTGGCGACGGCGCGGAGGTCTCGTGTCTCGACATCGGCTTGCCCGATGCGCGATGGGTGTGTGCGCTCGATTGCGGCGCGGGCTCGTGCCCAACCGGGATGCGCTGTGAGGCGATCGCGACGCCGGACGGCCAGCGCGACATCTGCTTTTGAGCGACGGAAACCACCGTGCCTCCGGGCGCGGGCACGCCCGTCCGGCGCACCAGTCTGAACTCGAGGTTCCAGCCCTCCTGGGCGCAGAACTCCGAGAACTCGTCGCCGGTCTCAACCTGAGTCTGCTGATGCGCACGATCGTCGATCGTCGGCGTCGGAAAGCCACGATGTCTCCAAGGTCGCCGCGACCTCCTCCGGGCCCTCCTGGCCGCGCTATTCGTGCTCGGGAACACGCTTGTCGCATGCTGGGCTCGTCTGCGGCCCCTGCGGCCCGCCACCGCCTCGATGCCGGCGTTCTTGGCGTGGTCGGCGAATCGATCGCGATCGGGCTCACGCGAGACTCGCGGCTTCCCGGTCCCGCGCTTTTCTCTTTCCGCCACGGGCTGCTAGGGTTGAACATGCACAAGTTGCGCAAATCGCGCAGCTGCACCATGTTGCCCCTCCGACGCGTGCGACATTAGTCTAATGAGCCTCCAACCGCAGCTTCGATGTGTTCTGGGCGCCACGCTGATCTCGTTGTCGGCCTGCCTCGACGATGGTTCCGCGGATGAAATTTACATCGGGGATGATCCGGCCGCGGCGTCCGACGACGACGACGGAGCCGCTGCCCAGGACGATCCAGAGTTCGCCGGCGGCGACACCGTAGCGGTGACGTGCATTGTTCCGGTTAGCCACCCGACGATCCAATCTGCGGAGAACGACCTGTCGTGCACCACCGTACAGGTCAATCCGGGGGTCTATGTCGAGAACGTCGTCATCGATCGCGATCTCACCATCGTGGCGACCACGTGGTCGACCGTCACCATCGATGGTGGCGCCGCCGGTCGCGTGATCGACAACGTGGGGGCGAATGTCGTTCTGCGAGGGCTGCGGATCACCGGCGGTGCCGCGAGTTCTGGTGCGGGCATCCGCTCGGTCGGTTCGCTGGAGGTCTATGAGTCGCTGATCAGCGCCAATGTCGCACAGGGGATCGATCCCGTCGGTGGCGGGATCCAGGCCGAAGGCGATGTCCTGCTCGATCGCACGACCGTCTTCGGGAACGCCGTGCGAGCCGGGCCAGGATCGGCGACGGCCTCGGGCGGTGGCGTCTATGTCAGCGCGGGCGAGTTGGTGCTGACCAACTCCGGCACGGTCGCGGATAACTCGGTAACGGTCAACAACATCGCGTCCTGTGACGCGCGCGGTGGTGGCATCTACGCGGTCGACGCCGACGTCTTCATCGACGGGCTATCGGCGGTACACCGCAACACCGCATTGCTCACCGGGGGAAGCACTTTTTCGTTCTTCGCGATCCCGCAGAGCGCGGAGGGCGGCGGTGTGTACATCAGTGGTGAAGGGAACCTGTTGGCCGTGTCGAATTCACGGATCGCCGCCAACCAAGCGCGTATCGACAATGGGATCGCCGACGGTGGCGGTATCTACTCGTACGGTGTCGAAGTCGAGTTGGGCGCGGGGACCACGATTCGTAACAACACTGCCAGGACCCAAGCGGCTGGTAATCAGTTAGGCAACGCGGCTCGCGGCGGCGGCATTTGGCATCGATTCTCCGATGTTCCCGGGCAGCAGGCACCATTCGTCATCGACCAGGCCGCGCTGTATGGCAACTCCGCACTGTCGAGTGGCATCGTCGGAGGGGGTGCGGTGAGTACGACCGGGGGCGTGGGGAACACCGTGACTACCGTCGTCGATACGTCGATGTACGACAATCGTGCTTTGGGGTTGCCCGCGTTTGCGGGGGCGATCGAGGTCAACGGGTGCTGCAGTCAAACATCGACGACACTGGAGATCATCAACAGCACCTTGTCCGGCAACCTCGCGAACGGGGGTGCGGGCGGTTCCAGGGGAGGCGCCGTCCTGTTGAATACGGGTGGCTACTTGGCGGAGGGCCGCGTGGTCATCGTCAACAGCACCCTTTCGGGCAACGTCACCACGGCCACCGGGCCGGCGTACGGCGGTGCGGTCAATCTTGGCTGGACGAACAACGCGACCAACACCCTCGAGATCGCAAATTCGACGATCGTGGACAACGCGGCGACTAGCCCGATGGCGAGTGAAGGAGGAGGGCTATGGGGGTTGCGCGAGCCGTACCTTGGCCCCATCAACGTCGACATCCGCAACTCGATCGTCTACGGCAACACGGCGACCACCGGGCCTGACTGCTCGACGTCGCAGTTCACCGTGACCTCGGGCGGCTTCAACATCTTCGGCAACACGGCGGGATGCAGCATCGCCGGCGCGACCGCGAATGACCTCGTCGGCGTCAATCCGCTACTCGGCGCGCTGGCACCGAACGGCGGCCCGACGCTGACTCGGATGATCTCCGGTGGCAGCCCGGCGCAAGACGCAGGCAACCCGGCTGGCTGCACGGACTTCGACAATCTTCCGCTCACGACGGACCAACGAGGCGCGGCGCGAGCGGTCGGCCCCGCCTGCGACATCGGGGCGGTCGAACGCTGACTCTAGCGAATGAGCGAATCTGGTGTTGCTGTAGAGAGCGGCCACGGCCACGACGCCGTGGTCAGCTCCTCGATCACGATCGGGTCGACGGCGCCGCCTGACGCGACGTCCCCGCAGGGCGGTTGACCAGAGTAGGCACCGTTGGCCTCGGTCGCACTCCAGACCGACGACGGCACCGCACTTTCATTCGCTGGTGCTGCGCTGTGAAGCCATCGCCACGCCGGACGGCCAGCGCGACATCTGCTTCTGACGGTCCGTCTGGCGTCCACAGCGGGCCCGGGATAAACTTTGGGCGCATGCCGGCAGTCTCGACGCTTGCCGCGCGCCACACGGTCGCGGATCTCCTCGCGATCCCCGAGGAACAGCGCTTTCACGAGATCGTCGACGGCGAGCTCCTGCAAAAGGCCCTGCCGAGTGCGAAGCACGGCGCGGCCCAGGTCGCGACCTCGCAGCTGCTGCGACCCTTCAATCGGCGCCTGGGCGGATCGGGCGGGCCGGGTGGCTGGTGGTTCGCTTCCGAGACCGAGGTCGAGCTCGCGCCCGACCAGGTCTACCGACCGGACGTCTGCGGCTGGCGTCGTGAGCAGCTCGCCGCGCTCCCGGTGGAGGCTCCCGTACAAGTCCGGCCCGACTGGGTCTGCGAGATCCTATCGCCGAGCAATGCGGGAAACGACACCGTGAAGAAGCTCCGCGCCTGTCATCGCCACCAAGTCCCGCACTACTGGATCATCGATCCGCTGGCCGAGACCCTGACGGTCCACCGGTTCACAGCCGGCGGCTACCTGCTGGTGATGGCGGCGCAGCGCGGGGACCTCGTCCGCGCGGAACCGTTCGACGCGATCCACTTGCAGGTGGGTGTGCTCTTCGGAGACGACGAAACCGACGAGTGATCCAGGGCTGCGGTGCCTACGGCAGGTTCGGGCAATCGATCGCCTTGTTCTGCGACAGCTCGCAGTTGGCACTCACGAAGGTGCCGCCTGGTGCGGGCACGCCCGGCCGGCGTACCAGGCGAAACTCGAGGTTCCAGCCCTCGTCGGCGCAGAAGTCCGAGAGCTGATCGCTCACCAGCGCGACGTAGCAGACGTCTTGGTCCCCGGCGAGCTCACCACCTGCGAGGCAGGGCTCGACGGTGGTCTCGATCACGCTGCCACTGGCAACATCGGGCGCTTCCTGGGTCATCGTGCATTGCGGCTGCACGCCCGGCATGATCTGATCGGTGTCGGCCACGCAGCTCGGCATGCACGCCGGCCTGAGCTGATCGGCGATGGTGTTGGCGATCGCCTCGACGGCGTCCGAGTAGCTCTCCTGGCAGATCGAGTAGATGTTCGGGACCCCACTGACCTCGAACGCCTCGGCGAACTCGCGCATCCGCACCGGCGGGCGTGCGCTCACCGGTGGCGTCTGCGGGTCCCCGTCATCGAAGCTGCAGCCCGGCCCGATCCCAAAGTCACCTTGATCGATCGGGTCCAGGGAGTTCGCGTACGTCAGCTCGCCGTCATAGCCGTCGGGAACACCCGCGATCAGATGGACGAGAACCTCCTGGCTCGGGGTGATCTGCTGCTTGGTGGACTCGAGTGCCTGCACGAAGTCGGCATAGCGGGCCACCGGATGCAGCACCGCTTCATCGTCGGTGACGCCGATGTTGCCACTGGTGTCCTTGTTGGAGGATGTGCAGCTGTCGTAGGGCGTGCCGCTGCCCTCGCAGAGCACGCCGGCGTTCCAGCACACCGCCGAACTCGGCGCGGACGCGTCGGGGTCCGACCAGAACACCGATGGGTTGCCACCCTCGGACTCGGGCAAGAAGATGCTCTGGTGGGCGTTGTTGTACGAGCAGTCAACCTCGTCCGATACAATGATGATGGAAAGCACCGCGCTGCTGCGCAAGAAGCCGTACGCCTCCTCGTCGCTGTTTTGCATGCGCAAGAAGGCCTTGTACATCGACTCGAGGTGCGACTCGAAACCGCAACCGGCGATGCCCTGCGGTCCGGCGCATTGGAGCGCCTCCGTGGTCGTCACGTCGTTGGCGAGGTTGGTTTTCCCTTCACTCGATTCCAGCCATGGGCGCGGGCGCGGTTGGCTGTCGAACTCGGTGGTGGTCGGAACGATCTCGAGCGAGTCGGTGGCGCAGACATCCGTGCATGCGATTGCGGTCGCGTCCGCGGGTGGATTGCCGTTGAAGACGAACTCGCCGGTGCGAGAGCGGCAGCTCGACAGCTGGAGGTTTCCGGCCTCGGGTGACGTGCTCCCGCACCACGGGTTGCCGTTGTCGGTGGTGGTGATGCCGATGCGGTAGTTCGCAGCGACCGCCGGATCCTCGAGCACTTCGATGAGCGCCGGAGCGCTCGACGCGAGGCGGCCCTGGGTTCGACCCATCGAACCGGAGTTGTCGATCACGAACAGGATGTCGACATCCCGGTTGACCGACAGGCCGATGCCGCCACCCGGGTCGCCGGTATCCGAGGTCGGGTCGCTGGGATTGCCCGGACCACCCTCGGTCCCGGTCGAGCTGCTGTCGGCGCCGCCGGGCGGCTCCACCCGCGAGCCGCACCCCAGCGCGAGGACAGTGAACAATCCAAAGCAGTGCCCCGATACCCAACCAGCAGAACGATCCATACGCGCAGTGTAGCCGGCACTGGCACGAGGCGCGAACGCCTCGCGCTCGCGAGTCGATGGGGCGTTGCGCGACTTATGGGTCCGGGGCTGTCCCTCACCCCCGTGGACGTCGTCTGGACAGCCCGAGCAACAACACCCCGAACGCCCAGCCGGCGCCCGCACCGGGCCCTCCGACCGCGCAGCTGGCCTCGCCATCACCGCGCGCGTAGTCGACTCCACCCAGCCCTGCTCCCGCATCGTCCCCGCCTTGGCGTGCGCCTTGGCCGATCATCGTCAGGCGGAAGGCATCGAACACCACCTTGCGACCCAGTGAGTTCGCCTCTCCGGTGAGGTCTGCGAGGCTCACCGACTGGCCCGTGCCCGCATCGAAGCTGTAATCCCCGAGGCTGACCCAGCCGTTCTTGGTCGACTGGTTCACGGTCACCGACGCCAAACCTCCGGCGTGCTGGATCTTGTACTTCGCCTGCTTGGTGGTGTTGTGCGGCTTGGGAATGTTCGCCTCGAGCCGGTAGATCCCGGCCACTTCGAACTCGAAGGCGACCTCGGCCGAGTTGGTCTTGGTCGACTTGGTCGTGCCCGTCCAGACCACGTCGTTGTCGATGCCGACGCCGGCGACGTTGCGCCACCACTGCTCCGAACCTTGCAGGACATAGCATTCCTCACCGTTGTCGATGATCGTGTCGCCTTCGGGTGCGATCACACCGCAGCCGCCGGCGGCCGGTGGCGGCGGCTCGTCGCCACCGCCGTCGCTTCCGCTGGCAAACGCGAGCAATGCGGCCTCGTCACCGTTGAAGCGGTTGGTGTCGGTCGGTCCCGACACCCCGTTGACCACGCCCTTGTCGGTGTATTGATGCACGGTCCAGTCGGCCCACTGCGACGGCAAGTTCGGGCACGCGTTGGTGTAGTGAGCGATCCACAGCGGGTAACCGGCAAACGCGGCCGACTTGACGTAGTCCTGCCAGAAGTAGCGACCGGTGTAGACGATAGGCTTGACGCCAGTTGCACCTTCGACCCGAGCGACCCATTCGGTGACCGCCGCGGCGACCTCCGCCGCGGGCAGATTGCCATGGCTTTCGACGTCGATCACCGGCGGCAGATCGCCCGGTCCCAGCGCGCCCATGCGCTCGAGCAGCAGATCGGCCTGGGCCGTGGCGCTCTGACCGGGCTCGAAGTACTGATAGACACCGACGTGCAGCCCCGCAGCACGAGCCTCTGCCCAGTTGCTATCGAACCATTGATCGATCGTGTTGAGCCCGTGGGACACCCGCACGAACGCGAATTTCACCCCGCCATTGGCGACCTTGGTCCAGTCGACGTCGCCTTGCCACTTGGAGATGTCGATGCCCAGGGTGGTGACGCCATCGGCACAGGTCGCGGCCATCGGCTCGCGCTCGCCGGTGATCTCGTCTTCGCGCGCGGCCGCGACGGGGTCGCGACCGGCGGCGAGCCCCGCGGCCGCAACCTCGTAGTCGGCGAGGCCATCGCCCATCTCGCGGTCGTCGGCGGGATGCGCCGGGCTTTGGGCCGCCTCGGCCGGAGCCGCCAGGCCGAGGGATCCGATCGCGAGCACCGCAAGCAGCGCGGCGCGGCCGTCGAGTCTCACTGGCATTCGAGTTCTTCGCGCGTATTGATGATTGTTCCGCATCGTTTGCATCCCCGTCCCGGCCACGACCCCAGTGCACCATACGGCTTGATCAGGCCAGCACCGAGCGCTGTCCGGCGGCCCTACGTACCCCTGCGTACGTCGATCGCTGTCGCTTGCGCAGCACCAACAGGCCGCGTTGCCGATGCCCCCCTCGAGGTTCCCGCGAGCCGCGATTCGAGCTGCGACGCCTCGTCCGTACGCGTTCTGGTGATCAGCGTCGGCGGCGACGCGATCGCATTGCAGAAATCGCCCGTCGCGGTGCCGCGGTGCTCCGCGCGATCGACTCGACGTGAACGCGTGCCCCTTCCCCCGGCGCGCGCTAGGGTGCGATGCTCTGGCCTCCGGTAAAGGCGGCTAACCGATGACGCTCACGCTCCAGCTCGGCACCCAATCCATCACGCTCGACGCCCTCAGCAACCCGCGCGTGATGGTCGGGCGCGATCCCACCTACTGCACGCTGCTCGGCAACGACGCGAGCATCTCGCGACACCACGCCGAGATCACGCTGGATGCGAAGGGCACGGCGTGGATCCGCGACTGGGGATCGAGCAACGGCACGTGGGTCAATGGCGTGGCGCTCCAGCGCGGTGTCCCGGTCGCGATCCAGGCCGGCCAGCAGATCTTCCTCGGTCACGTGCCGCTCGCGGCGTCGTGGCCGCGGACCGGCGGCGCGACGATCATCGGCGAGATGTCCGGGCAGCTTCGCGCGATGATCGAGGCCCACAAGGCCGCGCAGCAGGCGGCGGCGCAGTCGAGCCTCCCGGCCCAAGCCGGGGCCCAGTCCGCGGGCCCCGCGTCGGGCTCCATGGCCGCGATCGGAGCGACGATCGGCGTCGGCGGCAGCGCGGTGCCCAAGCCCGCCGACTTCCCGTATCGCCGCCAGGGCAGCAACGAGAACGGCGCACTGCTCATCGCGCTGGCACGCGACACGTACGAGAACGACGACAAGCTCGAGGGCTTCGTCGAGTTCACCGCGATGGACGATGAGAGCGTCGCATCGATCGTCGTCGAGCTCGTCGAGTTCCACAAGAAAGGCCCGAGTAAGGGCCACGTCTGGGATCGCATGCTCGTGCGCCAGGGCCCGTGGAAGGCGAAGAAGAACGAGGTGCTGCCGCTGCCGTTCACGCTGCGCGTGCCCCCGGGCGTGTCGAACTCCGGCAAGAACGTGCACTGGGAGGTGCGCGGCTACGTCGACATCGACTGGGCGTTCGACATCGACGCGCAGAGCGACATCAACATGCGCAACGTCGATATCGAGCGCTTGCGCGACGCGCTGGGCGGCCTCGACTACCGGCTCAACGAGCTCGAGCCGGCGCCGCTGGGCCAGCGCTTCACCGGCACGTTCCAGCCCCCCGCGCAGCTCAGCCAGCAGCTCGGCATCTCCGACGTCAACGTGACCGTCGAGTACCTCGGCACGAACCTGCAGATGCACCTCGAGGTCGAGAAGACCGCGCTGTTCAAGTTCGATCGCGAGATCAAGATCGTGTTCGAGCTCCAGCGCCTGCGGAGCGCGCCCAAGGCCGAGATCAGCGAATATCTTCGCCAGCAGATCGACGGCATGATGCGCCGCTAGCCGACGATGGGCCGGGACGACGAGCGGTTCTGCGCGCGCCAAACACAATCGCGTCGGAGCCGAACCACGCCACCTGAGAAAACAGCACGCTAGCCGCCGCGCTCGCCCAACCAGGCAAGCGCGCGGATCTTCGCCTCGGGCGGAAGGTCATCGAGAGCGGCCTCCACGAGTGAGCGGGCGCGCGTCGGATCGACACTTGCGACCGTGAGCGCGAGCTCGAACCGCGCGGTGGCGAGTTCGGATGCAGTGGTTTCTCGATGCTGCTCGAGTATCTGTACCGCGCGCTCGAGCAGCGCGCCCGCTTCGCTGGAGCGGCCCATCGCGGCAAGCGACCTCGCATGGCGGAGCAATTCCCTGCCGACCTGGCGATGATTGGGTCCGAGTTCGCGCTCGCGCATCGCGACGGAACGCCGGAACACAGTGACCGCTTCCTCGTGGCGGCCCTGCGCGGCGAGGCTGCGACCCAGCGTCGACGTCACCGCGGCGGCCTCCACATGATCCTCGCCAAGGGTCGTGGCGTAGATCGCCAGAGCATGCCGGCTCTGGGCCTCGGCTTCCTGGTCTCGATCCGCGCTGTTGAGGACGGCCGCTAGGTTCGACCGCACGAGCGCAGCACGTGGGCTGGTGCTGCCCATCGTGCGTTCGACCGATAGGAGCAGGGCACGGAATTCGATCTCCGCCTCGGCGTGGCGATCGGCCACTGCGAGCTGGGTCGCCAGCCCCAGTCGCGCACCGATGCTCGACGGATGATCCTCGCCGAACGCCGCAGTGGCGATCGCCAGCCCGCGCCGATACTCAGCGTCGGCCTCGGCGTGAAGTGCCAGTCGAAACAGCGTGTTGCCCAGGCTCTGGTGAAAGACCACCAGATCGGGATGCTCCGGCCCCAGTACCGCTTCCATCGTCGCGCCCGCCTCGCGCAGGACGGCGAGGCTCAGCTGTGACCGCCCGGAATTCAGTACCTCCTCGGCAAGGCTCACTTGCAACCATGCGGTCCGCACGGGATCGTCCGCGGGATCGAGCTCGAGCGCGCGTCTCAGGTGCTGTTCCGCCGCGGTGGTCGACCCGGCAACGCCATGCGCACGCCCCAGCGCCGCATGGGCCCCCGATAGCGCATGCGGCTGGCCATCGCGCTGGGCGAGTCCGAGCGCGATGTTGGCGTAGATCAGACCCTCCGCCGGCTTGCGCTCGTCGTTGGCGACGATGTTGACGAGCTCCTGGGCTACTCGCCTGGCGAGCTCCGGCCGCGCCGCCGCAAGTGCGGAGCGCAGTGCCTCCTCGCCGTCGACGCGGGCCTCGGTCGGCCGTCCGAGCTGCACGAGCGCGCGTGCGAGCAAGAGCCGGTGTTCCCCGTGCAATGGCAACTGGCCGATCGCTTCGACGCGTCCACGAAGCGCGAGCAGGCTCGACTCGGCGCTGGCATAGCGGCCCGCGACCGATTCGGCACGAGCCGTCGCCAGTGCACGCTGCACCGCGTCGAGCTCGGCGGCGTCCTCGGGATCGAGCGCCGGCAGGGCCTCGTCGTTCAAGCGCTCGACGTCGCCGCAGGCCAGGAGATCGGGCAGCGCGGCCGCGAGGCTGTGGGCGCGCGCGAGTACGTCCGGGTCCGCGTTCGCGAGCTGCTGGGACGTGGCTTGAAGATCCATGCGAGCGCGCTCGAGACAGGCGATCCGCAGATCCATGAGCGCGGCCGACTGGGCGCCGTAGACCGTGGTCGCGCGGCATGCCTCGGTGTGCGCGTCGATCCAGGCGCGGGCGTACTCGTCGAGGTGTTGTGTGACCGCGGCGAGCGTGGTTGCGGCCCAGGGCGCATCGAGAGCGGCGACGACGGACTCGATCTTCGCGCGCTCCGAGTCGTCCCAGACGCCGGACAGTCGCGTTGCGGCGCCACTGCACGGCTCGGGGGGCCGTATCGACCACCACGTCGCGCCCGCGATGGCACACGCACCTGCGGTCGCCGCAAGAGCAGTCAAGCGGGTGCGACGGTGGCGCCGCGTTCGATCGTCGAGCGCGTCGAGCAGCGCACCGATCGACGGCCACCGATCGTTGGGCTCGGCGGACAATCCGCGCAGCACCACGCGGCGCACGAACTGCGGTACGGCACTGCCGGCGGGCACCTCGCGGATCTTGCCCGTGGCGATAGCATAGGCGAGCGCTGGCAGCGGCTGGGGCCGGAACGGCGGCACGCCATACATGGCCTCGAACAACGCGACGCAAAAACTGAACTGATCGCTGCGCGCGTCCGCTGCGGTACCGCCGAGCTGCTCGGGGCTCATGTAGGCGGGCGTGCCAGCAACGCCGGCGGTGTCGGTCACGCGCGCTGTGACCATGCTGCGGCTGGACGACAGCAGCGCGTCGGGTGCGACGTCGTGCTTTCGCTCGCCCTGCGCGAGCCCAAAGTCCATCACCACCACGCGCGCGTCGGCAGCGACCATGACGTTGTCGGGCTTGAAGTCGCGGTGCACCAGCCCCTGGTGGTGCGCGGCCTGGAGTCCCCGTGCCGCGTGTACGAAGACGTCGAGGATCTCGCGCCATGGCCGTGCCTGGCGCGCGAGCCACACCCGTAGCGTCTGCCCATCGATGAACTCCATCGCGACGTAGACGCGCCGACCGTCGGTGCCCACGTCGTGCACGGTCACGACGTTGGGGTGCGTGATGCGGGCCATCGCCTGGGCCTCGCGCAACAGGCCCGCACGGCTGAGGTCGTCGTCTTCGTCGGACTCGAAGCGCAGCAGCTTGATCGCGACCCGGCGATCGAGCTCGGGATCATAGGCGCTGTAGACGACGCCCATGCTGCCCGAGCCGAGTCGTCCGAGCACGACGTAGCGCCCAATCCCGTCACCGCGTTCGACCCGCCGCGCGGTGCCTCGGCGAGGCGACTGCGAAGTGCCGATCACAGTGTCGGCATCCGAGGGAGCCTCCTGGGTTCCGCCGAGCATGGCGAGATCGCTGCTCGACTCGGGGGTGGGGCCAGGTGAGGTCAAGGCGACAGCGTCATGGTAGCGCGGCCGCGCCGCTTCCGCGCAGCCCCGTCCTGATGGCAACGGGTCGCGCTACGCTACGCTGCGATGCCTCGTCCGTACGCGTTCACGTGATCAGCGTCGGCGGCGACGCGATCGCATTGCAGAACTCGCCACGATCACCACCAATCCGAGCGGCGCCCGCCCGCCTTGGGTGGCGCAGCCGCAGCCTGACTCGGCCTCGCCGTCGAATGGCGGCAGGACTCCGGTGTCTTCGTCGGAGAATCCGCCGTCGCTCTCGCTCTCGTTCCCATTCTCGTCTGGCGCCTCGGAGGTCTCCTCGTCGCCGGCATCGGACCCCTGACCACCGCTGGAGTCGTTGCCGGTGTCCTCGGCTGCATCGGGGAGATCGAGGCGAGTGAGCCGGAACGCGTCGATGCCCAGTCGGACCTCGACGCTCGTGGGCTCGCCGGTGTTGTCATCGAGTCGGATCGCCTGATCGTGCCCACCCGCAGAAAAGTCGAACTCGCCCAGGCTGATCCAGCCCGACTGCGTCGACTGATCGACGGGTACTGCGGTCGTACCGTCGGTATGCGTGACGGCATAGCTGGCCAGCGTGGACTGAGCGTAGGCGCCCACGAGATGGGCTTCGATCTGGTAGCGACCGGCCTCGGCGAAGTGCAGCTCGGCGCGGGCATAGTTCGACGGCGTGTCGAAGTCCGTCACTGCTGTCCACACGCTGTCGCCTTGCTCACCTTCGGTGACGTGGCGCCAGTACTCCGGGGACCCGGCCAGCTCGAAGCACGCATCGCCGTCGTCGAGGTCGCCTCCGGCCGCAGCGATGGTGCCGCAAGGGGGACAGTCGACGGCGCACGCATCGGCGTTCTCGTCACCCGAGCACAGCGCGTCGCCGCACTCGGCAGGCGCTGCGAAAAGCCCTGCAAGCGCCGCGAGGTCGCCGTTGAAGTCGTTGCGATCGACGTTGCCAGGGACCCCCGCCACGCTGCCCGAGTCGGTGTATTGGTGAAACGCCCAGTCGCTCCATTGGTCGGGGATGTTGGGACACGCATCGGTGTAGTGGGCGATCCACAGCGGATAATCCGCGAACGCCGGCGACTGCACGTAGTCCTGCCAGAAATAGCGCCCGGTGTAGATGATCGGCTTGATGCCGGTCTGGGCCTCGACGTGGGTGATCCACTGCGCGACGGCCGAGGCGACCTCGGCCGGTGGAAGATCGCCATGACTCTCGACGTCGATCACCGGCGGCAGATCCTCGGGACCCAGCGGCCCCATCATCTCGAGCATGAGGTCGGCCTGCGCGATCGGATCCTGGCCAGGCTCGAAGTACTGATACACGCCGACGTACAGCCCGGCGGCACGCGACTCGTTCCAGTTGCTGTCGAACCACTCGTCGATCGTGTTGACGCCGTGGGTCGCCCGGACGATCGCGTAGACGATGCCGTCGCCGGCGACCGCGTTCCAGTCGATGTCGCCCTGCCACTTCGAGACGTCGATGCCCGGCAGTGTCTGGCCGTCGGGACAGGTGGTCGCGGCGCTCGGATCTGCCTGCGCAGCGAAGCCGCCAAGACCCGCGCCCATCGTTCCCGCGGGTCTCCCGATCGGGCCGGACTCCAGGTCGGAAGCCAGGTCGGAAGCCGGCTCGGAAGCCAGCAGCAGCAGGTGGAAAAAACCGAAGGTGGCAGCCGGCACGTTGGCACCGTACCCGGGCCACCCGCGGTTGGGCGCAGCTTGGCGGCCGACTACGCACCACGACGTAGCGGTGGGGCTCCGGTTTTGGCGGCCATAGCCGGGCCGAAGGAACGTAATCTGCGATCCGTTTGCACCTGGCGCGGCGGCTCGGCGCGGTGGTGTCACAATGCCCGTGGCGACCGGTTTCGTGGCCCGGTGGGCCGCATTCGCCCCCACCGCGTGCAGCGTCGTCCAAAAGCCGGGCTGGCTCCGCCCCAACCACCCGCGGTGTTGGCGGCCGCGCATGAGACTTCTCCGACATCGAACCGGGTTTGCCCACGCCCGGACACCGTCTAAGCTTCTCAAATGGTGCTTCGTTCGCCTCTAGCCTGGTTCGCCCCACTCGCGCTGGCCTTGGCGGTGTCGCCGTTCGCGACGGCTGCTGTCGCCGGTGAACCCGAGGCCTGCGCGGCGCAAGCCGAGGACGAGGATGCGCCCACCGATGTCGCGTCGGTGAAGATCGAGCTCAAGCAGGCGAACGGCAAGACCCTCAAGTACGACGGCGCGCTGCTCGACTGGGGCGCCGATGGCAACGTGACCTTCAAGGTCGACGACCACGTGCATGACGTGTCGCTGCGGATCGATCGCACCAACGACACTGCCAAGACCATCGCCCTCACGGTCGGCTACACCAAAGATGGCCGATCCGTCATCGAGCCCCAGACGGTCGATTCCGAGATCCTCAAGCGCGAGGTCATCCGCATCGACGGTGGAGCCGCGATCGCGATCACGGTGAGCGCCAAGGTGAACAAGCCGCAGCCGGCACCCGAGGAGCCCACGCCCGAAGAGCCGGTCGAGGAGCCCAAGGAAAAGCCGAAGACCAAGCGGATCGTCGACGGCGGTGGCGACGATCCCCTCGACGGCATCAAGTAGGACGCGGGCGCGCTAGCCGGGCGCGCCGCGAGCACGCTTGCGAGCGCGCGCGTGGGGTTCGCTCGACGTGGCCGCCGCGAGTCGTTCGACGAGGTGGTCGAACACCCGACGGACTCGCGGGACCGCCCGCAGATCCTCGTGCATGACCACCCAGGTCTCGAGCTCGAATCGCAGCTTCGGCACCACGCGCCGCAAACGCGGGTCGCGTTGGGCGAGCGGAACTTGGGCCACGCCGATGCCCAGGCCCGCCCGCAGCGCCGCGAGCTGAGCGGCGTCGCTGTCGGTGCGCAGCGTGAAGTCGCGGGGACGCGTGGTGAGCCCCGCGTGCGCGAGGGCATCGATGATGTCGCGGATCCGGTCGCCACCGATCAGGGCGTGGCCGTCGAGCAGCGCGTCCAGCTGCTCCGGCACCCCGCGACGCTCGAGGTAGTCCCGGGTCGCGTAGAGCCCGAGCTCGATCGCGCCCACGCGGCGCGTGACGAGGCCCTGCTGGGTCGGGCGAACCATGCGAACAGCGACATCGGCATCGCGCCGCAGCAGATCCTCGTTGCGGTTCGACAGCGACAGCTCGATCTGCAGCCGCGGGTGCTCGGTGCACAGCTCGGCGAGCATCGCGGGCAGGACCTCGGTGCCGACGATCTCGCTGCAGGCGATCCGCACGGTGCCGCGATCATGATCGGTGCCGCCGGACAGCGAGCGGACGATCGCGCGGGCGCCCGCGGCGATCGACTCGGCATGCGGCAACGTGCCCAGGGCCAGCTCGGTCGGTGACAGACCGTTGGGCCCGCGGGTGAAGAGCACGACGCCGAGCTGCGACTCGAGCTTTTCGATCTGCCGTCGGATGGTCGGCTGCGCCACCCGCAACGACCGGGCCGCGGCCGACAGGCTGCCGCCGCGCATGACCGCCAAGAACGCGCCGAACAGCTCCCAGGATGGCTCCGTCTCGCTCATACATAATATATGAGCGGATCAACGTATTTAGACAATGTTGCTGAGCGGAGAACGGCGTCAGAATCTCCCTGGTCGCGCCTCGAACCGGCGCGGCGAGGACCTCCACCATGACGACTGCCACCATGACGACTGCCACCATGACGACTGCCACCATTGGCGCGCCCCCGACCGTCGCGCCCCTCGCAATCCCCCGCGGCGGTCCGCAGACCCTGCTCCGGCTCGAGGGCGCCGTGGTGTTGGTGGCGGCGCTGGCCGCCTACGCGCACCTCGGGGGCGGCTGGGGCCACTTCGCGCTGCTGTTCCTGGTGCCGGATCTCTCCTTGCTGGGCTACCTTGCCGGTCCTCGCGTGGGCGCGGCGGTCTACAACACGGGGCACTCCCACGCCGTGCCGGTGACGCTCGCGACCATCGCGTGGCTCGTCGGCAGTCCCGCCCTGCTGCTCGCCGCGTTGATCTGGATCGCCCACATCGGCTTCGATCGGCTCCTCGGCTACGGGCTCAAGTACGGCTCGGGCTTTCGCGACACCCACCTGGGCCGCATCGGCCGCGACCTCGGCGTCACCGCACCGACGTCCGCGCGTTGATCCATCAAGCAGTCCGTGCGATCTGCAGCCGTCCGCGTCGATAGAACACCAGACCGACGCCGATCAGCAGCGCCGAGCCGCCGACAACCTTGGCCACGAACAGTCCAGGATTCGTGCTGCCTGTCGGTGGAATCATCGACGTGACGATCGCCAGTGCTGTCGTTGCGAACCCGGAAAACCCGGCCAGCCAGCAGATCAGCGGGCCACCGGGCGACAGGGTCACGCCGGCGTTCCTGCCGGCGGCGCGGTGACGCAGGATCGGATACGCGGCGACGATGTAGAGCAGGGGCATCATCGCCGTGATGATGGTCATGTCGAGCAGGATCACGAAGGCTTCCTTGACGGTCGATCCGGACACCGCGAGCATCAACACCAGCGAGCAGATGACACCCTGCACCAGCAGCGATATGTGCGGCGTGCCGTGCACCGGATGCAGTCGCGCCAGCGCTGCGGGCAGATAGCGGTCGACGCCGACGACGAAGGGCAGACGCGTGGTGCCGCTGATCCACGCTGAGATGGCGCCGATGTTGGCGAGGGTCATCAGCAAGGCCGTCACGACGCCGAACTGCGGAATGCCGAGGCGCGCGCCGACGGCGGACAGGGCCTGGGGGATGCCGGCGATGGCATCGATGGTTCCTGCCGGGATCGCGATCAGCAGCGCCACAGTGCCGCAGAGGTAGATCGTGGTGACCAGCACGCAGGAGACCAGTGTTGCTCGCGGAATCTGCCGCCGCGCGTCTCGCATTTCGCCGCCGAGGATCGGTCCGAGCTCGAGCCCGACGAACGCCAGTGCAATGCTCGCCAGCGTCGAGAACGTGGAGAGTTGGGTGAAGTCCGGCATCAGGCTCGCCGGCGTGATGACGGTGGCAGGTCCGTAAAGAAATCCGGCCCACGCGCCCGCACCCAGCACCATGGCTGCAGCGATCCAGATGGCGAGGCCGCCGAGGTTCTGCAGCCACTTGGCCCGTTCCATGCCGAGGATGCCCAGGCCTGTCGCGAACCACAACACGACCAGGCCGTAGCCGAGGTTCCAGCGGGCATCCCCGGCCAGCCCGAGCCAACTGTCGCCACCCACGTGCAAGACGATCCCGGCGCCGAACAGCAGCGACGACGGCAGGAACACCAGGTTGGAGATCCAGTAGGTCCAGCCGGCGACAAAGCCGTGGAGGTCGCCGAAAGCGGCTTTCGCCCACAGGTAGAGACCACCTTCGCCCGGCAGCCGCGAGCTGAGTTCCAGCACGGCCAGCGCTGTCGGGACGAAGAAGCAGAGCATGCCCAGCAGCCACAGCACCAGGCTCGACGGCCCGATCTGCGCCGCCGTCGACAGCCAGCGCAGGCCGACGATCGCGGCGATGTTGAGCAGCACGAGGTCCGAGGTGCCGAGCACCCGATGCAGGCCGGGCTCAGCGGGTGTCGCGGGTATCGTGGCCACTGCGATGAGCTCGATGCAGTGGCGATGCCGCGATCGGCACCGTCACCCGATCGGAGCGGTTGCCGAGCATGCCATGCTTGGAGATCGTCGTGGGCTGCGCCCGGTTCCGGCCACTTGCCCAGCAAGGCCGGTGGTGATTGTCGCGCGGCGCTGTTACCGTCGTATGCAGTGATACCCAGCGCTCCGGCTCAGGCCAGCGCCGCCCCGACTGCACCCGCGGTTCCGCGGACAATCCATGGGCGCTATCGCGTCGAGGAGGAGATCGGCCGCGGCGCGATGGGCACGGTGTTTCGGGTGCTCGACGCGAGTACGCGGCGCATGCTCGCGCTCAAGACGTTGAGCGTACCGTCCGAAGGCATCGCTCGCCGCGGCCGCGCCGAACTGTGGTTCCGCCGCGAGTTTCACGTCGTCGCGGGCCTGCGCCACCCGTGTGTCGTCGAAGCCTACGACTACGGCATCGATCACGACACGCCGTACTACACGATGGAGCTGCTCGACGGCCACGACTTGCGCGATATCGGCGACGTCGATCTCGCCGGCGGCGCGCGAATTCTCCGCGACGTTGCCTCGGCATTGGCGTTCCTCCACGCCCGGCGGCTCGTGCATCGCGACGTCAAGCCTCGCAATGTCCGCTGCACGACCACGGGCCACGCCAAGCTGATCGACTTCGGCATCTTGGCGGCGATGGGGACGCTGGGCGACATCGCCGGGACCCCCGCGTCGCTCGCCCCAGAGGCCCTGCGCGGCCTGCCGCTCGATGGCCGCGCCGACCTGTTCTCGCTGGGAACACTCGCGTATTGGATGTTCGCGGGCCTCTATCCGTACCACGCAGAGTCCGTCGACCTGCTCGAGCGTGCCTGGCGAACCAGTCCCCCTTCGCTGCGCGTGCTCCGACCGGAGCTTCCGCAGGCGCTCGATGATCTGGTCACCGCACTGATCGCCGTCGACGCTGCCGGGCGGCCGGGTTCGGCCGCAGAGGTCATCGATCGACTCGATGCCATCACCGGCACCGCGCCGATGCCCGAGAGCGACGTCGCGCAGGGCTGGTTGCGCAGTGCCGCCTTGGTCGGTCGCGATCGCGAACTCGCACAGTTGCGTGAGACGCTCGATGGCGCTACGGCGGGTCATGGTGGGGCCGTGGTCATCGAGGCGGCGACCGGCCACGGCATCTCGCGACTGTTGCGCGAGGCCGCCTGGCACGCGCAGCTGGGCGGCATGCTGGTGCTGCGCGGGCAACCCGATGCGGACACCTTCGAGCCCTACGCTTTGATCCGCGCGCTGCAGCGGCAGTTCGCCGCGGTCGATCCCGCCGAGGCCCAGCGCATCGGTGCAGCCCATAGCAGCCTGCTGGGCCGAATCCTCCCGCCCAGTGGCGGTTCGTCCGACGCATGGCCCTGGGTGCGCGCCGAGGGCGACCCCGCCGAGCAGCGGCTGCACGAGCAGCGCGAGCTCCAGGCCTACTTCTTGGAGGTCGCGACCTCGCGCCCCACGGCGATCCTCGTCGACGACGTGCACCTGTGCGACGAGGCGTCCGCGGCGACGCTCGCCGCGCTTGCCCGCGCCAGTGGGCGTCATCCGCTTGCGGTCATCGTTGGCCTCAACAGCGGTGCGATGGCGCTGGCGCGCGACGCTGTCGCAGCCGTGCGCGAGGGCGGAATCCAGATCACGCTGACGGGCCTCGATGCCGCCAGTGTCCAGCTCTTGGTCGACGCCATGTTCGGCGCCTTGCAGGGCGGCGACCGGCTTGCCGCCTGGTTGCACCTACGCGCCGGCGGCCATGCAACCCACACGATGGAGCTGATGCGGTGGCTTGTCGATCGCGGGGTCGTCCGCTACGCCGAAGGTCTGTGGGTCACGGGCGATCTGCTCGAGCAAGACGATCCGCCGAGCATCGTCGACGCGCTGACGCAACGCGCCAAGGCGCTGTCTCGCGAAGGTCGCATCGTCGCGGAGTTCGTCGCCCTGCTCGGCGGTCGCGTTCCGCTGGAGTGGTGTGTCCAAGCCGCGCTCGGACTCGACGAGACGACTGTCTTCGCGGCGGTCGATCAGCTCTTGTTCGGGCAGATCTTGCTCGGTGACGATCGCGATCTGCGGCTGGCCCACGAGGGGTTGCGTGACGCGGTCCTGCGCGGGATCCAACCCGACCGCGCCCGGCTTCTCCACGCCGAGGCCGCCCGCATCCTGGTCGCCCAAGGGCCCGAGCGCGCCGATCTCGAGGCGCGAATCGGACGGCACTGGCTCGAATCCGGTGAGGACGAGCGAGCTGCGGTGCTGCTCGAACGCGCCGGTCGACGACAGTACGAAGCTCACTCCTTCCACGACGCGATCCCCCCGCTCGAGGCCGCACTCGGCGTGCTCGGTCGGCGCGCCGAGACTCGCCTGCGTTGCATCGAACTCCAGCAGATGCTGACCCGCGCCGGGGTGCTGTGCGATCGGGACACCTTGCTCCGCCACGCCGGGCCAACACTCGACGCCATGGAAGCGGATTGCGGAATGCCGCTCGCGCGACGGCTGGCGCGGGTGCTCCCCGCACGCCTCGCGCTCGGAGTCGGCCTGGGTTGGGCGTGGTTGCGGTGGCTGTGGAACCGCAACCATCGCGAGCGACCGAACCGTGCGCTCGTGCGCATGCTCGCGGTCGCCACCTACGCGGCGAGCGTCCATTCGCTGGGCTTCGCCCAGGCCGAGGTGCGCGATCTGCTGCGGCGAATCGCGCCGCTCGGCGCATTGACCGGTCGGGTTCCGCGCGGCGCCTACTTGCTGATCGAGAACTTCCTGTTCATCGCCGAAGGCCGCTGGTATGCCCTCGAGCGCAACGTCGGCGAGATCGAAGAGATCTTTCGCGTCGACCGCAGCACGCCCCTGGACGAGATCGACCGTCGCCTCGCGAACGGGACGGCGCACTACATGCGGGCTTCGGTGCGTGCTCTGGATCAAGACCCGAGCTATCGCGAAGCCGTCGCGCGGCTGGACGAGATCGGCCTGCAGTTTTTTACCGTCGCCGCCGGCGTCGCGCATGTGGTGTTCCATCGGCTGCGTGGCGAAGAGCTCATCGCCCAGGAGCACCAGGCACTCACCGATCTGGGGATGGTTCAGCTCGGCAACGCGTGGGTTTTCGCGGCCAAGCTGGTCTGGATCACGCCGATGGCCCTCGGGGTGACCGGCGATGTTCTCGGCCTCAAGCGAGCGGTCGGCGAGCTCGAGCGCCGTGTCGTCACGGTCCCCGGCCTCGAGCCGTGGCTGACCCTGGCCAAGGGTGAGTATGCCCGGGCGCGTCGCGATCCCGAGGCCGCGATCGTGACGTTCCAGGGGTTGCTCGCCCGGATACCCGCCGACGAACCACTGATGTCGGGATCGACCACGGCGGGCTTGGTGGATGCGCTGCTCGAGTGCGGTCGCCACCAGGATGCGATCGACGTCGCCGCGCGATGGGTGGCGCGCGGAGGCGTCGAGCGACCACGATCTATCGCGGTCCGGATCGAGTGCGCGCACGCGCGTTCGCTGGCGAGCTTGGGACGAACCGCCGAGGCCCACGCGTTGCTGCAGCGCACGCTCGGCGAGGCCGAGAGTACGGGCAGTCCGGTGCTCTGCGGGCTCGTTCATGAGGCTTTGGCGGCGCTCGCCAGTCAGCAGGGCGACGTCGAACTCGAACGCACGCATGCCGATCAGGCCGCCTTGGTGTTTGCGACCACACGCAACCCGGTACTGATCGCCCGCGGCCGACCCCAAGCCAGCCGCGTGGTGTCTGAACACACCTGCGAGCGCGTGGCCGACGACGCGACGGTACAGATCTTCCACGAGTCGAGCGGGACGGGCGAGTCCGACGATGTCTGAGCCCGCCGACGCCGCAGCGTCGCACCTCGACGAATCCACGGTGCCCGGCCCAGCCGCACTCGCGCTGGCGTTCGTGGCGGTCGCGGTGGTGTGGTCGGTCGCCGAGGTGGCGCTGCGCAGCGGTACTGCGAGCGCGCTGCTGACCGCGCTCGGTGCCGGTGCGGCGCTCGGCTTGCTGCACGGCCTGATGTGGACGGCGATGCTGCGTGGGCCGAGTCGGCTGTCGCAGCCGTGGCCCGCGGTGGTTCACGCGGCGGGCTCGATCGCGCTGGGGTTGTGGCTCACGTCGTCGTTGGGCGCCTGGGCCAAGCTGGGCACGCGAAACAACGGGCTGGCACTGGCTGCGATCGGTGCCGGCGTACTGCTGGCGTCGATCGTGTACCTCGGCTGTCGGCTGTTCTCGTGGCGGGATCTCGACCATCGCGCGCGCTGGCTCGGGATGTCGGCCCGAGCCCAGCGGATGCTCGCCACGGTACTGGTGCTGGGCGCGATCTCGGCGTCGTGGATCGATCGCAGCCTATTCGTGGGCTTGCACCCTGTGGCGCACTCTTGCCTGCGCGCAGCGACGCTCGCGGGCCTCGCCTTCGCGGGGACTGTGCTCGCACCGCGTCGGGCTCGGGCACCTCGATCCAGATCGTGGCTGGGCTTGGACACCGTCGCGCTGGGCCTCGCGCTGGTGGCCGCGGCGGTGCCGTTCGCGACGCTGCGCGGCGCCGCCGATCCTGCGCTGGCGGCGATCTGGGCCACGCCGCTGACCGACGAGTCGATCGGCACGCTGCGAAGGCTCACCGACCTCGACGGCGACGGCTTCTCGGGTGTGCTCGGTGGCGGCGACTGTGATCCCCTGGATCCCGAGGTGTCGCCCGGGGCGACCGAGATCCCCGGCAACGGCGTCGACGACAACTGCACCCAGGGTGACACCTTGGCCACGCTCGTCGATCTCGAGGCGACACCGACTCCGACCACGGCCTCGCCGCGGAGCGTGCTGCTGATCACCGTCGAGACCCTTCGCGCGGATCACATGGGCCTGTATGGCTACGCCCGCGATACCACGCCGCAGATCGACGCCTGGAGCCGAGACGCACGGGTCTATGACCGCGCCTTCTCGGCAGGCGCGTGGACGAGCATCGCGATCCCGACGCTATTGCGCGGCGTCAACGCCCGGCGCCTGCTGTGGCAGCCGTGGGCCGAGACCAACAAAGGCCGGCTCTTTCGCGCCGGTGAGTCGGTGGCCCTGGTCGCCGACGAGCAAGGGGTGCAGACCTTCATGCTGCCGGACGGCGGAGCACCACCGCTGGGTTGGTGGCTCCAACGCCGTGGCATGACCACCGCGGCGGTGGTCGACGATCGATTCTCCGAGCTACTCGATGCCTCTGTCGGCACCGCGGCGGGCTTCGAGGTGTTCGTCGACGCCGATCAGATCCGCGGTCGTGATCCCGACGACCAGGTGGTCGACCTGGCCTTGCAGACCCTCGCGGGCCTGCCCGAGGATCGCCGATTTTTCCTGTGGGTCCATCTGTTCGGACCTCACTCGCCCAACACCACGCACGCGGGCGTACCGAGCTTTGGCGACACCCTGCTCGACGGCTATGACCACGAGATTCGCTTTGCCGACGAGCAGATCGGGCGGTTGTTGCAGGGCGCCACCTTACGCGATCCCGAGCTGGTCTGGATCGTGACCGCCGATCACGGCGAGGTGCTGCTGGCCGACGATCGCATGCACGGCTTCGACCTCAGCGAGTCGGTGATCCGCGTGCCGTTGGTGGTCGGCGGCACACCGGCGCCTGCTGGTCGCGAGCCGGCCGTGGTGAGCACGATCGATCTGGTGCCGACGATCCTCGCGCTCACCGAGACGCCGGCACCGGCTTATCTGGATGGTCGCGATCTGCTCGCGGGCCCAGCCGCGGACGCACGGTTGGTGCTGGTCGACACCTGGCATCGCCGATTCGACGGCAGTCTGCTGTTCGATCAGGTCGCGGTCACCGACGGCACCATCGAGATGGTGCTCGACATCACGAAGAACGCCTGGGGCCTGGTCGATCTGACCGCGCCGTCGCGAGCGCCCCAGAGCATCGCGGCGCAGCACGACACCGGGCCGATGCGGGCCGCAATCCGGGCCTACCTCGAGGCCTCACCGTTGCAGGTCGACCCCGTCACGGCGGTGCACTAGCAGCCTGTGGTGACAGCCCGTGGCGTCGGAACGGCGTCATCGGCCACCAGGGCAAGGCGCGAGGACGAAGGAATACCGGGCGTATTCCGAGCTCCGAGCAACGCAGCCATGGTGGCCGAGGGCGTTGTTC
>CANLQR010000019.1 GCA_947492135.1 Deltaproteobacteria bacterium | reverse complement strand
ACCAAGCCCCGGAGAGTCCGGCTCCATCGCTTGCCCAGCCAGCCCTCGAGGCGGCAGGCCTGACCACCGCCGAGGCGGCTCGACGTCTCGCGCACGACGGTCCCAACGAGATCACCCGACGCGCCACGACCGCCAGGTGGCGCTTCGTGCTGGCGCAGTTCAGCAGCCCGCTGGTCATGCTCCTGCTCGGCGCCGCACTCATCAGCGGCATCGTCGGCGGCCTCGACGATGCCATCGCGATCCTCGTCGTCGTCACCATCAACGCGGTGGTGGGGTATCTACAGGAGTCCCGCGCGGAGGCCGCCTTGATGGCGCTGCGCTCGATGACCGCTGCGCGGGCGTCGGTGCAGCGCGACGGCGTCGGGCATCTGGTCCCGGCCGCCGATGTCGTGCTCGGTGACGTCTTGCTGCTCCAACCTGGTGACGTGGTCGCAGCCGACGGCCGACTGCTCGAACTCGCGTCGTTGACCGTGGTCGAAGCCGTGCTGACCGGCGAGAGCATGGCCGTCGAAAAGGCGCTCGAACCTCCGCCCGACGATGCGCCCATCGCCGAACGAACCGACAGCGTGTTCACGGGCACCACGGTCGCGACCGGCACCGGGCACGCGATCGTGACGGCGACGGCGATGTCGACCGAGCTTGGCAAGATCGCCCACCAGCTCGCAAAGGCAGAAACCGGTGAGACCCCGCTACAGCGCCGACTTTCGGCCCTCGGTCGCGTGCTGCTGTACGTGACCTTGGGCCTCGTTGCAATCGTCGCCTTGCTCGGGTGGTGGCGCGGGCTGACCGGGTTCGACATTCTGCTCACGACGGTGGCGCTCGCGGTTTCCGCGGTGCCCGAGGGCCTCCCCGCGGTGGTCACGGTCGCGATGGCGGTGGGCGTGCGGCGCTTGGCAAGCAGCAACGTGCTGGTCCGGCGATTGTCCAGCGTCGAGAGTCTCGGTTGCGCCACCATCATCTGCACTGACAAAACCGGCACGCTGACCACCGGACAGATGACCCTGCGCGACCAGTGGGCCGAGGATCCACGCGCAATGCTCCATGCAGCGGTCGCCTGTTGTGACGCCGAACTCGCCGACCATGGCGGCGTTGGTGATCCGACCGAGCTGGCCATCTTGCGCGGCGCGGCTACAGCCGGCATTGAACGCAGTGCGATCGAGCGCGACGATCCGCGGGTGCGGACCATCCCGTTCGATGCCGATCGGCGGCGCATGGCGGTGTGGCGCCGCAGTGGCACCGTCTTCGTCAAGGGTGCAGTCGAGGAGGTGTTGGCGCGCTGCCGTGACCAATCCGAGGATGCTTCGGCAGCGGCGACCGAGATGGCCAGCCGTGGCCTTCGCGTGCTCGCGGTGGCGACCGGCACCGGCGACGACGACACCGATCTCGAGCTGCTCGGGCTGCTCGGACTTGCGGACGCCCCGCGCCCCGAGGCGTTGGCGGCGATCCGCGCCGCACAAGCCGCCGGGGTGCACGTGGTGATGATCACCGGGGATCATCCGCTGACCGCCGCGGCGATCGCTGCAGAGCTGGGCATCGTCGACGGACCGAAGGCCCAAGGTGTGTACGCGCGCAAGGCCGCGGCGGACAAGACCTCCATCGTCAAGACCCTGCGCGACCGTGGGGAGATCGTCGCGATGACCGGCGATGGGGTCAACGATGCGCCGTCAATCCGCGAGGCCGACGTCGGGATCGCCATGGGTAACGCCGCGACCGAGGTCACCCGCGAGGCGGCGGATGTGGTGCTGACCAACGACGACCTCGGTGGGGTCGTGACCGCGATCCGCGAAGGCCGGATCGTCTACGCCAACATCCGCAAGACCGTCGTCTACGTGTTGTCCGGCAACGCCGCGGGACTCATCATGATGCTGATCGCCGCCGTCGTCGGCTGGCCACTGCCTCTGCTCCCGCTGCACCTGCTGTGGCTCAACATCATCTGCGAGCCCTTGCCAGGAATCGCGCTGGCGATCGATCCGCCGGACGACGACGTGATGCTGCAGCCGCCGCGGGACCCAAAGACGCCGTTGCTCGATCGGATCGCGTGGACCCACATCGCGTGGGTCTCGTCGCTGCATGCGGTCGTCGGGCTCGCCGCGTTCGCCTATGGCCTCCACGAAGCGGGTGTCGAGCTGGCGCGCACGCTGGCGTTCTTCGCCCTGGTGATCGGCGTGGTGCTCCGAGCGTTCGCAGCGCGCCATCCCGACAAGCTCCTGTGGGAGATCGGATGGTCCCGCAGTGGGATCCTGATCGCCGTCGTGGGGCTTTCGGTGGGCCTCCAGCTGTTGCTCGTCACGATCGGCCCGTTGCGTGACTGGTTCGAACTCGCGCCACTTTCTATCGGAATGCTGGGAGCGGTGCTTGGGCTCGGGCTCGTACCGGTAACGGTCGTCGAACTTTCGAAGCTGCTGCGCCGCGCAATCGCACGGCCCCGCGGATAATCCCTGCGTGGCGCGTTGCGTGCGGGCGCCGATATGTCACCGTGCGGATTAGAGGCCCCATGGAAACGATCATCGCCATCTCCGGGTTCGGCAAGAGTCTCTTCGTCGCCGGCGCCGCGGAGGTCTTCGACGACGGCGGCAACCTGGTCGACGACAAGATCCGCAAGCTTCTCGGCGCCTACGTCGAGGGGTTCACCGAGTTCGCGCTGGCAACCCGGCGCACCAACTCCTAGCCGTCTACGATGTCGTCGTGCGTACCGTGGCGCGGTTGCACTGCCGAGCGCCGACGCACACGGATGCGCGGTCTTGCGTGCGCACGATCGATGCTCGCGAAGGATATCTCCGCTCATCCCTGCTCGGCAGCCATGGCACGCGCGTTGCGTAGCCACCCCAGTAATGCGCCCTCAACCCATCACGATCATCCTCTCGTCGGTCACCGCACTCGCAGTGCTCAGCTTTCCCGGCGAGGCCCAGGCAAACCATCTCGACGCTTGCGGCGGCCTCTGGCTCGAGGCCGAAGCCGCAGGTCGGTGCGAAGTCGTCCTCAAGGAGTCGTGTGAGCAACGCTGCGAGCCGGCGTCCACCGAGCGGGTTTGCGCGGCGAGGTTGTTCCAGGAGTGCGAGTCGAGCTGCACGCTGACCGCCGAGGTCGACTGTCAGGCCGGATGCGAGACCAACTGCGGGACCGCGTGCGTCACCACGGAGACCTCGCAGCCGCCGAACTGCATGGGCCTGTGCATGAGTGACTGTCAGCAATCGGTGACCGACTCGTGCGGTGCCACCGACCGCGGTCAGTGCCGATCCTCGGGTGCACAATGCTGTTCCGAAAGCTGCGACGCCCAGTGCGACGCCACGTCCGAGACGGACTGCGATCCCGTGTGCATGACCGCGTGCAGCGGCTCGTGCGTGGCCCGCTCGAACGTCGACTGCCAGATCGACTGTCAGGCGGTCGAGTTCGTCAGCTGTACCGAGACGGTCGTGCAGGAGTGCAACGAAGAGTGCGAGACGACCGGCGCGGCGATTTTCTGCGACGGCCACTTCCTCGCCACCGGCGGTGACCTCCAGGCCTGCGCCGATGCGCTGAAGGTGGAGTTCGAGATCGAGATCGACGTCGACATCGAGGTCGACATCGACGTCGGCGAGGTCGAGGACGACATCGAAGACGCGGTGAGCTGCTCGGTGACCGACCCGAGCGACGGCGCGCCGATCGGCCTGTTGGTGCTCGTCGCGATCGGTGGCTGGCGCCTGCGGCGTGCCGGGCGCGAGTAGTCGCGCCGCTGGGCCGGCGTGGTCCCAACTCGTAGGAGCGATCGTATGACGCCGGCGTGCCATGGTGCACGCTGGCTCCGTTGCTGCCCGAAAACACCCGTGGGTCCATCGCGTCCCGCACGACGATGGTTCACATGATCTCAAGCAACTCGGGACTCTGGATCGCGGCGCTCGTTGCCACGGGCTCCTGCGTCGAGAACGATGGGCCCAGCGGAAGCTCGGGCCCCTTGGGCGACGCCGAGACGTCGACGACTACGCCCGATCCCCCGCGACCGACTCCTCCGAGGCCCGGGACCGACTCGAGCTCAGGGCCCGACTCGAACTCAGCGCCCGGTGCCCAGACCTGCGTCGACCTCCCGCAACACATCACTGCCGATGGCCTGGTTGCCCATCTCGAAGCGCTGGAGGCCATCGCCACCGCGCACGGCAACCGACGCTCGGTCGGCACCGTCGGCTACGACCTGTCATTGGACTACGTCCGCGAACAACTCGAGGCCAGCGGCTACGCGGTCGTGGTGCACGCGTTCGACGTCGAGGTCGCCGGTGCGGTGCAGCACACCGCGTCACTGCTCGCCGAGACTCCCGGGGGTAATCCCGACCAGGTCATCGTGCTCGGGGCCCATCTCGATTCCGTCCCGACTGGGCCCGGGATCAACGACAACGGAAGCAGCGTTGCGGCCCTGCTCGAGGTCGCGCGGGTGATCGAGGCCTGCGAGACCAACCGCAAGGTGCGTTTCGCGTGGTGGGGCGCCGAGGAAGTCAGGTTGGCCGGCTCAACCGCGTACGTCGCGTCACTCGATGACGCCCAACGCAGCGCGATCGTGACGTACATGAACTTCGACATGATCGGCTCGCCGAACTACGTGCGTTTCATCTACGACGGTGACGGGTCCGCGTCCGGCGAGCCGGGGCCGGTAGGCTCTGCCGAGCTCGAGCAGGTCTTCGCCGAGTACTTTGACGGCGTGGGTTTGGCAACCGAAGAGATCGCGTTCGGTCGGCGCTCGGACTACGTAGCGTTCGTCGACGCCGGCATCGGTGCCGGCGGCCTGTTCAGCGGCGCCAATGCCCCCAAGTCGGCGGCCCAGGCCCAAGCGTACGGTGGACAGCCTGGTGTCGACTACGACCCCTGCTACCACGCGGCGTGCGATGGCATCGACAACGTGGACCTCGAGGTGCTCGAGTCCATGGCTCGCGCGATCGCGTACGCGGTCGAGGCATTGGCGCTGCAGTAGGGACGTCGACGCGCACGCGAGGCATCACTGGGCTGGCTCGCGCGCGAACACTCGCGCCCCGCTCGCGCGCGCGATCCACTTGGTCGCCGCCCGTACCGAACCGATCGCGACGATGCCGTCGTCGATCGCGACGCGTGCCCGATCAAGCAGCTCCGCCGCGGCCGGCGAGTAGCCGATCACCTTGCAGTGGCGAAACGCGTCGGCCACCCAGGTCACCGCATCGGGATCGCCGTGGATGGCCGGTGCCGTCTTCTCGGCGATGACGACCGCGATGGCGTCGAACAAGCACGACGGCGCGCCGGTGAGCGCATGATCGATGGCGATCAACTGCTTGTCACCATCGCGCACCCCGGCGATGCGCGGCGCGACGATCGCGATGCGAGCGCCGGCTTCGTTCAGCCCCTTGCGCAGCGCCGCGATGATTGCGGCATCGCTGCCGTCGGCGACCAGCACCGCGACCGTGCGCCCGGAGAGGCTCGGCGGATAGCGGGCGAGGATGCTGAGCGCCGGCGACCGATCCATGTCGATCGGGCTGCGTGCCGGCGCGATCGCCTGGGCCATGCCAGTCATGCCCAAGCCCTTCGCGACGCGCTCACCCAGGTCGGATTCGATGATCGCGAGGTGACCGAGCATGCGGCGACGCACCGCCTCGACCTCGACCTTGCCGAGCTCGAAGACGAAGGCCGAGACGATGTGGCGCTGCTCGATCGCGTTCATCGAGCGCCAGAACAGTCGCGGCTGGCTGTAGTGGTCCGCGAAGGTCTCGGAACGCTCACGGATCTTGTCCGGTCCCTCGTTGCTCGGATACGACGCGAACCCGTGGCCCGACTCACGCGGGCCGCTCGGATCGAGGCTGTTGGGCTCGTAGTTCACGCGCCCGGTCGGCACCTGCATGCGCGCGATGCCATCCCGCTGAAAGTTGTGCATTGGGCAACGCGGCCGATTGATCGGCAGTTCGTGGAAGTTCGGCCCACCCAGGCGGCTCAGCTGGGTGTCGAGATACGAGAACAGCCGGCCCTGTAGGAGGGGATCGTTCGAGAAGTCGATCCCCGGCACGACGTGTCCGGGGTGGAACGCGACCTGCTCGGTCTCGGCGAAGAAGTTGTCGGGGTTGCGATCGAGCGTCATCGTGCCGATCACCTCGAGTGGCACCAGTTCCTCGGGGATGAGCTTCGTCGGGTCGAGCACGTCGAACGGAAACTCCGCGGCGGTGTCCTCGTCGAATGCCTGGATCGCGAGATCGAACCGCGGGAAGTCGCCGCGCTCGATGGCCTCCCACAGATCGCGACGGTGGTAGTCCGGATCGACGCCGTTGATCGCGACCGCCTCGGGCCACAACACCGACTGCGCGCCCTGCCGCGGGCGCCAGTGGAACTTCACGAACGTCGAGTGACCGCGGGCATCGATCATGCGGAACGTGTGGACCCCGAACCCCTCCATGAACCGCAGCGAGCGCGGGAGCGTGCGGTCGGACATCGCCCACATGAGCATGTGCATGCTCTCGGGCATCAACGACACGAAGTCCCAGAACGTCGCGTGAGCCGATCCCGCTTGCGGGAAGCCGCGGTCGGGCTCCATCTTCAAGGAGTGCACCAGATCGGGGAACTTCATCGCGTCCTGGATGAAGAAGACTGGGATGTTGATGCCGACGAGGTCGAAGTTTCCCTCGGACGTGTAGAACTTCACGGCGAAGCCACGCACGTCGCGGGGCATATCGCCCGATCCCGCGCCGCCGGCGACCGTCGAGAACCGCGCGAACACGGGGGTGCGGACCTTCGGATCCTGCAAGAATGCCGCCCGCGTCAGTCGAGCGAGCGACGCCCGGGGCTCGAAATAACCATGGGCACCCGAGCCGCGGGCGTGGACGATGCGCTCGGGGATCCGCTCGTGATCGAAGTGCGTGACCTTCTCGCGCAGGACGAAGTCCTCGAGCAGGGTTGGGCCGCGCGTGCCGATGCGCAGTGAGCTCTGGTTGTCGGAGATCGCGAGGCCCTGATTGGTCGTAAGGACGATGCCGCCCGCGCCTGCCGTCTGATGGAGCTCGCCACCGGGACCGACCGCCGCTGTCGGATCCGCCGGAACGTTGCGGCGTTGTCGGGCCTTGGGCGTGGTGGCTGCGGTGCGCGGACTGGCCTTGGGCGCGGGTTTCTTGGGCATGGGTGCCGTGACGTGTGCAATCGTGGTGCCGATCGGCGCCCCCGAAACCCCGCGACCTTCGCCACGGGAGGGGCACGCCAAACGATGGTGATCGTGGCCACGACGATGGTGCGCCCTGACGCACTTGTGCGGTCTCGCCCGGTACCGTCCGCCGCTTCGTCGAGGGTCGTTACGCCGGCGGTCGCGACAGCTCGAGCGCACTATCGAAGAACGACTCGTTGTCGGTGACGGTCGCCAGCAGATGTCCCTTCGCGCAGCCGCCTTCGGACCAGATGTCGATCGCAACACCGACCAGTGCACCGTCGGCGAGAAATGCGCCCGTGCCCATGTCACCGTGACAATTGGGCTCGCCGGCGCTGGCGATCAACGTGCCGGAGTCGAGACAGCCGCCCCACACCCAGCGCGCGCTCGCATCCCCACGGGGGGCGTAGCGATAACCGACGCTCTCGACATCGCAGGGTCCGTCGCGGCGCAGGTCGAGCGACACCGGCTCGATCCCGTCGACTGGCCCGGCAAGGCGCAACGCCACGAGCGCGTGATCGGGATTGCGCGCGTCTTGCTGCTCTAACGCCTCGTCGATCTCGAGATGCTTCGAGCCGACGGCACCGAAGCCGACGGCGAAGTCGCGACGATCATACCCACCCAGACAGCGGGCGGCAGTCACCACGACATCGGGCGCGATGAGGACCACGCCGCACCACGGCGTGATCGGCGAGTCCTCGTGATCGATCCATCCGGAGGCGGCGAGAGGCAGCCATCGATCCGGCGCCGGCGCCGGCGCCGGCGCACCGGGTGCAGTCTCTGCGAGCCCTTCATCGTCGTCGGAGCGCAGGGCCCCATCGTCAGTGGAGTGGCAAGCCATGACCGAAAGGACCAGCAATAGAATCGACGTACGCATCTTCGACTCTGCTAAGCAAGCAGCGATCCAAAAAGCGCGTGCCGCTGCGATTCCGGGGCCAAATGCGATCAATGCGTACAGGTCTGGGGTCCAAGCGATGAGCGCATGCGCCCGCGTGAGGCAATCATGTGGCCACGAGCTGCGCGTGCGGCTCGGGCTTGGCGGTCCCGCGGCGCCGAGTGACCTCCGTACGGGCGAATCGCGCGCCGAACAAGAGCACGTGCGCATCGAAGTAGATCCACAGCAGGAGGATCAGCACACCACCCGCTGCGCCGGACACGGACCGCGTCGCGGCGTAGCCAAAGTAGATCCCGATCAGCCATGCGCCGAGTGCAGCGATCACCGCGGCCATGAGCGCGCCGCGCCAGACTTCGCGCCAACCGAGCTCGACGTCGGGCAGCATGCAGTAGACCGGGATGAGAAACGCCGTCACCACGGCGATCGACAGCGCGATCTGCAGGAGCCGCCACGGGAGCCCGACGAAGCGCAGTTCGCTCGCGAGCGCCTGTAGCCCCGAGCCCACCGATTGCAGGAGCATCGACGCGACGAGCAACGCGCCGACCAATGCGATGAGCAGAAAGGACAGCGCCCGCTTGCGCAGCAAGACACGCACGCGCTCGCCGAGGCGTAAGCCGTCTCTCGGCTCCACCCCCCACACCATGTTGAGGGTCTCTTGCAGACGCACGAACATGCGCGTCGCGCCCCATGCCGCGATCGCGACGCCGATCGCGACTCGCCACCATCGGCCCTCGTCGAGCGCTGCGTGGCGCACGAACTCTTCGACGACCCCCGCTGGCACCGAGCCCCACGCGGCGGTCACGTCCGCGATCAAACGCTCGCGTGTTGCGTCGGCACCGAACACCGTGCCGACCATCGCCACGGCCACCACGAGCAGAGGCGCGAGCGAGATCACGGTGAAGAACGCGACCGCGCCGGCAGCGATCTCGCTGTTGCCAATGAAGTGGTCGCGAATCGTCGCCACCACGATTCGAGCCCATTGCGTCAGGGGCAGCGGCGCGCTTCGCCGTCCACCGGAGCGAAGCCCCGACGAAGCCTCCTGCTGCTGGTCGCTTCGCGATTGTCGACTGATCTTGGCATTCATGGTTTCTCCAATCGTTGGGGGTCACGCCGCGCAGTGGACTTGGGCGCGCGGGGGCGACCGAAGCGCTTGCGCCACCAGACCTCGAGACCGCCCTTGGCCGCATCGCCAATGAACGTCTCGACCGTCCACGCTGGGGGCTTGATGCTGTATTCGAGGCGGATCTCGGCGGTGTTCTCGAACTGCGGCGCATTGTGGTGGTAGCGCGTCTCGACATAGACCTTGCGCGAAACCCGTTTGCCGACCGCGAGGATCGGCTCCTCGACGGAGTCGCCGAACGAGACCCCGACGCGGTCGACGCCGATGCGGTCCTGCAGCTCGCGCTGAAGCACGGGGTTCTGGAAGGCCGCGAGCAGCGATGCCGCCTTCGCCTGGACATCACCGCGCTCGCCCTCGTCCTGCGTGGCGCCGCTGCTGCCGGTGACGAGCAGCGCGAACACCTCGGACTCCGACATCGGCGGATCCGACGACAGCCGCAACTCCGGCCGACTCGCGCGCCCGTGGACGTCGATGCTCACCTCGCCCTCCTCGGTCTGAGTCACCGCCGTGAGCGCGATGTACGGATCGAGGTCGCCCTGCTCGGGCAGCGTGATTCGGCCGCTGTCGACGATGAAGTCGCGGCCGAGGAAGTTGATGCGACCGCGGTCGGCAACGAGGGCCCCGTGGGCGCGGACCTTCTCGCCGACGGTGCGCTCGATCGCGACCTCGCCGCGCCACGTCATGTTCGCCTGCGGCCCGCGCACGAAGACCGGGTCGGCAAGCGCGACACGAACGGACATGTCGGGCGGCAGCACGGGCTCGCGGGCGCTCGGGGTTTTCACGCGCTTCGCGAGGCGTACCGGCGCGTCGACGAAGACCACGCCCTCGGTCGTCGGTAGCGGAGTAGGGGCAGTGGCCGACGCCGTGAACACGTCGAGGGTGGTGCGCCGCGCGACGACGTCGATGAGCGTCCGCTTGCCGGTCGCGTCGAGCGTCGCGGTTGCCCGCGTCGAGAGCTTCATCAGCGGCATCCCCGGGCGTACGATGGGTAGCCCTGTGAGCGCGAGCTCGAGCTTGCCCGCCGTGTCGCCGCGCGCGAGGTGCAGCCGTCCGGTGCCGTGAGCGCGACCGGAGCCGCTGCGCAGCGAGAGCTTGGTGAGTCGAATGTCCTGCCGTTCGAGCGCGACATCGATCGCGATCCGATCGAAGCGCTGGCGTAGCGGGATGAGCGTGATGGCACCGCCCGCCACGAGCGCGCGGCCGCGGAGATTCGGCGAGCCCACGGTGCCCGTCGCGGCGAAGTGAAGATCAAGCCGTCCGGCGGGCTCGTCGAGCGCATCGGGCAAAAACGGAGCGAGCCCACTCAGGGGAAAGTGATCGGTGTCGACCGCGGCAACCACCGCGACCGCGCGCCAGTCGACCGCCTTGCCGGCGAGCAGCTCGAGCAGCGGCGCGTGGGCCGTTGCGGTCAGCTCGAGCGCGCTGTCCTCGAACGGGCCGAGGACGACGTCGACGCGCTGGCGATCCGACGTGAGCTCGAAGTGACCGGCTATCGGCGTGGCGAGTCCATCGCCGTTGTCGAGGTTCGCGCGCAGCCGACCGCGGGCCGCGAGTGCGTCGGCGCTGCCCCGGGCCTGGACCTCCGCGTTGAGCTCGAACACGAGCTTGTCAGGCACCGTCACGAACGCCGCGAGCAGCTCCTCATCGACGGCGATCGCATCGAGCTCGACCCGATGTTCGCGGCTGCGATCCCAACGTACGCCGCGGTCGCTCAGATCGAAGGTCAGCGGTACGTCGGCGTCGAGCCGTACCGACTGGATTCCCCGCGACTGCCGCAGCACCGCGAGGGTGTGCCCGTCGCGATGGTCGACGTCGACCGCGAATTCGCCGACGGCCCGGCCGGCCCACCCGAGCTGGTGTCCGCGCAGCGCGACATTGATGCGTGGGGCGGCCGCAGGACCCTCCAGCTTTGCGCTGCCGTTGATCCGACCGGCCATGCCGCCGAGGTTCGCGATGCGACCGATCGCGCCGAGATCGGCATCGACGATCGTGAGGTCCAGCGCGTGCGGCTGGCGGCGCAGCCACTCGAGCTCGAGCGCGCCGACGTCGACCCGCATCGGTAGGTCGAGCTGGGCCTCAACGAGGCGAATGGCGGGTCCGCTCGCCTGTACGGATCCCCGCAGTCGCTCGTCGCCGAGTTCGGCGTCGACGCTCAGCGTGGCGATGCGCTCGCCATCGCGGGTGAGATCATGCGCGAGCAGCTCGGCGCGCGCGGTCTCGAGCGCGCCGCGATCCACCTCGGCTCGCAGCGTGCCATAGACCCCGCCGTCGACGTCGAGGGCCGGTACGAGGCCGCGAAGCCCCGCGAGCTCGAGGCGGTCGAGGGCGAGCGTGACGGTTGCGGATCCACGGCGGTCCAGTGCGTAGTACGGCGCCACGCCGGCAATGCGCACCGGTACCGACGCGGTGAGGTCGATTCCGTCGAGCCAAGCCGCATGCGCGACCACGTTGAGGTCGACTCGCCCGGCGTCGTGGCTCGCGCGCAGCTCGAGGTCGTCGATGCGCGTGCTGTCGAACAAGAGACCGCGACCCTCGATCGAAGCGGTCACCGCGGGCCGACTCGCGGATCCGGTGATACGAACGGTGGCGTCGAGATCCCCGTCGATGGTGTGCTCGCCGAGCCACGGCTCGAGCCGTGCGAGCGCGAGGCGTTGGGCGTCGATCTCGACCCGCAGGGGCGCGCCGGCACTCAACCCCGGCCCGCGCGGATCGTCGAACGCTCGCAGCTGGGCGCGCGCACGGAGATCGATCGACTCGTTCGGCCCGGGTTTCCATCGCAGTCGTGCATCGATGCCACCCTGCGCCAACTCGACCTCCGAGCCGACGGCCCCGAGCGAGTGCTCGTCCACCCGTAGCCTGTCGGCGTCGAGGATCAGCGACACGGTCGGATCCTCCGGTCGTCCGTGGAGTTCGGCGCGTGCGTGGACCACACCACCCAGGCGCACAGGCAGTCGCAGGGGCGCGAGCGCGGCGAGGTCGAAACCCTCGATCGCCAGCCGCGCATCGCTGCGCGGACCCATGACGCCATCCATTCTGATCACGCCGCGGTTGACCGCGAGGCGCAGGTCGTCGATGGCGACGACGTCCGCGGCGATGACGACCTGGCTCGGTCGCATGAGCCGTACGTGCAGAGTCTCGAGGTCCAGGGCGACGTCGCGCAGCGCGATGCGAGTACGCCTGCCGGGATCGATGCCCACGGCCAGGTGCGTCCGGCCGCGGGGCGCCGATGCGGTCAAGTCGACGTCGAGATGCTCGCGCCCGCCGGCGGCGGCGATGCGCAGCCGCGAGATCTCATGCTGTCCCCACCTCAGCGCCTCCCCACTGACGGTGACATGGCCGGTCGGCTTGCCCTCGCGTATTGCGACCGCGGCCTCGAGCTCGAGGTGCTCGAGGCGGATCTCGCCGTAGGCCAGGCGACGGGCATCCGCGACGGCGGTGCACTCGAGCAGTGCGGTGCGGCCACGGCACGACGCCGAGGCCGTCGCTCGACCTTCGAGTTCGGGGATCCCAACCCACGGTGTGAGCGCCTGGCGTACGCGCTGCACCGAGGGCAGCTCGAGGTCGGCCTCGGCCCGCGTGAGCGCTCGCTCGTGGATCGTCGCCGATGCTCTGGCGGTGGCGTCTGCCACGAACAATCGCGCATCGATCGTGGTGGTCGTGCCGGATGCCGAGGTGTGGCTGTCGACGACCGCGCCGACCGGAGCGGCGCAACCGATGCATTGCAGAAGCAGCGAGCCGAGCAGCGGGCGATCGGAGGCTCGCGCCGCGTGTGCAACAACGAACCCCACGAGTGGTTCGCGCGTGCCCGGGGGGACCACCTGAACCGTGCCCATGCCCGCCAGCTCGAGCTCCGAGGCGATCGAGCCCGCGAAAATCAGATCGACACGCGCGTCGGGCTCGGCGGCCACGCGCACGCGCGCCCAGGCGTGCGCGGCATCCCCAGCCCCCTCGACGTCGACCGTCGCGAGCCCGTGGATCGGTAGCTGCGTGTCGGGAGCCAGGTTCGCGACGTCGATCACTGCGCGGACGATCGCGTCGCCCCGCTGCAGGTCCGCGTCGAAGCCGAGGTCGGCCTGCTGCACGATCCCGCGGTCGCTGAGCATCGTGAGACCTTCGATCCTCACCTCGGGATCGCGCCACGTGACGGTCCCCGTGAGCGATGCGATCGTCACGTCGGGCCGTGCGCCGACGAGCGCGCTAAAGGCCTCGACGCGCGCCGTTGCCTCGCGACCACGCGAGTGCAGCGTCGCACGCAGCACTGCGCGCTGGACCAGCGGCACCTGGGTGCCATCAGGAAGGTGCTGGAGAATCTCGAGGCCATCGATGGTGAGCGGGCCGTCGAAGCCGATCGGAAGCTCGGGCCCCACCATGCCCGCTGGTTTTGGCTCGGGCGGCGTGTCGGGGCCGAGATCGGCGAACCGGGCCTGGTCGCCGCCGATGTGCACCACGAGCCCCGCGATCGAGAGTTCGTCGAATGCAACCGTGCGTGTGAGTAGCGCGGGCAGCTGCAACGCGAGGCGAAGTTGCTCGGCGACGATCAACGGATTGCCGCCCCCATCCGTGAGCGCAACCAAGCCGAGCTCCAGTGTCCCGCCAAGTGTGCCGTCGATCGTCGCCACCGAGACACTGCCGGCCACGCCTGCGTCGTAGCGCGCGAGCGCGAAGCCGATCGCCGTGCGGGTGCCCCACGGCGTCCACAACACCACGGCGACGACAGTGACGACGAGGAGCACCGCGGCCGCGAGCGTCCCGGCGACGACCTGCAGTGCGCGACGAACGATGCGCCAGGCGCGGCCCCTCGGTGGCTTTGCCACCCACGTTGCCGCCGCCGTCAAAACGCCTCCCCGAGGCCGAAGTGGACGGCGGCGAGCGGCTGGTCGCGGCCGTACTCGCTGTCGTTCAGGCGAAAACCGACGTCGAGGCGGAACACCCCGATCTTGCTGTGATAGCGCAGGCCCGGGCCCGTCGTGTAGCTCCACTCGAGCGGCGCGAACTGGCTCACGCCCGCCCGCACGTCACCCATGTCGCCAAACGCCACGAGCCATAGGCCTTTCCAAACCCGCGCGCGGATCTCCGCGCTGCCGCTGACCATCGTTTGCCCGCCGACCGGGATCTCCCGGCAACCTGCCGCCGTGCACCACTGGACGCTCGGCGAGATCACGCGGAACGCGTAGCCACGCACGGTGTTCGAGCCGCCGAGGTAGTACTTGAGGTCGAACGGCGCGCCAGGCTCGTCGCCGAACGGGAGGATGAAGCCGACCTGTCCGCGGGCCGCGAGCTGCAAGCGGTTCTTCAGCGGAGTCCAGTACGCGCGCAACTCCGGCGTGACACGGTTGTAGTCGTAGTTGCCCCCCAAGATCCCGCCCGCGAGATTCCATGTCACGCCGAGCACCACGCCATGGCGCGGATCGATCACCCGATCGGTGAGGTGCACCCGCGGCGTGAGTTCGATGAAGCTGAGCAGGTACGGATCGCGGAAGTCGAGACCGAGGATCGAGCGGCTCGCATCCAGTCCGGGATGGATGCCGAAGAAGTCGACGAAGCGAAAGTTGTGGCTCAGCTCGAGCTCGAAGAAACGCGTGAAGAAGCGCGACACCCCGAGCCGGGTCTTGGGGGCGTAGAATTGGTAGCCGTTCTGGATGCCGAGCTCGAAGGAGGGCGCGAGCGTCCACAGCAACTTGGGCTCGAGAAACCCTTTGCGGCGGATGGTCGGGGCGAACTCGGCGATTGGGCCGTGCTCCTGCGGATTCCAGATCGCCGGGAGTTCGGCGTAGCCGGCCTTCACCCGTAGATCGAAGCGGGCAAGCTGGCGATCGATGTTGGTGTGGCTGTAGCGCATCGCGCCGTATTGCTCCCACCGGTTCGGATCGACGCCGAGGCCGACACCGAGCCGGATCGACTGCGGCTGGGACTCGACAACGTCGATTGCGATGTCGACGACCTTGCCCTGGGGGCCGTCACGCGGCTTGTCGGCGACGATGACGGTGACCGCGCTGAACACGTCGAGGCCGTAGACGGCCCCCTCGAGGTCCTCGATCCGCGTAGGTGCGTAGGTCCGACCGACGAAGCCGTCGACCTCGGTGCGGACCGCCCGCTCGGGGACCGCCCGCAATCCGGCGATGCGGATGTCGCCGATCCGTACAAATGGCCCGGGGCGCAGCTCGAAGGAGACCTCGGCCGTGCGCCCGATGCGGTCGACCTCGGCGCGGCCGACGACCTCGGCGAACGCGTACCCACGCTGCTTCAACGCGGCGCGCATGGTCGCCTCGGATGCGCGGAGCTCGGCGACGTCGAAGGCGCGGTCCTGGTTCAGGCCGCAGTGGGTCTGGATCATCGCCGGCGACGCGCGCCGATCGACCGGTCCGTCGGGCGGGCCCTGGGGCCACTCGAAGCGGATCGCGCGAACCACCGTCGCCGCCTGCTCGTCGACCGCGATCTGCAGATCGACGACCTTGCGGTTGCGTCGGAACTTCGGCTCGAGTGCGACGACGCGCGCACCGTGGTAGCCGGCGCTCGCGTAGAGCGCCTCGATCCGCTTGCGGTCGACCGGGATGAGCCCAGGCAGGAACCACTGGCGCTTGGGCAGCGGGAACCACTTGGTCTGTTGCAGGTTCATGTGCTCTTCGATCTCGCGATCCGTGAGCGCCCGGTTGCCCGTGATCGTGATGCGGCGGAGGCGGGACTCCGCGCCGGCGATGTTCTTGAGCGTGGTACGCTGGTGCCCGCACGCGCCGAGGGAGACCAGCGTCAGGAGCAGGCAAAGCAGCGCACGGGCGAGCGGTCCCCGACCCACCAGGATGCACAAAGCAAGCGTGGTGCCGCGCAGGTTCAGGCGCAGTTCCACAAGCGGCCAAGGACGATCGGTCGCGCGCGAGCGAGCGCCTCCGCACACCTGTGGCACGGATCCACGATTGTTCGATGCCTTGGGCATGCGACCGTTTGCGGCGCATCGCACCGCTGTGGCGCGGCCGCACACGGGTTCGCGCGAGATTCTGTGGCCTGCCGATGGCACCGCGCGTGCATCTGCGGTTCCGCTCCGCGGCTCCCGCGTCCATGTTCGTCGACTATCACCGATCAATCACCGCGCTCCTCGCGTGGCAGTGGCGATCGCTCGCGCTATTCACCTCGATCGCGACGGCCGTCGTGCTGATCGAGCACGTGATCGTCGACGCATGGTTCGCCGTGCCGGCGCTGCCACTGACGGTGTTCGGCGCGGCGATCGGCATCTTCGTCAGCTTCCGCACCAACTCCTGCTACGACCGCTGGTGGGAGGCGCGCAAGCTGTGGGGCGAGCTCGTCAACACCTCGCGGCTGTTCGCGTCGCAGCTGCTCGCCTACCCGGTGGGACCGCGCACGGTGGTGCGTGCGACCCAGCAGCGGATCATCCGCCGTCACCTCGCGTACATCAACCTCCTGCGCAGCGTCCTGCGCGAGGAAGCACCACTGCGAGACGTGGACGTGGTGCGCTACCTCGATGCCGACGAGCTCAAAGGGTTGGCGGACGAATCCAGCGCCGCAGCTGCGCTGCTCCACCGCCAGCTGGTCGAGCTGGCCAAGCTCGCGCGCGCCGGTCACATCGACGGCCTGCAGCTGCAAATGCTCGATCGGTCGGTCGCCAGCATGCTCACGGTGCAAGGCGGCTGCGAGCGCATCAAGAAGACCCCGTTTCCACAGACCTACGAGTTCGTGGCTTCGCTGCTCATCGTCGCCTACAGCGGGCTGCTGCCCTTGGGTATCGTCGAGGACGCCGGTTGGTTCGCGATCCCGATCACGGTGCTGGTCTGCTTCGCCTTCCGCGTCATCGACCAGGTCGGGACCATGCTCGAGGATCCGTTCTCGATGGCTCAGGCAGCACTGCCGCTGAACGCTCTGACGACCAACATCGAGATCGAGCTGTGCAAGCGCCTCGGCGACCCCGATCCGCCCGACGCGCCCGCCCCCGACGCCGACGGCGTGTTGATGTGAGCTGCGCGCGCCCGCGACTTGTTCGCGACAACCCCGAGCTACGACCAGCTCTTCGATCAGGCGGTCGGCGTGATCGACGTGACCTGCGACGAGTCCGAGCCGCCGGGGTGAGACGGTCGCGGGTCGTGGACGCCACTACAAAGTAGTGATAGCGTTCTGCGGCAATGGCCGACCTCCGGTTTGCCTGGGACGAGCGCAAGAACGCGAGCAACAAGCGCAAGCATGGTGTCGGGTTCGACGAGGCCCAGACCGCATTCTACGACGAACGCGCGCTCGTCATCGACGATCCCAACCACTCCGAGAGCGAAGCCCGCTTCGTCTTGCTCGGCCTGAGCTCGAGCCTCCGGCTGCTGGTCGTCTGCCACTGCGTTCGCGAGTCCGAAGGCCAGATCCGAATCATCTCGGCGCGCAAAGCCGACAGCCGCGAGCGCGCCGACTACGAGGACAGGTGGACACGATGAAAAAGAACTACGACTTCTCCAAGGCGAGGCGCAATCCCTACGCGAAGCGGTTGAAGCGACAGGTCACGATTCGCCTGGACTCCGATACGATCGCGTACTTCAACACGCTCGCACAGGATGCTGGCATCCCGTACCAAACGCTCATCAATCTCTATCTTCGGGACTGCGTCGCGACAGGGAAGAAGCTCTCCCTCGAGTGGAAGCCTACTCGGTCGGCGTAGCGGCCGCGCGTCACGATCCGCCGGCGAGGTGTGGAGATCGACCGCGTCGCGCGTGGTGTGGACGTCGCCCTCGAGCGGCGGCAGGTTGGGATCGATGTTCGGTGGCGGGTCCGGCAGCGCCGCGCACAGCAGCTGGCGCTGCACGAACACGCCGCGATGGATCGGCGAGGTCTGGTCGGCGTAGGCGCGGCTGGCGAGGAAGCCGATCTGGGTGAGGATGCCGGCGCGGCTCGCAGGGTCGAGATCGACCGGCGCGAACGCGGAGCCCATGGTCGGCGCGACGCCGTAGAGCGCGGCGAGCCGATCGTCGACCACCGAGGTCGGCGACGTCATTAGCTCGGCGTACCCACCGGCGAGTTCGAACACCACGCGCTCGATGAAGCGGCGGCTCTCCTGCTGCATCGCGTCGCCCAGCCCCGCGTTCCACTCGGGGAACTGCTCAGGGTCCTTGGTGACGTCGACGTAGCGACTCACCTGCAGCCACTGGGCGTGGAAGTCGGCGACCGGATCGCGGGCCCGCGGATCGGCGAGCAGGCGACGGGCCTGCTCCTCGAGCCCCGCAGCAGAGTCGAGATCGCCGGCGAGCGCGGCATCGAGCAGCTCGGTGTCCGGCATGGAATTCCACAGCAGGTACGACAGTCGCGTCGCGAGCTCGGGGCCCGACAACGGCACGCTGCTTTCGCCGGCCATCGGGCTCGACAGCTCGACGCGGTACAGCAAGTTCGGCGATTGCAGCATCGCCTCGAGCACGAGTCGGATACCCTGCTCGAACGCCGAACCGTCACCGTACAGCCCTGCGCCCGTGGCGTGGAGCGCGACGTAGGCGGCCTGCTCGCCGTCGGTCAACTCGCGGCGGAACGCGCGGGCGCCGAGATCGGCGATGAACAACTCGGCGCAGCCGGTGTCGCCGGTCTGCGCGTCGCAGGGGAGCAGCTCGCCGAGCAGGACGGGATCTGCCAGCACACGTCCGGCGAGGTCCTCGGCGGCGCGGCGATAGTCACGGGCCAAGCGGTCGCCCACGATCAGCATTTCGGCATTGTTGTCGTAGCCGGCGACGGCAGCATCGGGAAGGAAGACCGACGACGGATGATCGTCGATCCCGACCAGGTCACGGATGGTGTTGTCGTACTGCCTGTGGGTCAGGCGCACCAGGTTTGGCAGCGCTGCGAGCACCGTGTCGTCGTTACATTCGGCGTCGGGATCACCGACGCTCGGGCCGTCGGTGTCGGGCTCGTCGGTGTCGCCGATGCCCTCATCCGCAGCGTCGTCTTCGCCGTCGCCGTCGGCGGGCGACGCTGCGCCGGTGTAACAAGCCGAAAGGGCGGCGCACGCGAGCCCGACCACGCAATAGCGCGGCAGTTGATACTTGTTGTCGACCACGCCCAAGAGGTAGGTCGCGTCGGCAACCAGGGCAAGGATATGTGGCGAGATGGCACGAGTTCACCCCCTGCTGAGGCGTTCGTGAAACGTTGAGCGCGCGCGGCGGCGGCATTGTGCTTCGCGTGGTGTGTGCTCATGAGCCCGCTGTACGATGATCTCTTGGTGAGTATCTCGCAGACGTCGCGCAAAACCGATCGCGCTCGATCCTCGAGCGCAAAAATTGGACCCGCCGTCCACGCGTGCCGACGTCGCAAACATCGACATCGCGGATGCGACGATGACGTGAGCGGGGTATCGACCCCGCTCACAGCTCGCACTCGACGCTGCAGCCGTGGTCGGCTACCTCATCGCTCGCCTCGCGCTGCGTGCGAAACCCTTGCCGCCGTGCACGACCTCGTCGAGTACGGCGTCGACGAGTACGTCGTGATCGTCGGCCTCGCCGCCACGCTCGTAGCGCTCGTTCTCGGAAAGGAGGGAGCGCGCCTGCTTGAGTTTGGCCCTGGCATTGGCCTTGTTGCTGATGTCTCTCATTGCGATGGTTCCTTTGGTTGGTTGGGGACCGCGCTGCGCGAGCCCCGTTAGGTGGGACTGCACCCTACGTGCCATGAGCAATGCGGCCTCGGGCAATGAGGTGACGCTCGTCACGAACGCGGCCGACGCCAGAACGCCGCAGTTGCGCAAAGTCGACGCCACAGCGGCTCTCGACCAGCTCGCCCTGACAGATCGCGGGGCTACGACCGGCGAGTGCGTCGCGCGTCGGTGCGACGTGGGGGTCGCTGCGTGCTCGCGAGTGCTCGATCCAGGGCGAGGTGGGCGATCGCAGTCCCGAGGTCATACGCCACGCGTGGTGGCACGAGCCCCGCCAAGGTCTCACGCAGGACCTGCGGGATCGCAGCCAAGCGCCACGGCGCGTCGGCCCGCGCGCTCGCGGGCTTGCCGTGACGAGGCAGCTCGAGATCCACCGCGGCGATCGCCTCCTGCATCGTCGCGAGCCGCGCGAGCTTGCGTTCACCCAGCCAGACTCCAGCGCCGGTGCGACCCTCGGGCCGCAGTTCGAACTGCCGCAGCTCGCCGGTGTGGTCGACGAAGTGCAGCAACATGCCGTGGGCTCCAAGCGACAGCCATGCGTTGGTCGAGATCGCGGCGGCCTCCTCGCGTTGGAGCATCGTCAAGGGATCGAAGACTGCCAGGCGAGCCTCGATCTCGCCGAGGGTGGCGGGCGCTTCGTCCGCGTCTGCGGCCGAGAAGTCATCGCCGCGGTTGCCCGGCGAGGCAGTGACCTCGGGCGGTTCGATCACGCGCGAGGGCCCCGCGTCGAGCGTCGGTGCGGTGACGAGTTGCAGCCCCGACAGGTCGACGAAGTCGAGCACCAGACAATCGGCGGCGTCGGGATGCAGCCGCATTCCTCGTCCGACGCATTGCAGATACATCGACTCGGAGCGCGTAGGCCGGACCATCGCGATCGCCGATACCCCCGGGTCATCGAAGCCCTCGGTCAGCACGCCGACGTTGGTGATGACCCGCAACGAGCCCTCGCGAAAGCGTTCGAGCGTGCGTTGCCGGGCCGGCTTGGGCATCTCGCCGCAAACCATGCCCGCGGGCACTCCGACCCGGATCAACGCCTCGCACAGGTGCTCGGCGTGGCGGACCCCGACGCAGAACGCGATGGTTCGGCGGTCGCGGGCGAGCTCTTGAATGCTGCGCGCGACCAGCAGGTTGCGCTGCTCGATGTCGATCGCCTCCTCGAGCGCAGCGTCGTCGAAGTCGTCGCCATGCGCGGGCACCTGCGCGAGGTCGACACCGGTCGCGATCCGTAGGCCTCGCAACGGCCGCAGGTAGCCGGCGTCGATCATCTGCCGCAGCGACCGATGGTAGACGATGCGTTCGAACACCTCATCGAGGCCGCGGCCGTCGGCGCGCCGCGTGGTCGCGGTGAATCCGACCAGCGTGCCCGGCCAGTCGGCTGAGAACGCCCCGATCTGCTCGAGGACCCGGCGGTTGGCGCTCGCCACGGCGTGGTGGCACTCGTCGTAGATCACCAAGCGGGTGTCTCGCCCGGCGAGCACCCGGCCGATCCGGCCCTCGTGCAGCGAGCGGATCGAGGCCACGAGCACCGCAGCGTCGCGGGGGCCCGTCGATGCGCCCTGTTCGATCGCCACGGTCCGGGCGTCGCTACCGTCGCGTCGCAGCGCGGCCTCGATCTTGTCGCGGGCCTGCCCGACCAGCTCGTCGCGGTGGGCCAACACCAGCACCGGATGGCGGGCCCGGCGGATCAGCTCGGCAAAGATGACGGTCTTGCCGGCACCGGTGGGCAGCGCGAGCACCATGCGCCGCACGCCTTCGCGCCGAGCGGCGATCACCGCCGCGATGGCCTCGGATTGGTACGGTCGCAGCTCCACGCGTCGCGCAGCTTCGCGCGCTGCCCGAGCGCAGCGCAAGCCTGTCACTTTGGGTCATCGGCCGTGGGTGGGGCCGTGGGTGGGGCCGTGGGTGGGGCCCTGGGTGGGGCCGTGGGTGGGGCCGTGGGTGGTCGCGGCCGAGGAGGTGGGGCGCCCCGCGTGCGAACCGTCGCGCGGCTCCCCCACCGCTCGCTGTGCGGACGCGTCACACGCCTAGGAGCGACAAGCGAACGCGACGGCGAGTGCATATGCGCTTAATCGTCATGGATATCACCCACGACCGCATGGACCGACCTGTGCAGTCGACGGCAGCGTGGAGCACCTAACGATATTCCGCCGGCCTTGGCGTTGCCGCACCCTTCTGGCGCTGATCGCGGTGCTCAGCGGTGGGGGTTGCTACGTCGAGTCAGAGTCCACGCTCGACCGCCGTGATGGCACCGACACCGACGAAGCGACGGAGTCGAGTGCTTCGGGCGTCGACGAAACCGGCTCGGTCGACGCGGCCAACGAGGACAGCGGCATCGACGGCAGCGACTCGACCGACTCGACCGCTGGTGGCTCGAGCGGGTCGGATCCGGAGTGCACGCTCGACGCCGAGTGTGGCGACGACAACCCGTGCACCGTCGACGTGTGCGAGGCCGCCGAGTGCACCAGCCTCGCGATCGACGGCCTGCGCGCGCCGCAGCAGAACAGCGGCGATTGTCGCGTGGTCCTGTGCGTTGCGGGAGTGGTCGAGGAGGTCGTCGACCTCGAGGACCTCCCCGAGGACGACAACGACTGCACCCTCGACGCATGCGAAGGCGACACCGCCGTGCACCGACCCTCGCCCGCCGGCGCACCCTGCAGCGGCGGCATCGTGTGCGATGGCCTCGGGGCGTGCGACGAGTGCGCGAGCCCTGACAACTGCGATGCGCTGCCGCTCGACGACGACTGTCAGGTACGCACCTGCGACGACGGGACCTGCGGCCAGGCGTTCGCGCCACTGGGTGCTGCCGTGAACGCGACGTTCCAGACCGCCGGCGACTGTCAGCGCGTGGTTTGCGACGGCAACGGCGGCACGACCGGCCAGCCCGATGGCACGGACCCGACCATCGACGGTCTCGAGTGCACGACCGATGTTTGCGACGCCGGCGTACCGGACAACGTGCCGCTATCGAACGGATCACCCTGCGCCGCGGGCGAGTGCAACAGCAGCGGTGGCTGCGTCGGGTGCAACGATGCCGACGACTGCGGCGATGCCGAGTTCTGTCAGGCACCGAGTTGTAGCGTTCAAGGCGTCTGTGGCGTCGTCGACACCGACGAGGGCACGCCGCTGCCTGGCGGTCAGCAGCAGGACGAGGACTGCCAGGAGCTGCGGTGCGACGGCGACGGCGCAGCCGCGTCGTACGTCGACGACGGCGACCTACCGGACCCAGACGGCAACGACTGTACCCGCGACATCTGCATCGGTGGCCTGGAGCAGCACCCCGACGAGTCGTACGGCACGCCGTGCAACGGCGGTGGCGGGACGTTCTGCGACGGCGCCGGAGCTTGCGTCGAGTGTACGGCTGCGTCCGACTGCGCGACGGCGGACCAGTGCGATGTCGCCGTATGCACCGCCGGAGCCTGCGGCGTCGAGCCCGGTCCCGCGGGCACGCCCTGCACCGACGGACTGTTCTGCACCCAGACCGACACCTGCGACGGCAGCAGCGCCTGCGTGGGCGTCGGCTCACCGTGCGACGGCGCGGATGGGGACGGCGACTGCTCGGAGTCGTGCGACGAGCAGGGCCAGACCTGCGACGGCGACGACGCCGAAGGCAGCGGCTGCGACGATGCAATCCACTGTACGACCGACGACGCCTGCTCCGCCGGTGTCTGCGGCGGGGCCCCGGTCACCTGTGCCGACGAGGACGAGTCGTGCCGCGAAGACTGTCAGGGCTGCTGCGCGGACTGAAAGCGCGCGAGGGGATAATGAACATGTCGAGGCCGTATTCAGTTCTCCGCGTGCCCAAGGTGCCCCACCGGACCGTGCAATCGCGGTGGGGAGGTGCGATCTCCGTCGTAGCCGCGAGCCTCGGTGTGCTGGTGAGCATGCCGGTCCGCGCCGACTCGCCGCCGATCATCGCCGCGGAAACCTCGGTGTCGGACATGGACCGGGCCAAGGTCGAGCTCGCGATTGGGCAGACGCACTACGACGAGGCCCGATACGATGACGCCCTGGTCGCGTTCGAGGCGGCCTACGCTGCCTATCCGCAGGCGGAGTTCCAGTACGACATCGGGCTGTGCCGCGAGCGACTCGGGCAGATCGACGGCGCTATCGCGGCGTTTGAAGCGTATCTCCTCCAGAAGGTCGACGCCGCCGACAACGTGAGCGTTCAGCGACGGATTGCTGTCCTGCGCGAGCAGCTGCCGGTGGTCGACGCTGTGCCGCCAGCACGACCGCGCGCGAGCGGCGAGCTCATCGATCCGTTTCGCGACAGCGGGACCTCCGCGCCGAGCGGTCGCGGGCGCCGGGCGCCTCGACCGCTAGTCGTCGGTGGCGCCGTCGCGATGGCCCTGGGCATCGGCATCGGCGTCGGTGGTGGACTCGGGTTCGGGCTGCCCTTGGCGCGTCGTCGCGGTGACCAGAGTGACCTTCTCCTGGCCGGCCAGGTGGCCTCGGTCGCTGTCGGTGGCATGTTGCTCGCGACCGGCATTGCGCTGGTGATCGTCGGCAAGCGCCGCACCAAGCCGACCCGTGCGGTCGCCTGGCTGTCGGCGTCGCGTCGGGGATTGGCGATCGCTGGGCGTTTCTGAGGGATCCGCCGACGGCAGTCGAGCCCCGCGAACGCCGAAGGCACCTCGACGATCCTCGCGACGCCGGAGAGGTAATCGGTGCGCGAGTGCTGCCACCGTTGCATCGCGACGGCGCAAACCCAGCCACTGCGTGGTCGCGACGCCCGCCGAGTAGGCACGGGCGTGGCCGTGTCGCGAGCGAATCCGGCGGTCGCGTTCGCTCGCGTGGGGCGATCGTGCGAGCGCTAGCCGCAGCGCACCCGCGACCGAATCGCGCGACATCATGGGACTGTTGGGTGCGGGCCCGTGCCGCGGTGGATCGGCGCCGCCTGTGCAGATGCGCGGTTCACCTCCATGCGTACGACCAAACTCTACCCGACATTCGTCGCTCTATCCCTGCTCACTGCCTGCAACGTCGACAGCTCGAGCGCCGAGTCCGAGACAGGCGGCGGCGGCAGCACCACCGACGACGAGGAAGCAGGTAGCTCGGTCGCCGAGTCCGAGAGCGCTTCGACGACCGCCGTGACCGACGGTGACGACACCACGGTTGGCGCGACCGAAGCCGGCGACAGCACGGGGACCGCTGTGGTCGCGCAGTTTCGCCTGGTGCACGCGGCCGCTGGCACCGCGAACATCGATGTGTATCTCGCCGGCAGCGGCGAGCCGATCCTCACGGACCTCGCCTATGGCAGTGCCAGCGACTACGTCGAGGTGCCGGTCGGGAGCCTGGAGTTCGAGGTCCGGCTCGCGGGCTCGTCGGTGGACGAGGCGCCCGCGTACACCTCTGGTGGGACCGAGATCACCGTGGACGCGACGATGACGGCGATCGCATCGGGCAGCCTCGGGGCGAACGACGTCGCCGAGGGCTTCGTGATCCTGCCCCTGATCGACGGCTTCACCGAGCCCGGCGCCGACCAAGTGGCCGTGCGCGTCGTGAACGTCGCCGGCGACCTCGAGTCGTTCGACGTCAACGTCGACAACGATGGCGGGACTCCCGAGGTCGTCGGAGTCGCGAACTTGGGCGACAGCGGGCCCGCTGGCGTGGCGCTGTCGGCGGGTACGGCCCTGCAGCTCGGCCTCGAACGCGACGCCACCGTGGTGACGGCGTTCACGATGCCCGAGTTGCCCGCCGGCGCCGGCGTGTTCGCGATCGTCACCGGCCAACTCCATGCACCCCCCCGCGCCGCGACCGGCCTCGCGATGCTGCTGGTCGGGCCCGATGGTGTCATCGAGAGCGTCGCGCAGAATCCGTTCGTCTATGCGTTCCACGCCATTCCCGACGGTGGCCCGCTGGACCTCTGCGTCGGTGGAGCGCAGGTCGCGACCGGCACGACCTTCGGAATGCTCGCACGCCTTGCGGTCCCTCCCGGTGTCCATGACATCGCGTTCCACATCGCGCCCAGCGACTTCACCAGCGAGCCCGAGAGCACCCAGTCCACCAGTCCGGTGGTCGCCGGGGAACAATACCTCGCGATCGCAGCGGGCGAGGCCGTGCCGGAGGAAGGCGAAGGCGCGTTCACGATGCTCACCCAGGCGGAGGCGTTCACGCTCGACGCAGCGCCGGACGCAGTGCTTGCGTTCATCCACGTCGCGTCGGCGCCGGCGCTCGACTTCGGGACGCTCGATGGCGACCAGATCACGGACGACACGGTGCTGGTGACCGACCTCGCGTTCGGACAGACCTCTGCGCTCATCCGGGTTCCGGCTTCGGACCTTCAGCTCGGCATCCTACTCGCGGGTGTGGCCCTGCCGGCCGCACCGGTGGGTCTCATCGCCACACCGTTGGCGCAGGGCATGCGCACCTGGATCGTTGCGGTCGGCGACCTCTCGCCCAACGGTGGCGACGTGCCGGCCGGGGTCTACTCGATCGACACCGGGTCGAACCCGTGGGTGGCCGTGGAACTGCTCTGAATCCGCGCTAGCAGGCTGGTCTGAAAAACGCGGAGCGTTCTTCAGACCAGCCTGCTCCGTGCCCGCGCCCGTGCCCGTGCCCTTGAGTGGTGCTCCCGACGGTCTGTCGCACCACTCAAGGGCAAGGGCACGGGCGCGGGCGCGGGCGCGGGCACGGAGCAAGCTGCTGCCACGAGACAAGCTTCAGAACCACGTCGATGCGCCGAGCAAGGCTCCGAAGCTCACAACGTCGGCACGCTTGGTCCACGTCGACGCACCACCGAAGCCATCGACGCTGCCGGTGCGGACCAGAGGCGCCGCGTAGTCGAGGTTTAGCCCGAGATCGACGGAGAACCACTCGCGCACAAAGAAGTGGAAGCCGGCGCCGGCGCCGACGACGGGGTACATCACACGGCTGCTCACGCGTCCGCGGTCCGGATCGCGGCGCGTCGTCGAGAGCCCACCGATTCCGGCGCGTCCCTCGACGTAGGGGCGCACAGCGTGATCGGGGCGAAACATCCACTGGAAGTAGGGGACCACGCGCCCACCCATCGTGACCAGGCGCCCGCTGTCGTCGACCCCGTACGCGTCGAGGGTGAGCGAGACCTTGGCCCCCAGCAGCGCGCGCGTGCCCAGGAACAGGTACCCGACGCCGAGGCCGAAGATCGGTCGCGTGAACAGGGCCGAACCGTCGTCGAGCAGCGACGGCCGGCCTAGCCCCACTCCGATCGAGAGCGAGTCACGGCCCTCGCCGGGCATCGGTGTCGCGCGCCGCACCCACGCGCCGCCGAGCAACTCGGAGTCGAAGTGCAGGCGCAGCCGCCGATCCTTCGCGCCATGGACCTGGCCACCATCCTCGCGGTCGTCGCGGTCGTCGCTCGCAGCCGCCGGCCCGTCGTTGGGCGCTGCGTCCATGGGTGCCGCCGCCGCAGTGGAAGCGCCACAGACCACCACGGAAAACCCCACAGCGATGAGCAGGTACGCGGATGATCTCGGGGTGTTCACGGGTGAGTCCGGCGGCAGCGGCGTCATGCCGCAAGCGGTCAGCCGTAGTGCACGGGTCGAGCCATCTGCTCCTGCCAAGCGAGCGCGGCGGGCCGTGGCCACTGCATCCTCGCGTACGCGGCGGCGCACGGGCGCACCCGCACATCGAGACGCGACGCCGCGACGGCGACCGTCGTGCAGGTTGCCCATCGCATCCAGCCACAACGAGCGACGGCGCCCAGACCCACCCGCCACAATGGAACGGACGACTCGCCCAGCTTGGGTGTCGACTTGCGCTTTGTTGGCGCTGGCTCGGTCCTTGCTCAGATGCCCACGATGGGGAGGTTTTGATGCCCGGAAAAATCGAGATGGCCGCAGCTGCGTCGCCGACCGTGCTCGAGCCAGGCACGTCGCCGGCCGCCACGATCCTCGGGCTGCCCGTAACGCCGCTGGCCGTGGTGCAGGGGCCGCGCCGTGCCCCACGCAACCTCGTAGGCACCGAACTGCTGGCGCGCTACGAGGTCGAATGCACGATCGGGGAGGGCGGCATGGCCACCGTCTATCGCGGTCGCCACAAGGTGATCCAGAAGGCAGTCGCGATCAAGGTGCTCGACGACGCCCTCGAGTGGAGGTTGGACGCAGCCGAGCGATTCTTGCAGGAGGCGCAGGTTACCTCGCGGGTGGTCCACGAGAACGTCGTCGAGGTCACCGACTTCGGCATCACCGCTGACGGCGTGGTGTTCTGCGTGATGGAGCTGCTGCAGGGCGAGTCGCTCGCCGACGTGATCGACGCCGTCGGGCCGCTATCGCTGCCGCGTGCCGCCGAGATCATGCGCCAGATCTGCAGCGCGCTCGCGGCCGCCCACGGCCACGGAGTCATCCACCGCGATCTCAAACCGGCGAATTGCTTTCTCACGCCGCGAACGAGCAACCCGGATTTCGTGAAGTTGCTCGACTTCGGAATCGCCCGCGTGGCCCAGGACGAGGCCGCCCTGCCCGATCCTCAGGCGGCGCGACCAAGCCGCACGCAGGCCGGCTTCATCATCGGAACGCCGGACTACATGGCGCCCGAGCAGGCCCGCGAGGAAGCCTTCGATCACCGCGTCGACATCTATGCCGCGGGCGGCCTGTTCTTCGAGCTGTTGACCGGGCGCACGCCATACGTCGGCAAGAGCGCTGCGGAGCTGCTCGCGGCGCACCTGTACCTGCCGGTGCCGGATCCCGGTGACTTGGTGCCGTCGCTTTCCCCGGCGGTGTGCAAGATCGTTCGGACGGCGATGGCCAAGCGTGCCGAAGATCGCTATCCGTCGATGGTCGCGATGGCGGCGGCGATCGCCGATGCAATCGCCCCACAGCAGCCCGAGGTAGCCGTTCCCCGTGGCCGGTCCCATCGCAGCATGGCCGCGGTGCTTGGGGTCGGGGTGCTCGCACTGGGCGGGTGGTTGGTGAGCGAGCCGGCGACGACGAGTCACCCCGCGGCGCTGGCCTCGGTGGTCGATGCGCTGCCGGTCGTCGTCGCGGCCCTCGAGCCGGAGCCGCGGAGGAACCGCGGTGCCGCGCCATCATCGAGTGGCTTGCCTTCGGTGACGCTGGCGAACCCCGAACCGACGCACGCGCCGTCGGTGGTCGCGATCGCCGCCCCGCCGATGCCCCCCACCAAGAAGAACAAGCAGTCGCCCAGTCGCAAGCGCGTCGATTCGCCGCCCGAGGTCGATGTGCCCCGATCCGTGGCGGCGGAGTCAGCTGCGGATCCCCAGCCGCTGCGCGCAAGGATCAGCGAAGTGAAGGACCCGTTCGCGACCGATACCGATCACCCGCCGGTCGTCGGGCCGCTTGGGCAATCCAGCGTCAGCCGCGATGGACGAGCGCCGGGCGTGGTCACCCTCGGCACCAACATCGTCGACTAGGACCGCGCGCGGTCCCACGGTAGCGACTCGTCGCTCGCGCCCCGGTGCGCACGGTCAACACCGTGCGCACCGGGGCGCTGTCAATTCGGAGTTCGGCTCGGCGCAGGTGTCCTCGAGCCCGTGGACGTCGGTCGCGCGGTGAGTGACATCGGTCGCGGCGAGTGAATGCTTGGGACGCGTGTCACCTACGCACATACGACAGCGGCCCTGTTGTGGCATTCGAGCGATCGCGCCACGTAACCACGGATCCCGCCGCACGAGAATGCTTCACGAAAGTGCCGATGACGTTCGACTTGCACAGCTGTGTCGCGTGTCGGACACAACCATGCGCAACATCAGTCTTCCCCTCGTTCTCGCGGCCTTCTCGATCACCACGGCGTGTGCCGGCAGTCCCACCGAAGCGCACTCCGGCGAAAGCGGCGCCTCGGACCCGGATGTCGAAGGCAGCTCCACCGGCGATGCGAGTGACGAACCAACCAATGATAGCGATGGGCTAACGACGGGAGCGACGGGAACGACGGGACCTACGGGCGATCCCTCGTCGGACTCCGGAACCTCCGCGGGCGCCGACGAGAGTGACAGTACCGGTGCCCCGACCAGTGTCGCGCAACTCCGCCTGGTCCATGCCGCTGCGGGCGCGCCGAACGTCGACGTCTATCTCGCCGCGAGCGACGAGCCGGTGATCATCGATCTCGCGTATGGCTCTGCCAGCGACTACCTCGAGGTGCCGGCGGGGACACGCGACTTCGAGGTCCGGGCGGCCGGGTCGCCCGCCGGTGAGCCGCCTTTGTACACTGCCACGCTCGATCTCGAGGCCGACGCGACGGTTACGGCGGTCGCGGCGGGCAGCTTCGCGTCCGCGGACGAGGCCAGCGCATTTCGGGTGCTGACGCTGGTCGAAGCCTTCGAAGATCCAGGTGCGGGTCGCACGGCGGTACGCTTTGTCAACGCCGGTCCCGATGCGGCGGCGTTGAACGTCGACGTTGGCAACGATGGTGCCGACCCCGAGCTGCCCACGGTCGAACGGTTCGCGGACAGCGGCGTCGCAGGTCTACCGCTGCCGTCCGATGCGGAGCTTCAGCTCGGGATCGTGAGCGGGGGCGAGCTGCTCACCGCGTTCACAACCCCGGCGCTCGCCGAAGGCGGCAACGTGTTCGTGATCGCGGCCGGTATGCTCGACGACCTACCCCGCGAGGTGTCCGGCTTCGCGCTGCTTGCGGTCGGACCGCAGGGTGTGATCGGGCTGATTCGGCAGAACCCGATCATCTACTCGCTGCACGCCAGTCCGGACTCGGGCCATTTCGACATTTGCATCGACGATGCTCCGCGCGTGGTCGGGCAAACCTTCGGCGACCTCACGCGGCTCCAGCTTCCGCCGGGCATGTACGATCTGGAGTTCCACAGCGAGGCGGGCGATTGCACAGGTGAGCCGGCGAGCATCCAACCCAGCGGAGACCTCGCCGCAGGCCAGCAGTACCTGATGGTGTCAGCGGGCGAGATCATTCCTGAAAGCGGCGACCAGGCGTTCGGGCTCATCACCTTCGCCGAGGCGTTCCCGCTCGAGGCGGGACCGGATGCGGTGTTCGCCGTCATCCACGCCGGCTCCGCGCCGGACATCGATGTCGGCACGCTCGACGAGGGTGATCAGGTCACCGCGCAGACGCTACTGGTGTCCGACCTCGCATGGGCGCAGGAGTCTGAGTTCGTGACGCTGACGGCAGGCGACTACATGCTCGGCGTCGTGCCGGCGAGCATGCCTTTGCCGGCCGCGCCCTACGGGATCATCGCCGCACCCATGGCACAACGCATGCGGGCGTGGACGGTCGCCGCAGGGGATGTTTCGCCGCAGGGATTCGATCACGTCGCGACCATATTCACGGTCGTGACGAACTCGAATCCATGGACGGTCGTGGCGCTGTAGGATCGGCCGTCCGATGCGAAGCTCCCATCTCCTGATCCCGTTCGTGCTCGTGCTCGGCTGCACGGTTTATCAGAATCTCCGCCTCGATCGCCGCCACGGCGAGGAGGCGGTGCGCGGGCGCGAGGTCGCGAGCCTGGCCGCAGGCGCGGTCGACTATGATGCGCAGGTGCGACCGATCCTCGAGGCGCGCTGCGTGGTGTGCCACGCCTGCTACGACGCGCCGTGTCAGCTCAAGATGGGCTCGATCGAGGGTCTGGATCGCGGCGCTTCGGTCGAGAAGGTCTACGACGGCACCCGGTTGTTGCAGGCCGACCCCACGCGGCTGTTCGAGGACGCCCAGACCACGTCACAGTGGCGCGAGCAGAAGTTCCACCCGGTGCTCAACGAGCGCGCGCAGACCCGCCGGGCCAATCGCGAGGCCGGACTGCTCGCGCGGCTGCTCGACCTCAAGCGCACGCATCCGGTCGCGGCTGGTGCCTTGCTCCCCGACGATGTCGACCTCGAGCTGGGGCACGACGAGCAGTGTCCGACGATCGCGAAGTTCGGCCGTCACGCGCGTCGGCACCCCGACTGGGGCATGCCCTACGGCCTGCCGGGGCTGACCGAGTCGGAGCACGAGCTGATCATGCGCTGGCTCGAGCAAGGGGCGGTACACGTCGCCAAGCCCGACCTCGAGTCCGAGCACGCCGCACAGATCGCGCGGTGGGAGGAGTTCCTCAACGAGGACTCGCTCGCGGCGCGGCTCGCGAGTCGCTACATCTACGAGCACCTGTTCGTCGCGCACCTGCACTTCGACGACGGCAAGTCGGGTGCGCCGCCGCGGTACTTCGAACTCGTGCGTTCCTCGACGCCGCCGGGCCAGCCGATCGCGCGGATCTCGACCCGCCGGCCCTACGACGATCCCGGCGTAGCTCGGCCCTACTACCGCATCAGCCCGGTGCGCGAGGCGATCGTCGCCAAGCTCCATCTGCCGTATCGCCTCGACGCCTCGCGGATGAAGCGGTGGCACGCACTGTTCCGCGACGTCGACATCCCGCTCACCGCGCTGCCGTCGTACGCCCCCAAGGTCGCGAGCAATCCGTTTGTCGCGTTCCGGGCGATCCCGGTCGACTCGCGCTACCGCTTCATGCTCGACGAGGCGGAGTTCACGATCATGGGCTTCATCAAGGGTGCGGTGTGTCGCGGGCCGATCGCGCTCAACGTCATCGACGATCAGTTCTGGGTGTTCTTCGTCGATCCCGACGCACCGACGCAGCTGCACGACGGCGCCTTCCTCGACGCGCAGGCCGAGTCCCTGCGCATGCCGGCCGAGGCCAGCTCGAACGCGCTCCCGCTGGTCACGTGGCTGCGGCAGGCCGAGAACGAGCGGCGCTACGCCCAAGCCAAGCAACGGGTTGCGCGCGAGGACTTCGCCGACCACGGGCCCGACGTCGAGATGCTCTGGGATGGCGATGGCGACAACCCCAATGCTGTCCTCACCGTGTTCCGTCACTTCGACAGCGCCTCGGTGGTCAAGGGCATGGTCGGCGCCGAGCCCAAGACCGCGTGGGTGATCAGCTACCCGGTGCTCGAGCGCATCCACTACCTACTGGTCGCCGGCTTCGACGTCTACGGCAACGTCGGTCACCAGCTCGCGACGCGGGCCTACATGGACTTCCTGCGCATGGAGTCGGAGTTCGCGTTCTTGTCGCTGTTGCCCCGCGGCGCGCGCGAGCGCGAGCGCGACTACTGGTATCGCGGCACCGAGGAGCGCGGCTATCGCAAGATCGTTGCCGAGCTCGCGGAGTTCGACGTCGACAGTGGCATCGGGTACGGCGCCTCGGACCCCAAGCACGAGCTGTTCGGACACCTTGCCAGGCGCGTGGCCGCGGCGCGGTCGCGGGCCTACGATCTCGCCCAGGGCCACCTGCCCGCGGACCTCGCCGAGCCGTTGGGCGGCCTCGCCGCCATCACTGGGAACTCCCTGTCGTGGGTGCCGCAGACCGCGTTCCTCTACGTGCCCGACGGGCCGCGTGGCGGCCAGGTGTTCACGATGATCCGCAACGACGGCCATTCGAACATTGCGTCGCCGTTCGGCGAGGACCAGCGGCGGCGGCCGACCGAGGACACGCTCACGGTGACGCGCGGCTTCGTCGGCACGCATCCCAACGCGTACTTCGTCGTCGAGCGCGCTCGGTTGCCGCGGTTCGTGGCGCGGATCGCCGCGCTTGCCACCGAGGCCGACTACGCCGCGGTGCAGGTCGACTTCGGTGTGCGTCGCACGGATCCGGAGTTCTGGCCGACCAGCGATCGAATGGTCGAGCTGTACCGCGCGCTGCGGCCGATCGAGGCCGGGCTGTTCGACCTCGCCCGCTACGAAAACCGCTGATGTCGCTCACCCAGGTGGTAGGCGGCATGGGTCCATGGCGACCGCAGGACCACGCTCACGGCTCGACCCCCGCGGCCTCGGGGAGCTCGAGCACGAACACCGCACCCGGGGCGCCGTCGGGCCCGCCCTCGACCCACACCCGTCCGCCGTGACGTTCGGCGACCTCGTGGACGATCGCCAGACCGAGGCCCTT
>CANLQR010000018.1 GCA_947492135.1 Deltaproteobacteria bacterium | reverse complement strand
TCGCGGCTGTGTGGAACCTGTCACGACGTGACCACCCCGCGCGAGCGCGTCGATGATCGCGGCGTGGGCATGGGCTTCGACTTCAACGAGCAGCGCACCTACAGCGAGTGGACCAACAGCGCCTTCGCGGTCGCCGGTGAGGACTTCCGCTCGTGCCAGGACTGCCACATGCCCGCAGTCACCGACATGCCGGGCTGCATGGAAAACGCCAACTCGGACCAGACCCACCCCACCGGTGGCCGCCGTCACGATCTCGCCGGCGCCAATCGGTTCATGCTCGAATTGCTGCGCGGCGTGTATGGCCAGGACGGTAGCGGCGAGGTCGACGACTTCTACTTCGACAACGGCATCGCAAACATCGACGCCGTGCTCGCGACCGCAGCGACGCTCGAGGTGAATGCTCCGCTCGAGGTCGACCTCGGCGGCGGCCTCGGAGCGACCGAGATCGTGGTCACCAACCAAAGCGGGCACAAGCTGCCCACCGGCTACTCCGAGGGCCGCGTGATGTGGATCCAGGTGATCGCCCGCTATGGTGAGCAAGTGGTGTGGAGCTCGGGCGCGTGGACGCAGGGCACCGGCTTCGAGCAAGACGCCCAGCTGCGCACCTACCAAGCCGTCGCCGAGGACTATGCCGACGGCACCGTGTTCCACCTGCTGCGCAACAACCACTGGGTCGAGGACACCCGCATTCCGCCGCGAGGGCTGGCCGCCGATCCCCAGACCGATCCTGTCGGCGACCGCTACACGCCTCTGGGTGACGGCACCTGGCCGAATTTCGACACCGTGCAGTACACGTTTGCCGGCAACCCCGACGTCGTCGATGCGACGCCCGCGGATACGACGGACGATGTGTTGCAGCTCGACGTGCAGTTGCTCTACGTGATCAACACTCCCGAGTACGTGCAGTTCCTCGCCGACGACAACGTCACCAACCAAGCCGGCAATGAGGTGCTCACCCTGTTCGAGGACGCCGGCGGCGCGACTCCGGTGGTGCTTGCCACCCAGAGCGTGATGATTCCCATCACAAGCTTCGGTGGCGGAGCCGAGAGCACCAGCAGCACCACCACGGCCGCCGATACCAGCGATGGCAGTGTGACGGCGGGCAGCGAATCCACGACCGCGCCGATGACGACGGCGGCCGATTCCAGCAGCTCGGGGCCGGCCGCCGACGGCGGAGGCGGCGGCGGCGGTTGCGGTTGCAACACCCAAGCGTCACCGACCGCGTGGTGGTTGTTCGGCGTGCTTCCGCTCACGCGCCGTCGTCGGCGTTCATGATCTTCGGCGTCGTGCACACGGCTGCACAACCGCCGCGTTGACCACCGCTGCGCCGTGTGACTACGGTCGAAACGAAATGCAGCGCCTCACTGTTCGAGTTGCGATGGCGATGGCGATGGGTCTGCTCGGTGCCTGTCGCGAGTCGGACCCGCCTGCGGTCGAGGCCTCAGCGGGTTCCGACGGGTCGAGCACCGCCGGCACCGACGGTGGTGAGCCCCTGCCCCCGCTGGTCGGCGTCGCCGATCTGCATCTGCACATGTTCGCGGAGGAGGGCTACGGCGGTGGGTGGTTTCACGGCTCGTACAAGGGCCCCGGCGAGGCCGCGCTCGCGCCGTGCGACGGCGGTGAGCCGGGTGACCACGGCCGGTTTCGCGACGAGCTCGCGCCGCTGCTGGGCACGTGCCCCGATGTGCCGCTCGAAGAGCTTTCCACGCTCGTGCCTTTGGTCGGGGCCATCGTCGCGGGCGGCGGCGGGCTGATCGGCGAGTTCGTCAGCGCCGTGCCTGGATCCGAGGGTGACACGGGTGCGCACGCCGACCGTGCCAGCGGCTGGCCCGACTTCATCGGTTGGCCGCGATGGGACGCCATCGCCCACCAACAGGTCTGGGAAGATCACCTGTACGCCGCCTACGAGGCTGGGCTCCGCGTCGAGGTGATCTCTGCGGTCTCGCTGGATTGGCTGTGTCGCGCACTGCCCGACGAGAACGTCGAACACCCGGAGTGCGACGAGATGGCCGACGTCAAGCGCCAGCTCGTGCTGGCGAACACCTTCGACCAAGAGCACGACTGGGTCGAGATCGCGCGGACCCCCGAGGATGCCCGGCGTATCGTCGCCCAGGGCAAGCTCGCGTTCATCCTCAGCATCGAAGCCTCGCATCTGATGAAGGACGGCGACTGGCGCCCGCAGCTCGACGAGTTCTACGAGCTCGGCGTCCGAACCATGCAGATCGCCCACCAGCTCGACAGTCGCTTCGCCGGCGCGGCGCCACACAACACCATCTTCCACGTCGCGCAGTACGCCGAGAACTGCCACATCGACGAAGACTGCGGGATCACCACCAACGACGTCACGCTGGGTTTCGATGTCGATGCGAACTGCAAGAACGTCCTGGGCCTCACGGCCGACGGACGCGAGCTGGTTCAGGCGATGTTCGACCGCGGCATGCTCGTCGACGCGGCCCACCTGTCCGAGCAAAGCGTCCGCGATCTACACGGCATCGCCGTCGAGAACGACTACTACCCGCTGTACATCTCCCACGGTCATTTTCGCGAGATCATGGTCGAGGAGAAGGAGAAGGAAGAAAAGACGACCCCGGCGTGGGCGATCGAGATGCTGCGCGAAACCGGCGGCGTCTTCGGGCTTCGCACTGCACACGAGGAGGTCGACACCTACGAGCCGTCGATGGTCGACAACACCTGCCACGGCTCGAGCCGATCGTTCGCGCAGGCCTATGACTACGGTCGGATGGGTCTGGGCGTGGCGATGGCGATGGGTTCGGACCTCAACGGGTTCATCCAGCAAACCCGGCCGCGCTTCGGGCCCGACGCCTGCTCGGCATCGTTTTCGATCGAGGCCCAATGCCAGGCCAAGACCGAACAGGAGTCAGGCTCGCCACCGCTGGGGCGCGCGTTCGACGAGCTTGGCCTGGGCCACATCGGCCTGTTGACCGAGCTGCTCGACGACCTCGACGTGCTCGGCACCGACACCGCGCCCTTGCGCAGCTCGGCCGACGACGTCGTTCGGATGTGGGAACGGGCCAACGCGCCGCGCTCGGGGCCAGTGCCGGCCGACATCCCCGCGGATCTCGGCGGCATCGTCGCGGGGCCGTCGCACTACCAGCGCACCTCCGAGTATCCCGAGCAGTGCGGTGATCCCTACTGTCCCGGTGGCCTGCACGACGGCGAGCGCTGTCGCTTCGACGCCGAGTGCGAGCACGGCGAGTGTGCGGGGGCCGGCGACTGCGGTAATCCGCAGGGCACCTGCGAGTAGGCGCTTCGCGAGTCGCTAGCGCGCGGGCGGCACGTAGTCATGGCAGGCGCCGTCGATGATCGGCAGCGCCGCTGCGAAGAATCCGTCGTAGCTCGCGGCGCACACGTCATCGGTGAAACCGCGATCACCGAACCGATTGGCAAAGCCGATGAGCTTTGACGCCGGCACAGCACCGCACGCGTTGTCGCCGGCCAGGCCGACCAACGACAGCACCACGACGTTGCTGTCGATGTTCGACTTCTTGGTCGCGAGTTCGGCGACCCACTCGTCGGGCGACCCGCCCGAGCCGGTGGTGTCGCAGGGATTGTTGAACGGATCGGCCGGATCGCACATGTACGGCTCCGGGACATCGTCCTCGTCGGAGATGAGCACGATCACCAGCAGCGAGTCGTCGCGCGCGAAACCGGTGTTGCAGGCGTTTCCCGCAGGATCGTTGGCCGCGGGATCGAGCGCGTCGAGCAGGCCCCGCATCATCTTCTCGTCGTCGGCGCCGGAGCTACCGACCTGGGCGGCGCAGGCGAACTTCGCCGCGAGATCGGGCTCGCTCTCGTCGAGGTAACGCTTTCCCGACGCGAACGGCTCGCACACCTGACCGCTGGCGGCGATGCCTCCGGTCCGCGTGACCAGATCGCCGATATCAGTGCAGCCTGGGGCATTGGCACCATAGGCATCCGAGGTGACGATGCCGATGTGGTAGCTCTCGGCGAACTGCAGGTTGGCCTGCATGCCGGCGACGAACCCCGGAAAACTCGCGACCAGGCTCTGCTGGTTGTCGCCCATGCTCGACGAGTCGTCGATCACGAACAATACGTCGACGTTCTGACACTCGTCGGCGCTGCCCCCATCATCGGCGCTTCCGGCAGTGCCGGCGACGTCGAGCTTGATCGAGGCGTCGGTGGTGTCGCCGTCGCTCGCCACCGAGTCGCTCGCGTCGGCGGTCGGGTCCTCGCCGGTCGTCGTGCTCGGATCGACATCGGTCGTCACCGCCGCGGCGGTCGCTACGCCGTCGTCGCGGAGCTCGCCGCCGCAGCTGACGGCCGTGCCCGCGACCACGAGCCATCCCAGGAGTCCGCCGTATCGCCGTCCCATGCGCCGGGACGTTGTCCACCGGCCGACAAGGTTCCCGCCCCGGCGCCAAAGGCCCGCTAGCCACCCCCGCTCGGGTCCCGGGGAACCTTCGGGGGCCTTCGCGCGAATCCCCAGGACAGCTATCTTTGCCGTTCGGTGCTGCGGCGCGACTCGAAAGACCAAGGGGGATGACGTGAAAACCGACACGCACTGGCTGCTGGCGCTGCTGACCGCGGGCTGTGGCGCGGCCGGAACGCCGGGTGCCGCGTACGACCCCGATGCGGGCATCGACGCCGACGGCACAGCCGGCTCGGCAGGCTCGGTCGGCAGTATCGAGTCCTCGGGCGAGACCAGCACCGGCAGCGATCCCGCCAGCGCGACGCAGGACGACGGCGAAGAGGATGATCCCAGCGCCCCGGCTTCGACGACCGAAGATCCGACGAGCGGCGAAGTCCCCATCGACTGCACGCCCGGCTGGCCGACGCCTTGGATCGGCTCGCCATGCAGCGGGGATGGCGACTGCGGCTTCGAGGGCGGCGAGTGCCTGCTCCCGCGCGACGGATTCCCGTGTGGAACCTGCACGCAGGCCTGCACGAACCTATGCCCCGATGCCGACGACGCGCCGGCCACGTTCTGCGTCAATGGCACGGAGGTCGGGCAACCCAACGCTGGCTACTGCCTGTCGCAGTGCGACCCCAGCTTGCTGCCCGGCGAAGGCTGCCGCGATGGCTACGTGTGCAATGTACTCGAGCGCTTCGACACCACCGACGCCGCCGGGGTTTGCATCCCGGAGGAGTTCGGCACCTCCGACGGCGCGATGTACGTCGACGAGATCGACCACGAGTTCCTCATCGATCACCTCGGGGGCGGCGGCGGCGACCCCGTCAACGCGTTCGACTACAGCGCCGATGTCGAGGGCCTGCAGATGTATCTCGACGCCGTCGGGGTCCAACACATCACCGCAGCCGAGATCGTCGAGCCCTACAACCAGGAGGCGGCCGACGGGTGCGGACTATCGATCCTGCTCGCCCCCAATGACCAGTGGGAGAAGCTCGGCGCGCTCGGGCTATTCACCGACGAGCTCGTCGAGCTGGTGGACGAGCCGGTGTTCGTCCGCAACTGGTGGCGCCCCCCCTGCTACAACGAAGCGGTCGGTGGCGCCGCCGGTGGCGATCATCCCGACGCCGATGCCGTCGACCTCGACTTCAACTCACCGACCTCGCGAGCGATGGCGCAGCAGCATCTGTGCGACACCTATTGGAATCAGGACATCGTCGCGCCCGAGCAAATCGCCCCGGGCAGCGATCTCGATCCGCGGTTGAACATGTCGGTCGGACTCGGTGGCATCACCATCCACCTCGGCGTTTTGTCCGCGAACGGGCGCCGATTCTGGCTCTACGACTCGTACAGCGAGGAACCCGGGTCGGGCGACTGCTGGTAGTGCAGGCAACCCACCGGCGCGAGCACGCACGTCACTCGAGCGGGGCGGTGCTCGTGGGCTCCGCAGCGAGCTCGTAGGCGCCGCCGGCCGTGAGCGTGCCGCGAAGCTCGAACGTGGCCAGAGATCCGTCGCAGTCGAGGTCTCCGACCGCACGGGCGACGAACCCTGTCGCATCGACGGCAACCTCGTACGAGTAGTAGTGCGGATCGCCCAGCTCGAAGAAGATGGCGCGCCACGCTGGGTGTTTCCAGTCACCGCTGTCGGCGGCGCAACGACCCTTGGGTAGCTTGCAGCACACACCCGAGGGCGGCGTGAGCGGGGCCGGGGCGAGCACGAACGGGCGCAGCGTTCCGTCGGGCCCGACGTACTCCTGCTGGCTCGCACTGACGATGCCGCGGGCGATGGCGCCGAGGTTGACCTTCGCCTCGGCGGACTTGGACTTGCGCATGTACTCGGTCATCGCCCCGAGATCGTCGGCCGCCGAGGCGCTGCTGGCCGGCGCGGGCGTGGAGTCCTTGTTGTCGCAGGCGAGCGGGGCCAGCAACGCGCAGACGAGAATGCAGCGAAACAACATCACGCCACCGTACCACGCGGGCGTTCGGGGTGACGGCGCAGCGCCTGCGTGAGTTCGGCCGCGGGCACGATCGCGCCAGGGTGCGTCGGCGTCGGGAGCACCACCGCGACGATCCCATCTTCGTCCATGCCGGTGAGCCACTGCTCGAGAAATGCCGCAAGCGCGATCGGACGGGGCACGAACCCGCGCCACTCGGCGCCGGCACAACGGGCCGCGAGCAACCGCGTTGGCCACACCGGCAAGGCTTCGACGTCGCCTGCCGCCGTCGATCGAGCCCACGTGTCGCCGTACAGCCCCCACACCGTGGCGGACGCCACGACGCGGTCGACGAAGTAGTCACAGCGCTCGGCATCGCCAAGCGCGTCGAGTTGTGAGCCTCGCTGGTGCCGGCCCAGCCCGAAGATGGTCTCCCCTTGCAGGGTCGACTGCGGCTCGGCGGCACATTGCTCCGCGATCCACGGGTCGACGACGGCGTGGATCAACGACGCGAGCGTCTCGCGGTCCACCGTCGCCGCGATCAGCACGCCGGTCTGGTCGTCGACGCGCACGAGTTGCAGCTCCTCCACCGCGTCCACCGCACTCCACGCGGCGGCCCGCGCCTCGAGTCGCGCCGCGGCACCTGCCCAATCGACACCAGGCGCGAGGTGCAGGTGGCTGATCTTCTGGTGGGTCATGATTCGTCGCGCCGGCAGCTTTTCCCGAGCGTCAGCCATACGCAACGAGGACCCGCCGACGTCTGCGATCAGCCCGGCGTCTCCCACAACTCGATCGGATTGCCCTCGGGATCGTGAATGCGCGCGAAACGGCCGGTTTCGGGGCTATCCCATTCGGCGCGGGTCTCGACCGCGATCCCGGCGGCGCGCAGTGATGCGAGCAAGGCGTCCAGTCCCTCGACGCGCAGATTGATCATGTACTGCTTGTCGGCGGGGAAATAATCCGTGTCGGCCTTGAACGGCGCGAACACCGTCGGGCCGGCCAGCGTGCTCCAGCTCCATTGGTCGACCGGGCCGGTCGCGTCGGCGTTGCAGCCCGCGCCAACGTGCAGACGCTCGCGATACCAGGTGTTGAGCGCGTCTGGATCGCTCGCTCGGAAGAACAGCCCGCCTATCCCTGTCACGCCCATGATGCACCTCGCTGCTGGCTCTCGCCGCGCAGGCCACATATTGGGCCCGCAATTTCTTGCGGAGTCAATCGAGGGTGCGCATGGGTTTTCTCGACGGCCGTGCTCACGGCTTCGCGACGCACCGCACCGCGAACGGCTTGCGATCGCCTGGAATCGTCGTCTCGCTCCCCGAGGTCGGATCGAAGATCCACACCTGCCCCGGCGCGTCCTCGAACGGCGTGCCGCTCCAGTGGAACCCCTCGAAGCCGACCAGCTCCGGCTTGCCGCGCCATGCCTTCAGCTCGTCGCGCGTGGGCAGCCGCCACGTCATCCCGCCCAGACCCAGCGCTTTGCAGTGGGCCGCGCCGGCAGGCTGCAACAATGATGGACACGCGCCTGGTGTCGCGCAGGTCTGCACGTACACGCCACCGAGGATTGTCGAGCCACCGGGCGCGGGCTTCGGCGCCGCGGGCTTGGGCGTCGCGGGCTCGGGCGCGGCCTCCAACGGTGCGGGCTTCGGTGCGGCGTCACAGCCCAGGGCGACAGCGAGCGCGAAGGCCAGGATTCTCACCCGCACGAGGGTAGCCCGCTTTTCCCCCCATCCCCAACGTGGCGACGCGAGGATCGCAGCGCGACGGTCAGCCCGCCGCCGCGTTCTCGCCACGTCGCCGGCCGTCGTGGCAGGATCGACCGATGCAGTGGTCGCGATGGCTTGCCCTGGTGGTGCTTGGCTCGGCATGCGGCGAACCGCGCTCCGATCTCGGCGACTGCCCCGTCGGCAGCAGCGGTTGCGCATGTACGCAAGGAATGGCTTGCGACGACTCCCTGATGTGTCTCGACGGTACCTGCGTCGCGTCGCCGAGCGCCGATACCGGCCCGAGCTCCGCGACGATGGCGACCGCAGATCCAACGACGTCACCCGAGACGACGGCCGCCACCGGCGAACTCAAGCTCGATGTCGGTGACAGCGACACCACCGCTGGCATATGCGCCGAGAGCGGCTGCAAGCGGATCGATCTGCTGTTCGCGCTCGACAGCTCGCTGTCGATGAGCGAGGAGATCGGCGCGCTCGCAGCGGGCGCGGCCTTCGCCGACATCGTGTTCGCGCTCGAGAACCTGAACTGCGGTGACATCGAGTACCGCATCGGGCTGACCAACGACAATGACGGCGGGTTCCTCGGCAACGGTGCGGTACCGTGGTTCGACGCCAACGAGATGAGCGCGGCCGAGATCACCGGCGCCTTCTCGCAGGCGGCAGCCAATGTGCTCGGCAACGGCGGGACGGCGCTGGGCTGCGAGCACGTGCTGTCGAGCGCGACGGATCTGCTGCTGGGCGACGCGACCGGCTTTGTGCGCGAGGACGCGCTGCTCGTGCTCGTATTGGTGACCGACGTCGACGACTTCGGTGCGTACGATCAGCTGGGCTGGCCGCAGTGCACCTGTCCGTTCGGCATCTGCGATCAACTGTGCACGACCGCGGCACGTGCCGTCGACGAGATCTACGCGGACATGCTCGCGCTCAAGGGCGGCGACGCGGCCGGCGTCGCTGCGATCGTCGTCGCGGGCGATCCCGGCGTCACCGAGGGCATGAACATGTGCGGCCAACCTGCGACGTGCTGTGGCGGCGGGCTCGAGTGCGGCCAGGCCCACCACGCGCCGCGGCTGTGGGAGTTCGCATCTGCCCACGGCGAAAACGGCGTCGTGGCGAACATCTGCGACGGCGCCGAGATGGTGCCGATCGCGATCGAGGGCGCACTCGGCACGCAAATCGATCTCGCCTGTCAGACCTTTCGTCCCGCGGGCTGACGGTTGCAATCGCTGCGCTGGATCACGCGCGCCGAAACGGATAGAAGGAGCGCGATGTCGCAGCCCGTCCGCGCTCTCGTCACACTCTCGGTGGTCGTGTCGCTCACGGCATGTCCGAGCTCCGGCACGGACACCACGGCAAAGCTGGATGACAAGAAGTCCGCGCAGGCAGACGTGAAGGAGAAGAACGACAAGAAGCTCGACGCGAAGAAGCTGGACGCGAAGCTCGACACCAAGATCGATGCGAAGCAGCCCTACACCAAGGTCGACGCACCGCCGCCGACCGTCGCTCCGGAGACCGCGCTCGCGCTCGCGAAGGGCATGAACACCTTCGCGATCGACATCCATCGCGAGCTCGGTGCGAAGCCCGGCAACCTCTTCGTGTCGCCCGCGAGCATGGCACTCGCGTTCGCGATGGTGCACGCGGGCGCGAAGGGTGCGACGGCCGACGAGATCGCGAAGACGTTCCACCTGCCGGCCGGCGAGACGCTGCACCCGGCGCTGAAGGCCACGCTGACGCGCTGGTCGTCCGCGACCGGTGGCCTCGAGCTCGCGGTCGCCAATCGCCTCTTCAGCGAGAAGACCGTCACGTTCGAGGCGCCGTACCTCGCGCTCACCCAGGACATCTTCGCGGCGCCGCTCGAGTCGCTGGACTTCAAGGGCGCGAGCGCCGACGCCCGCACACACATCAACCTCTGGGTCGCCAAGCAGACCAAGGACAGGATCAAAGACCTGCTGCCGGCCTCGGGCGTCACAGCGGACACGCGCCTCGTGCTCGTCAACGCGATCTACTTCAAGGCGCAGTGGGCCGGGGGATTCGAGGAGTCACAGACGAGGGACGAGCCCTTCGTTGGCGATAGCAAGACGACGGTGAGGATGATGCACCGCGTCGATCAGTACAGGCTCGGCACCGCCGCCGACGCGAAGGCCCGCATCCTCGAGATGACGTACAACGGCGGCGAGTACTCGATGGTGATCGTGCTACCCGACCATCCTAAGGGCCTCGCCGACGTCGAGAAGGCGCTCACTGCAGACGCGCTCGATCGCTGGCTCACCGCCGCAACGTACACCCGCGTCGCGCTCGGTGTGCCGCGCTTTCGCATCGAGCCCGAGGCCGCGATCGAGCTGCGCAAGCCACTCGAGAAGCTCGGCCTCGTCACCGCGTGGGATGCGAGCAAGGCCGACTTCACCGCGATGGCGCCGAAGGCCGATCAGCTCGTGATCTCCGAGGCCTACCACAAGGCGTTCCTCGCCGTGGACGAGGCCGGCACCGAGGCCGCAGCCGCGACAACGGCGTCGATGACGGTCGGAGGGGCACCGACCCACGAGCCGGTGCCGTTCGTCGCGAAGCATCCGTTCTTGTTCCTCGTGCGCGACACGAAGACCGGAACGATCCTGTTCATGGGTCGGCTCGTGAAGCCGAGCCCGGCGAAGTGATCCTCAGGATCGTCAGGCCGATCACAGCACGCACCGGGAGCGAGACGTTCACCTCGGGGACTCAACCATCGCTGGTCGCACTTCGCGCTCATTCTCGGGCAAGCTCTCCGACGATGTCGCGCGTGACGGCCCTGATCCTCCACACCGCCGCAGTCGCCGGTCTCGCTGGCTGTGCGAGCGACGAGGCGCCGACTTGGGCGGAGCTCGATCGACGAGAGCGCCTCGTGTTCATGACCGACGAGGTCGAGCCGACGATGCGCGCGATCTTCCAGGAGCACGACCAAGAGCGGTGGGCGAGCTTTGGGTGCGAGAGCTGCCACGGCGCTGACGCGGCAGGTCGTGACTACGAGATGCCGGCGGTCCTCGGCGCACTACCACTAGACAACACGCTCGAGGTCGCCGAGATGCGTAATCCCGAGTTGACCGCGTTCATGCTCGAAGAGGTGTTCCCGACGATGGCGGCGCTGCTCGACGAGCCGAAGTTCGACCAGACGACGGAACCGGACGGCTTCCGCTGCGTGGGCTGTCACGTCGTCGCGCCGTGATCGATCACCGCTCGCTGTCGAGGTGATGCATCTGCTCCGCCGCGTACCGATCCCCCGCAAACGCCCCCGCCGGCACGATCCTCTCCAGCTCTGCGATCGCCTCCGCATCCAACCCGTGCGCCAACGCCCCGAGCGACTCCGCGAGCTGCACACGCGTGCGTGCGCCGATGACCGGCACGAACCCCGGCTGCTTCGCACGCACCCAGGCAATCGCGAGCTGCCCGCGCGTCATCCCGTGTGCACGCGCGAGCTCACCGAGCTTCGCGACGACATCGTCGTTGCTCGTCCGATGATCCCCCGCGAACCGCGGCAACCACGCGCGAAAATCTCCCGGCCCCGTCGGCGCGCTCCCGGTCAGCAGCCCGCGCGATAGCACACCGTACAGCGTCGCACCGATGCCGAGCTCGCGCAGCTCGCCGAAAATCTTCGTCTCGGGCCCGCGCGATGCAATCGAGTACTCGATCTGCAGATCGACGATTGGATGCACGGCCGCCGCTCGTCGCACCGTGTCCACGCCGACCTCCGACAGCCCGATGTGCCGCACGTACCCCGCCTTCACGAGATCCGCGATCGCACCGATCGTGTCCTCGATCGGCACGTTCGGATCCAGCCGCGCCGGCCGATAGATGTCGATCACCTCGACGCCGAGCCGATCCAAGCTGTACGCCGCGAAGTTCTTCACCGCCGCAGGTCGATTGTCGACGCCACCCCACCCACCACCGGGTGCTCGCAGCGCGCCGAACTTCACGGACAGCTGCACGCGATCGCGTCGACCCTCGATCGCACGACCGATCAGTCGCTCGTTGTGGCCCACCCCGTAGAAGTCGCCGGTGTCGAGCAACGTGACGCCCGCGTCGATCGCCGCATGGATCGTCGCGATGCTCTCCTGCTCGTCTGCCGGCCCGTACATCCCCGACATGCCCATGCAGCCGAGCGCGAGCGGGAACACCCGCGGTCCGTTCGCACCCATCGTCACGTGTTTCGCGTCGTTCATGCGGTCAAGATGCGTCCTCGCGAACCCGTCGACCAGCGAATAGGATGGATGCGACACATGAACGAGATTTATGGAAGGGACCTCGATCTCAACCTGCTGCGCGTGTTCGTCGTGGTCGCCGAGAGCGGCAGTGTCACGGCCGCAGCGGCACGGCTGTACCTGACACAGCCGGCCGTCAGCGCTGCGATCAAGCGGCTCACCACCGCCGTCGGTGCGCCACTGTTCTCCCGCTCGGGTCGCGGCCTCGCGATCACGAGTCGCGGTGCACGGCTGCTCACGGCCGCGCGACCGCACCTCGCCGCGCTCACGACCGCCGCGCTGTCACCCGATCGCTTCGACCCGCGCACGTCGGATCGCGTGATCCGGCTCGGCCTGTCCGACGCGAGCGAAGGCTGGCTGCTCCCGCCGCTGTTGCGTGCGCTCGATCGCGAGGCACCGCGCCTGCGCCTCGCGGTCATCCCGGTGCAGTTCCGGACGATCGCGGAGGCGCTCGCGAGCGCACGCATCGATCTCGCGATCACGGTGGCGGACGACGATCTACCCGGCGATACGCAGCGACTGCCGCTGCTGATGGGCACGTTCGTGTGCGTGTTCGATCCGCGCCACGCGGACATCGGCAACAAACTCACGATGGCGCGCTACCTCGCGCACGACCACGTGATCGTCTCGTACAACGGTGATCTCCGTGGCGTCGTCGAGGACGCGCTCGGCATCCATCGCAAGGTCCGCGTCTCGGTGCCGTCGTTCCAGGGTCTCGGCGCAATCCTCGAGGGCACCGCGTTGCTCGCCACGGTACCGACGCTCGTCGCCAAGCAGATCGTCGCCGGACGCCGGCGCCTGAGAACCGCCGTGCTCCCATTCTCGCTCGCCGGCACGTCGTTGGACCTGCTGTGGCCGGCAGCGGTCGACGACGACGAGGCGGTTCGTTTCGTGCGCGAGCAGGTCGTCGAGATCAGCCGCCGCACCGCGGCGGACTGACTCACGGAAGCACGTCGAGCACCACGTCGTCGACGTTCACTTCGATCCCCGACTCGGGCTGATTCAGAACGGTGCATCGCTCGCCGCCGCGATGTTCCCGGCCTGCACGCGCGTCCGGCCTCACCCCGCGACGCAGGCGCCGAGATCCTCCAACCCCGGCGGCGCCTCCCCCACCCCATACCATGGCACGCACGCCGTCCCCGGCAGCACGTCGCCGCATCCGTCCGCACCCGTCAAATCGCACCACGGCGCGCAGCACCCGGTCTCGCCCGCACAATCGGGGAGGCCCGACTCCGGCGCGCAGAACAACCCTGGGTCGCATCCATTGCTCGCCTCGCACGGCTCCCCGACCGCGCCCTGGTCCCCCGAGGCATCCTCCCGGCATTCGAAGTCCGCGAGCGACCCGGGATAGCAATACGTCCCGGGCGCGCAATCCGGCGCCAGCGGATCGCACGTCGCGACGCACACCGTCAGGTAGTCCTCGTCGAGGAGATAGCACGTGGACCCCGGATCCGCGCAGGCCGGCGCACGCGGCGATCCGGTGCACATCGGCACGCAATACCCCGCGAGCGTCGCGGCGTCGGTCACCGTGCAGAACGCCCCGAGCTCGCAATCGTCGATCCCACTGTAGGGGAATTCCTGCACCGTGCACGCGCCACCCGCCGGCACCGCGTCGGGATCGAGGGGCACGCAGTCCGCCCAATTCCATGGACCGCCGTCCGTCGACGCAGGGCTGCACTTGGTGCCCTCGGGGCAGTTCTGCCCCCAGATGTCGCACGGGTGCCCCGGCACGTCGGGCGCTTGGATGAACGTCGCGCCCTCCGACGAGGTGTCGGGATCGGTGCCCGACTCGTCGGTGCCCGTCGTCGCCGAGGTCCCGATCGAGGTGCCCACCGACGTCCCGACGGACGTCCCCACCGTGGTGGCCTCGGTCGTGCCGAGTGTCGTGCCCGTGCTCTCGACGGAGCCGACCGAGGTCGAGTCGCCACCGTCCGTGTCGCCGTCCCCGACACGGGGACCGCACGCCACGAGCCCCAACGACCCCACCACCACCGCACGCCAGCGCATGCACGAAGGCTAGTGCCCCGCGCGGCGTCCAGCAAGGACCCGAGGTCTGGGCGGCGCTGCGGTCAGGGATTGCAGCGCAGCCAGATCTGCAGCTTCTCGTCGTCCTCGGCGACGAGGCCGCCTGCCGGCGGCATGGGCGGCACCGCCAGCGAGCGTCACGCCGAGCACCGCGCCGGTGTCCATGTCGACCGCGTGCTCTTGTTTGTGAGCGAGATGCGTGCGGCCATCCTTCATCTTCATGATCTGCGCATCGGTGTCGGTCGGGCTGCGCCAGTCCTCGTTCGAGCCCTTCTTCGGCCGCTTGCGGTCGATCCGTGCCAGATCCTGGCGTGCTGGTGTCTCGATGCCAGACGCCTTCGCGAGCCCGATCAGGTAATCCTCGTAGCCCTGCCCGTTGTCGCGTCGTTTCACCTCAGGCTGCTAGGCTGGCTCTTGCCTTGATTCTTGACCAGAGATACTCCCAGGCTTAGTCACGACCGAAAGGCGAAGATACAGTTGGTCCAGCGCCGTACCGAGACTAAAGAACTTTTTGAGGTCGGTCATTCCGATCGCCGCGGCCTCGATACCAATCTTTTGAAGATCTCTCTCGTCGTCCAATCCATGAACGGTAGCCGTTCGCTTCGGAGAGTGTGTCACACGCGTATACGAACATTCGGGAGCCCGAGAACAGCGAGCCGAGGTTCTCTGCAGTGCAGACAATTTCTCGCGTCGTCTTACCGAGTCCGCCGGTCAGGCCGTGGCCGAAAAAAACAATCGTTTGTCCGGTGCCGAGACGAAAGTCTTTGACGTCGTCCTGAGAAAGGCGATGGGTCGGCGGAAGTCGCTCCGAAAGGCGATCCGCGAGCGCGGCAGCGTTTCGTGTCGCGGTGTCACCTACCAATGCGATCAGGACGTAGTCGGGCATCGAAACTCCCTCACGGGGCATTGCCGCGGGTCGCTTTCTCCAGCAGCCGGACGACAGTTCGGGTCACCGCCTCGGTGTACTGCTGAGCAACCTCCTGGTCACCATCGAGCGATGCAAGGATCTCTCCGGCCGTCACCGGTGTCCCAGCACCGTTGTGGAATACGACGCTGTCTCCGTTGAGCTGTTTCTGATCCTCGACCAGTTGCTTCAACGCATCAAGCACGGGACCCGGCTCGTAGAAATGACCCTGTGCAGCGATCCGAGGACGCCTCTCTACGCGTGTGTATCCTTGGTCGTCAAGCGAGACATCCAGATACTCGGGCGCGAGCGCGAACGCATGATGGTGGGTTTCGATCCAGAGCTGATCGAACCTCGGTGGGTCGAACTGAGAATGAACTGAGCGCCGAAGAAATCCGGCAAGCTTCAACTGTGCGTCGCGATAGAGATGCGCTTCCGGCTCCTGGATCAGGACGATCGGCGCTCCGCGTAGACACATCGAGGTCACCATGGCAATCAGCTGCTGTTCCCCAGTCCCTAGATGAGAGATAGGCAGGTCATCGTGATGCTCGGTGCTCACAAGCAACGACGTCTCGTTGTACACCTCGTCGTCGCTTGGACGAAAGCGTGCTGGCTTGCCGTCGAAGAGTCCCGCGTCTGCGAGCAGACTTGGCAGTGAGGTCCAGAACCGGTACTGCTCTGTCTCTCTGGACATGGACGCCCGGCGGAGTTGCGTCTGAAGCGCGTCGCTCGCGGCTTCGCCGCTCCCACCCAGAATCGGCTCTCGTACGATTCGCCGGTAGGCACCGCCGATTTCCAGGAGGTGACGGAGATGATGCCGCTCCGCGCTGGTCCCGAGCGTAAGGTTTCGCAGGCGCGTGATCCCCTCGAACTCCACGTACTCTCGGTGGAACTGCTCGCTAAGCGCCGCTCGTTCGCCAGCGTCGCTCGCGGATCTGGACCGCGCAAGGAGGTCATCAAAGTATTCCTCCGTCAGAACGGTGTTGACCGAGATGTCCGAGTGGAGCGTTGACGACTCGAACCAATGGGAAATCCCCGCTTCTTCTCCGAGGTCGCGCACGACCGCCTCAAGAACCACGCGACCCCGTCGGATCGCAGCCGCACGCATGAGCGGGCCTGCGCGAGTGCCAAGCTCGATCTCCAGTCGGATGCGGATCTCGGGGCCTGCCCCTCTGCAGAAGTCGTCGCGATCGATGCCAAGTGCGTCGCGAGCCTCGGCGTATCCCAGGCGAGAGGGATGCTCCGCGTCAGGGATGCTTGCCTGCGCCGAGTTCCCGAGCCAGCGTACGATGAGCTCGACTGCTCGCATCAGGCTCGACTTGCCTGCTCCGTTCGGGCCATGAAGGACGACAATGTCCGGTAGGTCCGCGAGGTCGACGCTTCGGAGTCCGCGGAACCCGGAAACGCGGAGACCGCGGATCTGCGTGCGCCAGTAACCGGCATCCAGTGTACGAAGATACACGCCGAGAACGTACCACACGCCCTTTCAACTCCCAACCGAGCAGCAGCCAGAGCACGTACAGACCGCGTGACCCCCACAACCCGCGCCGCTCCCCAACCCAACGCGGGCGATGAGCCTCGGGCCGCAGGTGGCCGTTCGCGGCCGCATCACACACGCGCCGACGCGAACGCGCCGCTCGTCTGGACACGCCGGCCCACGATCGACCGGTCATCGCCGCGGCGGATAGGAGGGACAAAGGGGGTCCGTGCTCGTCATGACCCGAGATCTCGGGGTCAGCCGGTCCGCGCGCGGCGTCCGGGCGCGCGGGCGGCCCGGGCCTGCGTCGCCGATCTGTCGTCTCGGATCTCGGATACGCGCGGTGTATCGGTGCATCATCAGACTGCAGCGAGACTCGCGATGCGGGTCGGCTCATCCGCCGCGCTCACCTGCGCGCCCATGCAGCCGCGTGGGCTTCGATGGCCCGAGTTGATGCAGCGAGTCTTCGATCGACATGTTGCTCTGCGACAAGTGCGGCGGTCGGATGAGGCCGATCGCGTAGATCACCGACAACCGCGTGGCAAGCAAGATGCCCCTCGCACGTCGGCTTTCCGAGCGATGCACCCGAGCTGTGGCCAGCCCGCGGGCCACCGGAGTCGGACAGCTAGCTCGTCCCGGCGGCTCGACGACGAGCCGCTCGCGGACGATGACGCCACCCCAGCCACCGACGTCGAGTAGAGCGCGGCGACTACCGCCACGGCTGCCTGCGCGTCGAGATCGTCGCGCACACTCCCTCCGCACACCGCGTGATGCAACCCGCGTATCGGCCACGACAGTTCGGGGTGCGCCACCCGGCGCATGCCTGCGCCACGGGGCCAGCCCGGCAGCCCTGCGAACGCCGAGAACGCCGCGGGCTCGGGCTGTGACAACCACGGATCCCCTTTGTCCGACCTATCCGCCCGGCGACAGGGTGTCGTCCTGGAGCCGCCGCGCGAAGATCCCACTCGCTGGAATCACGCCCGCGCTCCTGCGTGCGCCTCGAGATCGTGTCCCACGCTCGCGCGACTCGTCGGGTGATGCCTGCGCGTATTGGGGACAACAGATCGACGACGCACGCCCGGGCCGCTCGCGCTCGACGGCGACGTCGCGACCCTCACGCCGAGGCGCGAACGCCGAGATCACTGGTCATCGCAAGTACGGAACCCCCTTTATGCAGGCTATCCGCCTCTTCCAGATGCTCTTCTCGGACAACGAGAACGCCAGTTCCTCGACACCGATCGCAACCCCGGCTCGGACGTCGCCGTCGTGCCGGTGAACGAGGTACCGTCCGGTTGACAATGACCTGCGCACGCTCCGAGGATAGCCGCGTGCGCACGCCCGCTTCGATCTTGGTGCTCGTGCTCGCATTCGGATGTGGTCGGCGCGTGCAGCAGGGTTCCGTGGGTGAGGACACGACCAGCACGACCGCCGGTGACACGACCGGTGGCACCGCAAGCCCGAGCGGGCCGACGACGAGCGTCGATGCAGGACCGACGGGCGACGGCACCCCCGAGGCCACGGGAGGATCGAGCAGCGGCGGCCCCCTCGATCCCGAGGCCTTCTGTGCGCAGTTTCTCGATCGCGACGGGTGCCAGCAAGCCGAGGCGCCATCCGATGTCTTCTGCGGCTGGACCGTGAGCACACCGGTGCGACTAGTCGATGGCGCGTGCCAGTTGAACACCGCGAACGGCGTGTGCGCGCTGCTGACGGGCGACACGACCGTGGGTGGTTGCTTCCCACCCGAGGGCTGCGACTCCGAGCCGTTCTTCCTGCCCGGCGACAGCGAGGTGTTCGTCATCTTCCAGTGCGGCGGCTCGCTGCCCGTGGGCTACGAGCCGTGCGTGTTGGTCGAACCGGGGTTGTTCGATCCGCCGGAGTGCGGCTGCCTGTGCGACGAGGGATTCGGCACGTCGGACGGAACCGGCGCGACCGACTCGACCGGCTGAGCCGCGCGTGACGGCGGCCCGGGCGGGCAACCTGTTCCACAGCAACTTCGACACGCACAGCGACCACGACAACGAGCAGCGCGCGCGCATGGGCGAGATCACCGGTCTCGTGAAGTCCCTGCCCATCGCTCGGCCTCGCGTTTCGTCATGGCGGAGAGATCGTGTACATGCGTGCTGCAGTGGTTGCAGAACGACGCCTCGGGCGTCGGCTTGAACACCTGGCACGGCGAAGCGATCGGCAGCGAGCGGCGGTGCACCTCGGCCTGAACGTCGCCCGCGAGCGTCGCTTACGCCTTCAGTTCTCCCACGCGTGGACCGGATCGGCCGGGTCGCGGGCGAAGCACGCGTACTGCACGTTCTCCTGCGCATCCGGGTCTTTCACCCAGTTGAGCCCGGTGAATCCGTGATCGCCGTGAAACTCGTTGGCGGGTCGCTGCGTGCGACTCATCTGATAAATCGACGTCGCGAGCACGCTCGAATCCTCGGCGTAGATCGTCAACGAAAACGTGCGGCTCTCGTACTCCGGGTCACTGAGATTGCCGCTCGCGATCAGCTTGCCGCCGACCATTGTCTCGACGTCCTCACCGACGAGGTACGTGACGTCGGTCTGCACGTCGGCGAACGAAAACGAGCAGTCGATGGCGATCGGTACCGCGGCCTCACCGGCGGATCCGCCCTCGCTCTCGTCGCATCCCGGCGCGTCCGCAGCCTTGCCATCGCTGTCGCACGCGGTGGCGAGTACCACCGCAGCACACCCGATCCACCGCAACCCCCACTGACCAACCGCACGTCGCATTGCCCGAGCATGACACGCAGGCGCGGGGGGCGGATGGTCAACGACGCCTTCATGGCACTCGACGGGTTCTAGCGCCGGTCATGATCGGATTGCCGGCGACAATCGCGGGCACGAAGCCCATCGTTCGGCCGTACGAAGCCCGCCGGACGACGTTGCGCTGGTTCGGCGAGTTGGGACCTATGATCCCGTGATGCTGAGCTCCGACCCGGCGCGCCAACGCGTGGCGTTCTTCCCCCTGGTCTTCCTGGTCGCGGGGACAGCGTTCGCTCTGCTCGGGGTCTCGATTGCGATGACGGGCACCACCGACGAGTTGCTCGGAACCCTCGTGCTCGCCGGACTTGGCGCCTTTGGACTCGCATGGTTCGTCCTGAGCCTTCGCTTCGCCCAGCGCGAAGGTGACCAGATCAGAGTTCGCTCGGTCTTGGGCACGTGCCTCGTTGCGGTCGAGGGCAGCACGATCGGTATCGTGCAAGGCGGGGGTTCGAGCTCGTCCCACCTCGATGTGCTGATTCAACCCATGCACGGCGAGCCGCTGCGCGTCGCTCGACTCGAGATCGTCGGCGTCCGCCGGGCGCCCGCCCTCGCTCGCAAGATCGCGGCCGCGCTCGGTCTTCCCATCGACGAGAAGACCGTGATGCCCGTCGAGGCGCAGCTCACCGGGCCGGCTCAGCAAGGCCGCATGTTCCGGCCCTTGGTCCTCGCAGTTGTCGCGATCGGAGTCGTGGGCATCATCACCAGCGTCACAACGATGGCCATCGACGACACCGCGACCGTGGTGTTTCTCTGTCCGGGCGGAAAGACCGAGTCCGGCACCATGACCCTGACCGGTGAGGTCGAGATGACCTTCCCACCGGGCCGACGCACCTTCAAACTACATCCGGCCAGCGGCGCGGCGTGGACCAAGCAAGTCGAACTCGTCTCCGGCCAGAGGCTGATCCTCGATTGCAGTGACCGGTCCAATCCCGCGGGCCGCTGACCGAGCAAGGCTGGTAAGCCTGCTTGGTGTCGCTCGGGGTCGGGGTCGGGGCGCCGGCGTCGGTGGGAGCCGAAGTCCAGGTCCGGGCCGACGCGCCGCGATCACGTCGTCGCCGCCGTCGACGAGCCGCCGCAGCACCTGCGCGCCGACGTTCCCCGTCGCCCCGGTCACGAGGATCGGCATGGTCTCGAGTCCGCGCCCCGCCGTCGTCGCCCGGAAGCTCGAAGGTTCGCTGGTAGAGTTCGTCGACCGTCAAGGCGACGCCGATCGCAGGGAGCAGGATCTGCGCACCGGGGCCGTACACCGTGAAGCGGAAGCTCCCGTCGTCCTGCCGGCTGTACAGCTCGACGCGGACCTCGCGTGGCGCGACGAGCAGCAGATGCGCGACCGAGGGCAGCCCGAGGTACCCCGCCTGTTTCTCCACTCGCTCGGGACGGCAGCGAGTCGGGCCCGACCAGCCGGTGAGCGTGATCGCTCAGGGCGGGCCGAGCTGCTAAGCTGGTCGCGATGGCCGACGCCGACGAAACCGCCCGTCGCGATCGAGCGCGAGCACGCGCGGCGCGGCTCGGTACAGAAACGCCGCTGTCGCCGACCGAGCGCGTCTCGCTCGCAGCGGACCTGAGCCGCATCGCGTGGACGATGTCGGGCCGACCTTGGCCCTCGTACACACGGGCGACGATCCCTGTCCGCGTGATCTCGCGGGCTCCACGATGAACCTGCCCGACGACTTCCGCGACATGCTGCTCGCGCTCGCCGACGCGAGCGCGAGCTTCGTCGTCATCGGCGGCTACGCGGTGGCCTTCCACGGACATCCGCGCGCGACGAAGGACATCGATGTCTTCGTTGCTACGGGCGTTGCGGAAGCGGCTCGAATCGAGCGAGCGTTGGCGGAGTTCGGTGCGCCGCTGCATGCTCTCGGTGTTTCGCGCGAAGACTTCGAGAAGCCCGGGAGAACGGTGCAAATCGGCCTTGCCCCGCTCCGGATCGACGTCATCACCGAGGTCGACGGTATCGATTTCGCCGACGCGTGGGCCAGCCGCGTCGAGATGGATCTCGAAGGTCGAGTCATCCCCGTGATCGGGCGCGATGCGCTGATTCGAAACAAGCGCGCCACTGCGCGGCTTCAAGATCTCGCCGACATCGAGGCGCTAGAACGGATGTCGGACGGCTGATCGAGTTCTGTTCGATCACGGCACGTCGACCCACACCGTCGCGAGAGGGCGTTGCAGGTCGAATCCGGGACGCACGGTGGTCTCTCGCAGCCGATGCTGTCGGAGATCACGAAGGTGCACGTCGACTCGAAGCCGTCGCCATCGATGACGAGCTTGTAGACGCCCGGGCATGCCGTCGCCTTGCTCGTTGTTGTACGGCGAATCGCCCGCGATGCGGCATGCCACACACCGCCGTCGGATCGTCGGGGCAGTAGTTGCACGGCTCGACGTAGGGGTCGCTGCAAACGGCAAAGTGGGTCCGGGCCGATGGACATGACCGCTGCGATCGCGGTAGGGACGCCCGTTGCCGGGCGCCCCCCGCACGGATCCGGACGAGCGGCGTTACCGCATCCGGCTACTGCCGTAGGTGGTGGCGGCGAACCGCTTATGCGTGCCGCTTGCCGCACGCGCTCGAGTCCACTTGGCGCCCGTTCCCGGCCCTGGTCGCGCAGGCCTCGGTCGGTGTGGGGCGCGCGAGCGCGGCGACGAGGGCGAGCAACAGGATCGTCAGCGCGCGCATCGACGGATCATCGCAGAAACTGCTGACGTCAGCGCGTTTCGACGACGGTGTTGCCGTCGAGTGTGACCGCGGTCTGCGCGAGCAGCCTGCCGACGATGGATGCGCCGGTGCCGAGACGCGCGGTCGTCATCGACAGGACGTTGCCCTCGCAGTGCGCGGTCGTACCGATGTCGACGGAGCCCGACACCTGCCAGAACACGTTGTCCGCGAGCGCGCCACCGGTGAGCACGATGCTCGTTGCGCTGCTCATGTTGAGGTCCTGGGCGACCTGGAAGATCCAAACATCGGTCGAGTTGCCGTCGAGCGTCAGGTCGGTGGGAATCAACAGACCCGTGCCCCAGCGATAGACGCCGGCCTCGAGCGTCATGCCACCGATGTTGCCCGCGCCGAGCTCGGTCACGTCGGGTGCACGACCGGCCGCATCGGTGAATGCGAGCTCCATGTCGAGCACCGCGGTGGTGAGGTTGGTGGGCGTCGGCTCGGCGTAGTCGGCAGCGTAGACATTGCCGGTGATCTGACTCGACGTGGAGAAGGCCTCGGTCGCGTCGAGGGTGAGGGAGAAGCCGGTGATCGAGGTGGCGGACATCGGCGATACGCCGATGTCACCGGTGATCACGGACGGCGGCACGGTGGAGATTCCAGACTTCGCGAGGATTGCGAAGTTGCCGGCGTCGCCGAGGTCGACGGGTGTGCCGGGCTCGCCGATGTTGCCGGTGGTCGAGTCGCTCGAGGTGTCGCCCGAGTCGGCGACGGTCGGATCCTGCGTGGTCGCGCTGTCGGTCATCGAGGGATCGGAGTCCTCGGTCGCGGTGGCGCTCGCGGTCTCGGTGGAATCCTCGTTCGTGTCGGGCAGCGTCGAGGCGGAATCGGTGTTGTCGTCGGTGTCAGTCGAGGACGGATCGTTGTCGGTGTCACCACAGGCGCTCGCGAGGGTCAGCGCGAGTGGAAGCAGGAAGTAAGCGATCGGGGCAGTACGCATGGGGGGCTGCAGTGCACCCCCGGGTCCACCCGAATCCCGAACAAACGAAGGGCGGGCGAGGCGGAGCGGCGGGAGCAGGACTGCCATCACGCCCCAGGTGAGCGGATTTGGTATGTGCGGCCCGAAGTGGGCTGCTTCGCTCGGTGGCTCACCCGCCGTACGCGTAGACGATCGCCGACGTCGGCCGCACACCCCGTCCGCGATCCCCTCGATCGCGAACGAGAACGCGTGCTCCCCCGGCGTCCCGAGATCCGCGAGATCGATCTCCACCGCATCCACCGGCGCGCTCGGGCACCAGTTCGCCCGCGGAGCCATCACGCTGCGGATCTCGCCGAGACCGGCTTTCCCCCTTCGAACCCGCCTTTCCCTGACGCGAGCGTGTCCTTCGGGTGCCATCGTGCTCCTGCGCGGCGCCGGCACGCCCTATCGATGCGCGCGCACGAGCAGTTGCTACCCTGGCCGCACATGTCTGCCGGACTGGATTCGACGTTGGCACTGCGCTGGGCGACGCTCCTGTTGGGGGCGACGGCGCTGTGGCTGTGCTGGCCATTGTGGCCAGCGCTGGTGCTCGCGGCATGGACCGCGTCGCTGCTGCGACCGCTGATGGCGCGGCTCGAACGCCGCCTCAAAGGTCGGCGGTTGGCCGCCGTGATCCTCACCTCGTTCGTTGCCCTCGTCGGCGCGATTCCTGTCGTGCTGCTCAGCGTCGGCGTCTTCGTCGGTACCCGCGAGTTGGCCGCGACCGTCGCGAGCTCCCCGACGGCGTCCGCTGCCCTCGGCGAGCTCGCCAGCGGTGGCAATGGCGGCGACTCGTTCGCGATCCCGCGCACGCTCGACGACCTGGTGGCACTCGGTCGGGACTACGGCAGCGAGGCTTTCACCTTGCTCACGAACGTCGCAGGCGCCGCCGCCCAAGCGTTGCTGCTCCTGGTGGTCTATTTCTCGGGCACCTTCGTGTTCATGCGCGAAGGCACCGCCGACTGGCAGTGGATCGTTCGCCATGCTCCGCTGCGCCGCACTCATCTCGAGCGTTTCGCCGCCGCGTTCGAGGAGACCGGTCGGGGATTGCTGATCGGCGTCGGGCTGACGTGCGCGGCGCAGGGCGGCGTCGCGACGATCGCCTACTTCGCGCTCGGCGTGCCGCAGGCGATGGTTCTCGGGCCGCTCACCGGCATCGCGGCGGTGATCCCCGTCATCGGCTCCGCGATGATCTGGATCCCGGTCGCGCTCGGACTGCTGCTCACCGACCATCCCGTGAAGGCGGCGATCCTCGCCGTGCTCGGCCTGGGCGTCATCGGTACAATCGACAATCTGCTGCGGCCCGTGTTCGCGAGGGTCGGCCTGCTCCGCATGCCCATGCTCGCGCTGTTCGTGTCCGCGTTCGGCGGCCTCATGGTGATGGGTGCATGGGGGGCGATTCTCGGCCCGCTCATCGTGCGACTGCTCATCGAAGCGCTGGTCCTCGAGCGCGACGACGACGGAAAGCCGCCGGCGCCAGATGCGTCGACCTGATTTTCGCCCCGACGGCGAGACAGCTTTCCCCGCTTGGGCCCCCATCCCCGCGCAAGGTGTCGTCCGGACCCAAATCTCGGTGAACCGGCATCCGCACGACAAACCGGCCGCCGGGTTGCTAGGGTCACCGCGATGCCCTCCGAGACGCTCCCCTATCGCGAAGGATGGGCCTACCGCTGCGCGGCGTGGTCAGCTTTCACGGATTGCTCAGGACCGATGCGACCCTCGCCGAGCCTGTGCACGCCCGGATCCTCGTGCTGCACGGCCAGGACGATCCGATGGTTCCCCCCGCCGACGTCGGCGCTTTCGCGGAGGCGATGAAGCGCAGCAACGCCGATTGGGAGCTGCACGCCTATCCTGGGGTCGGGCATGCATTCACCAACCCCAATGCGCGCGACCCGGCGAACGGCATGGCCTACGACGCGGACGCGGATCGCCGTTCGTGGCGGGAGATGGTGCGATTCTTCGAGGACGTGTTCGCCCCGACGACCGAGCCGCAGCGCTGATCACCGCCCGCGCTTTTTCTCGCGGAGCATGAACAGATAGAGGCTCTCCACCTTGGCGCGCGCCCACGGTGTCTTGCGCAGGAACTTCAGGCTCGAAGAGATGCTCGGATCGTCGGTGAAACACCGGATGCGCACCTGCACGCCGAGCTCGGGCCAACCGAAGTGGCCCACCAGCTCGGTCACGATCTGCTCGAGTGTGATCCCATGCAGGGGACTGCGAGGTTGTTCGTCAGACATCTCGTATCCGCTTCACGGAGCAGTGTAGCGGATGCGTCAGGCCGGCGGCTGGAGCGTCACGTGGAGCCGCGAGGTGTCATAGCCCTGCGCGACCAGCCGCTCGAGGATGCCGGCGTAGACCGTCGGATCGAGCGTGGGCGTCCGCGACAGGATCCACAGGTACTCGCGGCTCGGGTGCCCCACGACGGCGTACTCGTACTGCGCCCCGAGGTCGATGATCCAGTAGTCGCCCCAGAACGGCCGGAAGAAGCTGACCTCGAGCTTCGCGTTCGTGCTCGCATCGACCACGCGCGCGCGCCCCTTCGCGGTGTCGAGCTTGCCGTCAAGTGTGTGCTTGCGGCACTGGTTCTCGACCACGATGTCGCCGTCGTCGTCGAGGCTGTACGTCGCCTTGGTCGCGGTGCAGTCGCGCTGGAATCGCTGCGGGTACGAGGCGATCTCGAACCACGTGCCGAGGTAGCGATCGAGCTCGACGCGCGCGACCGTGCGCAGGGGCGGCGCGGTAGAGTCTTGGGCAGACCGCTGCGAGCAGGCCGACAGCAGCAGCGCGACGAGGGCGAGAAGGCGCATCCAAGGGAGTCTGTACCACGATGCCGGGTTGTCGAGGATGCGCCGGATCGACCGCCGAGATCCACGCGACTACTCGCCGGGCGGAGCGACCGGCGAATCGGCGATGGCGCCCGCGTCGAGCATCCGCGTCCACAGCGGCGACCACACCGTCCACGCGTGCCCGCCTGGCCCCGAGAAGACGTGGTCGGACGGAACGATCTGACCCAGGAGGCGGTGCGCCTTGGCCCACATGTCCTCGGTGCCGGAGGCGAGGCCTTCGGCTACGCTCGTCGCGACGTGATCATCACGACTTGGAATGTGCTCCACCCGGTCCACGCGGCGAACTGGGGCGAGCGGCCCGCCGCGGGGCTCGACGAGCGCGCGCGCATCGAGGCGATCGCAGCCCGCGTGGACGAGCTGCTCGCGTTCTCGGTCGCCGTGTGTCTGCAAGAGGTCAGCGGTGATCAGCTGCGCGCCCTGAAGGCTCCGCACCTCTTCCGGCTCGCGTACCCACGCGTGCCGAAGCCGAAGCAGGGACAGATCGAGCTCGACGATCCGACGGAGTACCTCGTCGTGTTGTCGTCGCTGCTGGCCGGCGAGGTGCTCTGCGAGCGCGTGTTCCGGAGCGATCCGGGCAAAGGGTTTCTCTCGGTCCGTTTGAGCAACGGCCTCGCCGTCGTCAGCACGCACGTGACCTTCGGCGACAAGGGGGGTCGCACAACTCGCCGAGCTCGCTGCGCACGCGCGCGAGCGCGAAGGTCTGCCCACGGTGATCGCCGGCGACTTCAACGCCGATCGCCCCGCCGTGACTCGAGCGCTCGGCGACGGCTTCGCGGCCGCGGTGCTGCCACGCGGGCGGTACACGCGACCGCGTCCCGACGGCGGCGTCGGCAAGTCGCAGAACATCGACCACGTGCTCGTTTACATGGCCTCGGCGAGCGAAAGCGGCGTCGAGGACGGCCGCGGACTCTCGGACCACAACCCCGTGTGGGCGAAGCTCGAGTGATCAACTCTGCTCGCGTACCTCGGACACCAGCGGGCAATCGCCGACGCAGTCGGGCTGGGCAAGACGATCGAGGTAGGGATCCTGCTCACCGAACTCATCCGCCGCGGGCGCGGCCTCACGCTGCGATCGACGACAGCGCGCGCTCGAAGTCCTCGGGTTTGAACGGCTTGACGATCAGGAACAGGGCCCCGGCGTCCATCGCCCGCGCACGCATGGTGTCCGAGCCCTCCGACGTCACGAAGCCGAACGGCACGGCGTTGCCGGCCGCGCGCAGCTCGGTCAACAGCTCGATGCCGGTCTTGACCGGCATGTTCCAGTCCGAGATCACGACGTCCGGAGAATGGGCAGCGACCTGCGTCAGCGCCTCGGCGCCATCGGAGGCCTCAACGATCTCGGCGCCGCCGAACCCCGCCTCGCGCAGGGTCTTCTTGACGATCTGCCGCATTACCTTGCTGTCGTCGACGATGAGGAGCTTCATGATTGGTCCCTGTCTCATCGACGTTCGGCAGAAAGAACAGAAGGACCGAGTTGGGCCGGGCCCTCGAAACCCGCCGCCCGCGGGCGATGACGCCTGCGTCAGAGTGAGGCACAGTAAGATGGACCAAAATTCAACACAACTCGATCGCTGGACAGAGATCGCCAAGCACTGCTTCATGACGGTGTCGTCGTCGGCGCTGGGCCTCGAGCCGGCACCGCAGGACGAGGCCCAGCGACCCGACCACGGGGTGTGCGGCAGCGTGCTGTCGCTGTCGAGCGAACAGAACACCACATGCGTCGGGTTGTCCTCGACCGCGGATGGGTGTCGGCGCCTGGCCGGCGCCATGCTCGGCATGGACGCCGCCGAGCTCGAGTCGCTGTCGCCCGAGGACGTGCAGGACTCCATCGGCGAGCTGGTGAACATCTTGGCGGGTGCGCTCAAGACCGCGCTGGCGGCCGAGGACGGCGCCCTCTCGCTCGGGCTCCCGTTGTTCATCGAGGGCGCGTGGGGACCGATCCGGCGCACCCAAGGCCGTCATGTCGAGTTCTCCGTCGGCGAGGTTCCGTGCGTGCTGTCGTTGCTCGTCGGCACCCACCACCCGCGCGCAGCGTGACGCCGGTGCCGGACGCGAGCTACGCCGCGGCGTCCCGCGGCGTGTCGAACGACTGGCCCGCGCCCTTGAGCAGGGACAACGACAGCGAAAAGTAGCGATCGGCGAATGCCGTCATCGGCATCTCGGTGAGCTCGAACTCGACCGAAACCGTCAGGATGCCGCGTGCGAACATCACGTCGTAGCGGTGCGACGCGATCATCGATGGCAGCGAGATCTGGGCGATCTCGTACGCCGATCCGAGCAGCTGCTCCTTGACACCGCCGGCGAGCATGTTGCCGAGCTCCATGGCGGCGTCGATGTTCTCCTCCGTGATCTCGTTCTGCGGCTGCTCGGTGAGACGCTGGGCGACGAAGAACATCGCCGACTTCGACAGGTTGAGCGTCATGCTGCCGCTGTTGCGCCCGACCATGCCGACGATGACGGAGAACTCGTGACGGGGCGTCGCGATCCGGCTGGCGCCGACCGGCAGTGGGCTGATCCCGGCCATGGAGAAGGCGTCGTTGGTGGCCGCCACCAACGCACCCACGAGCTTGTCATCGATGCCGAGTTTCACGTGTACCTCCGTGCGAGTGGACTAGTCGAGCAAAGCTTCGAGGTGCATGCGAACGCAGCGGCGCAGGATATCGGGCTGATAGCCGCCCTCGAGCATGCTCACCACGCGACCGCCGCAGTAGCGCAACGCGACGCGACGGACCATTTGGGTCAGGATTCGGAAGTGATCGTCGTCGAGCCGCAGACCACCGATCGGATCGCCGACGTGGGCATCGAAGCCGCAGCTCACGAGCACGAGATCCGGACGACAGCGCGCCGCGGCGACCTCGAGTGCCTCGCCGAAGCGTGTCAGGTGCGAGACCGCGTCGGTGCCGGCGGGCAGCGGTACGTTGTAGGTCGTGCCCTCGCCCGCAGCGCAACCGCGCTGATCCTCGGCGCCGACACCCTTACCGAGGATCCCGTCCTGGTGGACGCTCAGCACGTGGACGCTGGGATCGTCGTAGAAGATGCTCATCGTGCCGTCCGCGGGGTGCACGTCCCAGTCGACGATCAGCACTCGGCCGGCCCCGAACGCGGTCTGGGCGAAGCGGGCGCAGATTGCCGCGTTGTTGAAGATGCAGAAGCCACGGCCGCGGTTGACCAGCGCGTGGTGCCCCGGAGGCCGGACCGCGGCGAAGCCGTTGTCGAGCTTGCCGCCCATCACCGCCGACACCACGCTCAGTGCGGCGGCCGCAGAGCGCAGCGCGACGTCGAACGAGTCGGAGGCGATGAGCGTATCGCCGCCGTCGAGCGAGCGACGCCCGCGTCTGCACGCATCGGCGACCTCGTCGATATAGACGGGGTCGTGGACGCGGTGCACGCCCGGCAATCCCAGCGCCGCATCGACGGCGACGCGCACCAGGCCAGGGACGTCGACGAGCATGCGCTCGGGCGCGAGGACCTCGGCGCGAACCGGATGCTCGGGATGCACCGTGAGGGTCCGGTGCCCGAGGAACGTGGTATCCCACGCGTAGCCGCTACGGGCCATCGACGGGACCCTTCCGGCCGCACCACGGCGCGGCGCGTTTCCACATGCAGCGGGCACACTCGGTCCGCAGGTTCCGCAGCGTGGTGGATTGGAGCTGCTCGGCGTCCACGCGCAGGGCGACCCGGGTGTGATCGTCGATGGTCCGGTGCAACACCGGCGACTTGGTCCCGATCTTGGCGTCGGTGAACCCGAGCGCCTCGACGATGCGCCCGATGGTCGGGTGGGCTGCCACCACCGATACGTGCCGCAGGCGATCGGCGAACTGGTCGATGAATCGGAGCAAGAGTGTGCCGACCGCCGCCCGCGCGAGCCCGCGACCGCGGCAGTGCGGGGGCGTCACGACCACGTCGATGCGGGCCGACACGGCATTGGGCTGGGGCAACCCCACGATGCCATAGCTCGCGGCGGCGACGAGATCGCCACAGCCGCGCAAGCCGATCGCACCGGATTCCGGTGCGGCCGAGAGCAACGCCGCGGAGTACTGCGACTTGATGCGCGTGCCGTCGACGGGATCGAACGAATGCTCCTCGGCGAAGCGCAGGAATTCCGCACCGGGTAGCGCGCCCACGGCGACCGACCGACTGGAGCTCGAGGAAGTCACGTCACCCGCTCCAACCAACCGGCGCCGTTGGCCAGGCGCTTGAGCCCCGCGATTTCACGCACCGGCAGCTCGGTCGAGCCCAGTCCGAGCCAGCCGTCGGGCGTGAGCGCGTCGACCAGGCGTCGCATCACACGTTCCCGCGAGGCATCGTCGAAGTAGACCAGGACGTTGCGGCAGCACACGATGTCGAAGCGTCGCAGCGGATGCAGCCCGCCCAGGAGGTTGTACTCATCGAACCGGATGCACGCGCGCAGCGCCTCGGACGCGCGCAAACCGCCCGGCACGGCGTCGAAGTACGACGCTCGCATCGCGTTGCTCAGCCCTCGATCGACCTCGACCGGCGAGAACACGCCGCGGCTGGCTCGCCCCAGGGTTTCCTGGGCGATGTCGGTCGCCCAGATCTCGAATTGCAGCGCGGGGAAGTGCGACTTCAGCAGCATGGCGATCGAGTACGGCTCCTGGCCGTTCGAGCACGCAGCCGACCAGATCTGGATCGGGCGCCCGAGCAGGGCGAGCTTGGGCGCGATGGTCGTGCGCAGCGACTCCCAGTACGGCGGGTCGCGAAAAAACGACGACTCGTGGGTGGTCATGGCCTCGATCAGCGCGGCCTCGAGCTCGGGCCGCCCGCCCGCGAGCGTGGCCGACAGAAAGTTGGACACCGCCGGAAATCCCAGCCGACGCGCCACGGGTTCGACCCGGGTGAGCAGGTACGATTGGTCTTCACCGAGCACCACGCCGGACAGCGCGCGCACCTTGGCGCAGACCATCGGCCACAACTGTGCTTCGATCGGCTCGTTCAACTTGAGTGCAGCGTCCATAGCAGGATCTCCGGTGACAGTTCTTCGAGTGGCAGCACCGCACACGCGGCGCCGAGGTGATAGGTGGCCCCGGGCATCCCCCAGACCACGGAGGTTTCGGCATTCTGAACGAGCACTGGTGCGCCGGTTTCACGCATGGCGAGGGCGCCGAGCGCACCGTCCGAGCCCATGCCGGTGAGCACGACACCGACCGCCGCCACCCCGCACACGGCCGCCACCGAGCGAAAGAACGGATCGACCGACGGCCGACAGTTGTGCTCGGCGGGCGCCTTGCTCAGGCGCAGGTGCAGACCCGCGCCACGGGCGGCCCCCTCGTCACGGCCCAGGAGCATGTGCTGGTCGCCGGCGGCGACATAGACGTGGCCGGGCACCAGCGGCAAGTGGTGCTGCGCCACAAGGACGGGCCGCGACAGCCGGCGCCCGAGGTTCTCGATGAAGTACGGCATGTGGTCGGCCGACATGTGTTGGACGATGCAGATCGGCAGACCGAACGAGGCCGGCAGGCTGGCGATCAGCGTGCCGACCGCTGGCGGCCCGCCCGTCGAGCAGCCGATCGCGAGGATCTCGCGACGCCCGCACGTGGGTGCGATGATTCGTCCGATCATCGGCGAGGGCGAGGGCGAGGGCGAGGGCGAGCCCAGCGGCGCCTCACTCGCGCGGCCGGACGGGGTCGGCGCAAGCGCGACGATCTCCGTGCGTCGATTGCTGGGCAGACGCGTACCCAGACTCGAGCGAATGCGTGCCGCCTGGCCGGCGGTGTCGCCCACAGCGGACCGCGGGATCACGCCGGCCGCCCCCTGCAGGACCACGCTGGCACCCGATTCGGTCGCTTCGAGCAGCGCGAACCAGGCGACGGGTCGATCGAGGCCCGCGAGCGCCCGAGCGAGTCCGCCGACGTCGATGTCATCGGAATCGACGAGCACGAACTGCACGTCGTTGCGTCGCGCCCGGTCGACGATCGCCTCGCACGTCGACAAGGCACCCAGGACGGTCACGTCGGGCAGCTCCCCGAGCGCTGCGACGATGTGGCGGCGATACGCACCCGCCTTCGCCAGCACGAGCGCGCCCAGCTCGGGCGACGGTGCCTGTGCGGCTGCGTGGGCGGAAGTGGTCATGCGTGGACTTGCTCCGGCAGGGCGGCGACCCGCTCGGCGGCGCGGAGCTTCGCAATCGGACGCGCGAGCGCCAGCATCGCGACGAGCTGGACAACGCCAGCGACGGCAAAGATCGCAGGGTAGCGGATCGCGGCGCCGTAGCCGGCGTCGCGCAGGACCGCCGACAGGATCCCGGCCACCGCCGGCCCGAGCATCATGCCCAGGCAGCCCGCGGCGTTGAACAGCGCCATCGAGGTCGCCCGGCCACCCGGAGGGGCCAACGAGCCCGCGTAGCACAACGACGGCGCGTACATCATCGCCGACGCCAGTCCGCACAGGATCAAGGTCACGTCGAGGGCGGCGCCGCGGGTCACCGCGAGTAGCAAGAAGCTGACCCCGTAGAAGAGCCCGCCGGCGCTCATCAGCGCGGCGCGGGAGAACCGCTCGGATGCCTTCCACATCGGGTACATCGCGAGCGCGAACGGGGCGACGAACAGCGTGAAGCGCAGGCTGGTCTCGCGATCGGTGAAGCCCAGCGCCTCGTGGGCGTAGATCGCGAACGACACGACGAAGCAACCCACCGTGAAGCGCTCGGTGAAGCCCAGCACCATCGGCACCGCCAACAGCGGACTGCGCGATACGATCGCGCGGCGATCGATCCGCGGCTCCCGCGGCCCGGGCGCTCGCGCATGCGTCCACACCAGGAGGGCGACCACGGCGTTGAGGACGGCGGCGGCGAAAAACGGCGCGCGCGGCCCCCATCCCAGCAGCAGCCCGCCCAGCGGTGGGCCGAGCGCGATCGCAGCGGTCATCGCAGCGCCCGCGGCACCCAGCCGCGAGTGCGTGCCCGAGGTCTGGCCCGGCGATCGCGTCGCCATCGCCATCAGGATCGACAACACCCCGACGTTGGCTGCCCCCTGCAGGGTGCGCACCAGAAGCATCGGCCCTACTGCTAGGGGCAGTGCGCAGGCGCCGATGAGTAGCGCGTCGGCGAGCGCGAGGAACAACGCGAACCGCCGGTGGGCCCCGAGGCGGTCGGCGCCCCACGAGACCAGCGGAGCGCCGATGGCGGCGCCTAACATGTTCACGCTCATGAAGGCATGCATCGCGCCTTCACCGGCGCCGTTGACCGCAAACATGGGCCGGATCGCGGGGACGATCGCCATGGCCCCGAGCATGGTGAGAAAGGGCATCGCGACCGCGATGGTGGAACCCGAGGCGACCTCGGTGCTCGCGGGAAGTGGATTGGCTGGACAGGCTTGTGGTTGCACGGCGTCGGTCTCCTCTCGGGCATCACTCGGGTGATTCAACGGATAAGCGACTCCGCGTCCCCACTTGCGCGGGGACTTGGAGTCGCGACGTCACTCTTGGGATCTCGACCGCGGTCCATGGACCGCGGTCGAGATCTGTTCATCGGCCAGCTAGACCTTGAACTTCGCGACCAGCTTGTTGAGCGCGCCGGCGGTCTCCTCGAGCTGCCGGGCCGCGCGTTGGGTCTCCGCGGCCTGCTTCTCCGCGTCCTTGGCGGCGGAGGCAACCCCGCCGATGTTGGTCACGACCGCGGTCGATCCGCTGGCCGCATCGTTCGCGTTCTTCGCGATGTCGCGGGTGCTCGCCGCCTGCTCCTCGACGGCCGCGGCGATCGTCGTCGCATAGCCACTGATCCGTTCGATGACCGTGACGATGCCGCCGATGGCCTCGACGCTCTTCTTGGTGTCACCCTGGATGCCCTCGATCTTCTGGGTGATCTCCTCCGTCGCCCGTGCGGTCTCCTTGGCCAGCTCCTTGACCTCGTTGGCGACCACCGCGAAGCCCTTGCCGGCCTCGCCAGCGCGGGCAGCCTCGATCGTGGCGTTGAGCGCGAGCAGGTTGGTCTGCTGGGCGATCGCGCTGATGACCTTGATGACCTTGCCGATCTCGAGCGAGCTGACCCCGAGGTTGGCCACGATCCTGTTGGTGTCCTGCGCGGTCGTGACCGCCGTGCCGGCCACCTTTGCCGACTCGCCGGCGTTGCTGGCGATGTCGCGCACGGTCGCGCTCATCTCCTCAGCGGCCGCGGCGACGTTGCCGATGCTGCTGCGGATCTGCTCGGAGGCAGTCGCCACCCCACCCGCCTGGACGCTGGTCTCGGTCGCGCCGGCCGCGAGCTGGTTCGAGACGGCGGTCAAGCCGTCGGCTGCGGTGGCCAACATGGCCGCGGCCTTGCCGATCTCCCCGACCGAACCGCGCATCTGTCCGATGAACTGCGTGAGCCCTGCTGCAAGCTGACCCACGGCATCGCTGCCCTGGACACCGACCTGCGCGGTGAGGTCACCGCCGGCCGCGGCGTTGACCGTCGCGAGCAGGCTGTCCACCTTTGCCTGGAGATCGGCGCGCGCCTGGGTCGTCTCCGTCAGCATGTCCTCCTCGCGCTTCTTGGCCGCGAGGCGCTCGGTGATGATCTCCCAGGTCAGCATCGGGCCGACGTACTCACCCCTCGAGTTGTGGATCGCGCTGACCAGCAGCGAGAGCGTCTCGGGCCCGACCTTGATCTCCGCCGTGTGCGGGAGGTTCTTGGGGTCGGCGAGCAGCCTCCGCTGGTGCGCGGGGTTCTTGTGGAACACGTCGATGCTCGCGCCGACCAGCTTGTCGACCTGGATCGGCAGGTACTGCTGCAGCGTGCGCAGGGTCTTCTTCGAGGTCTCGTTGACGTACTGGATCACACAGTCGGTGTCGCAGAACATCACGTTGACCGGCGCGTTCTCGATCATGTTGCGCACGCGAGCCTGGTCGTCGGCGGCCTTCTTCTTCGCGGTGATGACCTCCCAGGTCAGCATCGGGCC
>CANLQR010000017.1 GCA_947492135.1 Deltaproteobacteria bacterium | reverse complement strand
GCCCCGGGCCGTCTCCGACGATCTGCAGCACCGCGCGAGGGAATCGAGCGGCGAGTCGAGCGAAGGCCCGAAGGCCGACATCGAAGCCCTTTTTTTCCACGAACCTTCCGATCATGACGACCCGCGGGTCGTCATGCAGGGCTCGGGGTGTCCACTCGCTCGGGATGGTCACGCCCAGCCGCCAAACGTGGACACGCTCGGCCGGTGCACCGAGCTCGATCAGCATGCGCGCGAGCTCGTCCGACGCCGGCAAGAAGCGGTCGACCCGTCGCAGCATCAAGGGCGACAGCGCCCAGTATCGCCAGTATCGCGGTCGCAGCCGCTGCTGCGAGCTGAGCAGCGGCACGTCGTAGCCATGGTAGGTGACCACCAGCGGCAGGTCGAACAGCATCGCCGGGCCCAGCGCGTACATCGACGCCGGACCGAAGTGAGCGTGCAGCAGATCGAAGCGATGCTCGCGTATCCAGCGAAGTGCGGTGGGGCTGTTGCCGGTGGCCTTGTACAGCAGCCCGTCGAGTCGGCCTGCCAGGCCTTGGCGGTCCAGCACCAGTACGTCGTCGAACGGAAACCGATCGGCGTTGGCGCGATGATGGCAAATGACCGAGGCGTCCCAGCGATCGTGGTGGCGTAGTTCGTCGTGGACGAAGGTCTGGCTGTACTCGAGAAAGTTCGTGCTGAACACGCACGCCCGTGGCCGATTCATCGCAGGCCCTCCAAGAACGTGGCCAGACTCTGGGCGCGGGCCTGCCACGTCAGCGACGCGGCCTGCGTCTGCGCGGCTTGGCCAAGCCGCGCGCGCAGCGAGGCGTCCGCGAGCAGCTCACCCATGGCGACGCGGGCGGCAGCGGCATCATCGGGGGCGACCAAGCGCGCATTGTCGCCGTCGCGAAGCAGCTCGGCGAGATCCGGAGTGTTGGGGGCGAAGATCGCCCGGCCGGCCGCGAGGTAGATGAAGGTCTTGAGCGGCAGCACGGTGTTGCCGACGGTCTGCAGTGGGCCCGAACTCGGTGGCAGCGCGAGAACATCGGCTGCGTAGAGGAACGGCACCAGCGCGCGGCGCGAGCACCACGGGCGGATCTCGACGTTGGGTATGGTTGCGGCGCGGGCCTCGATTGGGCCGTGGCCCTCGGATCCCACGAGGACGAACTTCGCATCGCGGAAGGTCTGGGCAAGCTCGAGCAGCGTGCTCAGGCCCTTGCGTTCGTTGATGTGCCCCGAGTAGACGACCACGGGTCCCCGGTGATCGATGCCGCAGGCCGCTCGGGCGGCCTCGGGGCTCATGGCGGGCTCCATGAGCCGCGGATCCCAGCCGTTGTGGGCAACCAGCAGTCGCGATCGGGAAAATCCGACGGCGAGGTAGCTTGCCGCGGCATACGCCGAGTGCATCACCAGTGCCGGCGGCCGGCGAAGCCGCGCGAGCCGACCAAACAGCACCGCCATCGCCCGTGATTGCGCCGGCCACGGTCGGAAGTGCTCATACACGACCGGCTGGCGGCAGATCGCGAGCAACGCGAGCAGGGTCGGGATGTTGCGGGTGTAGACGATGTCGGCGCCGCGCGTGGCCTGGGCCCATGGGCCGACCACGGCGTGGCCGAGCTTCTCCAACCCGCGGTGCGCCGGATAGACGCTGCCGACGTTGTGCACGACAAAGCGCGGTTCGACGTCGTACCAGCGCGCGAGCGACTCGGCGTCCACCGGTTCGACGCCGCGCGCTCGTGGGAGGATCAAGTCGACATCGATCCCGCAGGCGCCGAGCGCAGCCGCGGTGTTGACGACCTGCTCGGTGTCCGCAGCCGTTTTCGGCAGCAGCTGATCGAAGACGTAGGCGATGCGCATCGACGTCGGGCGGATGATAGCCGCTTCCTTCTTTAGTCGGGGCGATCGGGTGCCGGCTTGCGCGGGGCTGCTCGACGCCAGGGGCGAAGTACTGCAGCGTCCTCGGCAGGCAGGCCCCAGACCGCGAGCAGCGCCACGTAGGCGGCAATCGAGGCCAAAGCGGCCGCGAGGTCGGACACCCAGCCCGGCCACGCGGTGCCGATCCACCACATCGCTGCCCCCGCGGTCGCACCCACGAGCAGTGCGACATTCGGGGCCGCGAGCCGGGCGTACGGTACGCGCACCCCGACGACAAAGCGCAGCTCGGCGAGCTGCATCAGCGTGCCGACCACGCTGCTGGCCATGGTCGCGATCGCGGCCCCGACCAGCCCGTGCTCGGGGATGAGCCAGAAGCCCACGGCCAGCGTGACCACGACGTTGACGGCGGTGTTGATCAGATTCCACCGCGAGAACCCGGCCATCACGATGGTGTTGCCGGCGAGTCCGAGGGCATTGCTCAGCGCGGGCAGCAGCGCGAGCAAGACTACGAACCCCGCGAAACCACCATAGCTGGGCTCGAACACCCGCAGGATCTCGCTGTGTAGCGCCACGACCACGAGCAAGATCGGGTGGCCGATCGTCGCCGACCACCGCGACACCGTGGTGATCTGGACGGCGAGTTCCTCGAGCTTGCGCGCCGCGAACAGGCGCGCCGCGACCGGGTTGAACGCCCCGGAGAAGCTGAGCTTGACCTGCCGGACGTTGCGCAGCACGGTCGACGCCGTCTTGTAGTATGCGATGCGGTCGGTGGCCACGCCGAAGTACCCCAGCAGCAACACGTCGATGCCGGTCGTGAAGTAGACGAGCGCCATGTTCGCGCTCTGAGGCAGGGCGAACCCCCACAGCCGCGCGCTAGGCCGGGTGCGCACCGCTGCGCGGAAGATCCGCGCGATCGAGAAATGGCGCCGAACCACGAAGAACGTCGCCACCGGCAAGGCCACATGCGCGGCCGCGAAGGCGATGGCGAGCCCGGTCGCGTCGGGGCGGAACGTGAACACGACCACTGCCGCGACGACCATCGTCGCCGGCTTGAGAAAGCCGAGGATCAGCGCGTCGTAGCGCATGATCATCAGCACCTTGGTCGCCGCAATGCCGACCTCCGCGAGCCCGAGGCACCACAGCACCGGCAGCATCCACATCACCAGCGCGTAGACGTCGTGGTGGGGGGATATCCACGACAGCAGCGGTGCCCCAAACCCCAAGGCCAGCGCCGTCACGGCGGCGGAGCCCAAGATCACAGCCTGTACCGCCTGGCCGAGCCCGTCGTACAGTGCTTGCTGGTCGCTTGGATCCTCGCCCTCGGCGTGGCGCCCACCGATCAGCAGCACGGCGTCGCGCCACCCGCCGTTGATCAGCCCCGCGCAGAGCTCGACGATGGTCGTCGCCACCACGTAGAGTCCGACTTCACTGGGGCCGTAGAGCCGGTTGGCGAGCACCAAGAAGGCGGGGTGCAGCAGCTTGGCGAGCGTGCCCACGAAGTTCGTCGCCGCCCCACGGGCGATGCGGGCATCGACGGTCGGCTGTTCCGCAGGCTCGCCGCTCACAGTCATGCCAGCGTGAACACCACGAAGTCGGTCACGCCGGCGTGGAAGCCGAGCTGGTTGAGCAGCGTCGTGACCTGCCCGCGGTGGTGAGTCTGGTGATTGAAGAGATGCGAGACCGCGACCCACACCGTGTGTTCGCGGGTCTGGCCCGCGCGGGTCTGATACCGCATGGGCGCCGCCAAGATCGCGTCGGTCAGGTCCTCGACCCACGCAGCGATGACCTGGTCGGTGGCGATGCGATCATGCAGCAGCGTCGTGAAGTCGGTGGTCCCCGGCTGGTCGAGTGCCTGGATTTCGAACTCCAGATCGGCCTCGTCGAGCGCCGGGAAGTCGTGCCCTGATTCGCGCAGGCGCTTGAGCCAGACCCGATCGGCCAGCAGGATGTGGTTCAAGGTGGCATTGACCGAGCCGAAGAACGCGCCCAGGTCGCGTTCGCGTTGCTCTGGCGTCAGCTGACCGACCACCTCGAAGAGCTTGCGGTTGAAGTTGGTGTTGTACTTCGCGAACGCGCGGTACTGGTCGAGGTGCGCCGAGGTCATCGTGCGAGAGCTTGCCATCAGCCGAGCGTCCCGGGGTGGATCGCTCCTGCGATGCGCCGCGACATCTTCGCAGCGACACCGATGGCCGCGGCGGTTTGGGCGAGGCGACGCCCACGCCCTGACGGAGCTGACGTGCGTACTGGAATCATTCAGGAATCAGGTGGTACGAGGGAAGCAGATCATGTGCCACAACGATGGGCAGGATCGGCCAGAGTCTTGTGCGAGCTGTGTCACTGGCGAGCGCGCTCGTTGCGGTGGGATGCGACACCGAGGTCTGGTTCTCGGACTCCATCGACGGAACGATCGACTTCGCGGTGACCACCGACCCCGAAGCTACGCTGCACGCGCCCTATGTGGTCGGCGCGACGCTCGAGCTCACGGCCCACGGCGCCCTCGGCTCACTGTCGTTGGTCTCCAGCGATCCCGAGGTTCTGGAACTGGACGCGCGAGGCGCCCAAGGCCACGCCATCGCCAGGAGTGCGGGACTCGCCGAGGTCGCGCTGGTGGACGCCGACGGAGACATCGTTGCCGCCGTCGACGTCGAGGTCCGGACGCCCACCCGGGTCGTACTCCACGCTGCCGCCCCGCTGTTCGTCAAGCGGGCGGATGTTCCGACCGAGGCTGGTTTACTCCGCGTGGTCGAGGGCGGTGACGCGATCTTCCTCGTCCAATATTTCGACGGGGCGACACGCCTTGCGGGCGGCGGCGGCGTCCAGGCGAGTGCTTCTGCGGGTCTCGAGGTCGAGATCGTGCCCGACTTCCTGGGGGAGCATCGCGATTGGCTGCGCCTCGCCGCGCTCGAGCGTGGCGTGCAACGTGTAGCGCTGGCGATCGGGGGTGAAGAGTTCACGCGCATGGATGTCGACGTCGTGGACGCTTCGGCCGTGGCCGACCTCGATCTGTTCGCGTCGGAGTCGACCGACGATCCGGCCGCCTGGGGTGTGGTGATCGCGAGTGCGTACGACCTCGACGGCGCCCCGCTCTACGGGGTCACGTTCGACTGGCAGCTCGCCGCTGGAGCGGATCTCGTGGCCCCGAACCTGGTGCGCTTCGCCAACGCGCAAGCGCCCGCAGTGCTCGCGGCGAGGTTTGGCGGGTTCGATGGCGAACTCGAGCTTCATGGCGGCCAGGGTGCGCCCACCGGGGGCTGTACGATTTCGCGGCCCGCCGCGGCCCAGGGCTTGGGGGGCTTGGGCGGCTCGGGGGGCTTGGGCGGCTCGGGGGGCTTGGGCGGCTCGGCGCTGCTCGTGCTCATCTTGGCGAGCCGGCGCCGTCGTGCCCGCGCGGGCACCTTCACATCGAGATCGAGCCCTTGCGAAACTCGCTCGGCGAGAGATGGGCGTTGATCAGGACCGGCGTTCCGGCCTTCGCCAGGGCTTTTGCCTCCCCGAGGATCTGGCCGATCGCCGTGGCGTCATCGAGTCGGAGTCCCGCTGCACCAAACCCCTGCGCAACGCGATCGTAGTCCGTTCGTCGCAGCACGGTGCCGACGTCATCACCGAGCAGGTGGACCTGATCGCGGGCGATCTGAGCCCAGCTTGCGTCGTTGCCGACGACCGCGATGATCCCCAGACTGTGGCGAACGAAGGTGTCGAACTCGGACAGGCCATAGCCCGCTGAACCATCGCCCCACAACAGCCACACCTCGGCGTCGGGTCGCACGAGCTTCGCGCCGATGGCGAACCCCGCGCCGACGCCAAGGGTTCCGAACACACCGGGATCGAGCCACGACAGCGGCCCGCGCGGCGCCGTGACGTAGGATGCGGTCGCGACGAAATCCCCACCGTCGGCGACGAGCACACTGTCGTCGGCGAGGTGCTGATCGATGCCACGGCACAGCCGCAGCGGGTGCACCAGCGGCACCTCGGTCGCGGCTTGCTGGGCAATCTCGTCCTCACGCTCGCCGTCGCGGGTGCGCAACCGGTCTTTCCATGGCGCGAGCCGATCCCGTCCAGCGTCCATCGCTCGGGCCATGGACTGCAGCGAGTCGCAGGGGTCGGCAATGATGGCCGCGGTCGGCCGGCGGTTCTTGCGGGCGTCTTGCTCGCTGCGGTTGAGCGCGATGATCTTGGTCTTGCGGCCGATCTGCAGCCCATAGTTGAGTCGGAAGTCACACGGCACCCCGGCGAGAACCACCACATCGGCATCGAGCAGCGCCTGGGTGCGCTTGTGGCGATACAGCAGTGGGTGCTTTGCACCGAGCAGCCCGCGTGCCATCCCCGACAGGTAAACCGGCGCGCCGATCCGCTCGAGCGCTTCACGGAGCTGACCCATCGACTCGGGCCCACGTACGGTGGCCTGCGATCCGACGAGCACCAGCGGACGCTCGGCGCCAAGCACGAGCTTCGCCGCCCGAGTGATCGCGTGGCCAAACGCGGCCGGGATCTCCGGCCTACGTTTGGGGCCGATGCGGACCCGCTTGGAGCCGGCGAACACCCGTGCGAGGTGGGCGCGCAGATAGAGTTGCACGGCCATGTCCGGCAAGCTGCGGACGTCGGACGCCGCCTTGGCGCCGATCATCTCGCGCACGGTGGCTTCGTCGTACAGCAGATCGACTGGGCACTCGACGAAGACCGGGCCTGGCACGCCGCTCTGGGCGACCTCGAAGGCGCGCTCGAGCGTGCTGACCAGGTCTTTCACCCGGCCGACGGTCTCGCAGAGCTTCACGTGGGGCCCGAAAAGCGCCATCTGATCGATGTCCTGCAGCGCACCGCGGCCGCGAAGAATGGTCGCCGTTGCGCCGCCGAGCAGCACGACCGGCGACTGGGCGAGTTGGGCATTTTTGATCGCGGTGATCGTGTTGGTCACGCCGGGGCCCGCGGTGACCGCTGCGACGCCCGGTACCCCGGTGAGGCGCGCGACCGCGTCGGCGGCGAACACCGCGGTCGCCTCGTGGCGCACGTCGATGACGCGGATGCCCAGGGCCTTCGCGCCGGTGAGGATCGGCGAGATGTGTCCACCGCACAGCGTGAACAACCACCGAACGCCTTGGCGCTCGAGTACCTGCGCGATGAGATCACCGCCGTGCATCGCGACGTCCCCCCGCAAGCACGTGGCGCATCGGCACGATGCAGGTCATGCGGGCCTCCATCACCACGGTCTCGCCGTGGTGGACGAGTACGTCGACGACGTGCTTGTGGCCGATCGTCGAGCTCGTCGTCGCGGTGGCGCGGACGCGGTCACCCACGACCACCGGGGCAAGAAACTTCACCTCGGCGCCGGCAAGCACCACCGTTGGGGCTCCGACTGCCAGCATCGCGGCGTGGTCGGCGAGGCCGAACAGAAAACCACCATGGACCAGATCGGTGGCATCGGCCCGCATGCGGGCGGTGGCGACGAACTCTACCTGGGCCTTGCCGGCAGAGGTTTCCAGGGGCGTGCCGCACAGCTCGGCGTCGAGCAGCTCGTGAGTGGGGGGGCGCATCGGCGGGCATTGTCACATGCCCGCGGCCTCTTAGTGCACCGCCGCCGAGATGACCTCCACCGTGGCACCGCAGCGCGGCGCAATGGCTCGTCGAGGCACCTCGCACGACCGCGCTAGCGGAGTCCGAAGGTCGCGCCGAACGTCAGCATGCCAGTCACCGGGCCGGGGAACACCAGCGGCGAGACGTGGCCGTTGGCATCGGTTGCGCGGAACTCGGGACCGATCACCGGCAGCGTCACGCCGACGCCGAACATCAGGCCCAGCCGCTCGGTCACCGAGTAGCGATAGTCGCCGCGCAGCACGCCCGCGACCCAGGGGGTCGCCTTGCGGCCAGGGCGATCAAAGCCCTGCCAGCGATGGGACATCACCCCGGCCTGGCTGCCGACGCACATGCGGATTCGGTGGCGAAACACCTGCCGGCCGCCGCAGCCGTCGATCGAGAATACGCTGAGCAGGTTGCCGATCTTGCCGTCGCCGATCTCGAACGCGCGGCCGCTGATCACCTGCCCGCCGAATCGTGCGCTGAAGCTGTCGGAGCCCAACACGTAGACCGCCTCGCCTCCGAAGAACGTGTGCGGGAGCACCTGCGTGGCCACGACCCCCTGTGCCTCGACGCCGTGTTTCACGCGGCGCGGCCTGTCGCTCGCCGATGCCGTGCCCGCGACGCACAACGCGAGCAACAGAGCTGCCGGGGCAACGAGCGCGTGACGAGACACCATGACCTCAAACCTACGAGGTGCCGGGGCGGTCGCCAAGGCGCGAGTGACGGATTTCGGCGAATCCAAAGTGTCGGGTGGGTGTCGGGGTGGGCGTCGGCTCGGGGGCGCGCCAGTCTCGCGGCGGTCGCCTGCGGCGGCGAGTCGTTTTCGGGGGCTCGTCGCCCCGCCCAGAGCCGGCCCAGAGCCCGGCGCACGCCGTTGATGCGGCGAAGTCAGGGTGGTGACAGGTGGGCAGACGCTGCCGCCGTGTACCATCCGCAACTGTGGCCCTCCGTGATCGGTTGCTCCAACGCGTCCCCGCGCTGCGCCGGCTCTTGCTCGACCCGCCGCACCGCATAGCCCGCAGATTCGTGGTCACCGGCCGCGAAGCCGGACTCTTCGGCGTCAGTGGCGAGCATCCGCTGGACGTCGCGCGCGTCGCGTTGGCCCGCGGTCTCGGTGTGCGGTCGCTGCACTCGATCCACGCCGCCGCTGCACCGACGCGCTGCGCGATGGTCGACCAGCATCGCAGCGTGACCTATCGCGAGATCGACGACGAGATCGACGCCGTCGCCGGCGTCTTGCGCGACCACCTGGGCGCCTCGCGTAGCGCACCGGTTGCAATCATGATGGAAAATCGCATCGAATATGCGATCGCATGGTTTGCGCTGATTCGGCTCGGGATCACCTGCGCGCACGTCGGGCGCCACAGCACCTCCGACGAGCTCGAGTTCTTGCTCGAGCGCAGCGGCGCGCGCGTGCTCGTGGTGTCGGAACAAACCGCGTCAGTCGCCGAGGCGGTGCTTCGTCGGCGCGATGACCTCGACCTTCGGGTGCTGCGCGCGGGTGCAGGGACCAGCAGTGACCGCAAGGTTCGCTCCTACGACGCCGCGGTCGCAGCCCAGCGGGCGTCGGGACACTCGCTTCACGTCGAGAAGGGCCCAAGTGACAACGTGGTCTATACTTCGGGCACAACCGGCAAGCCCAAGGGCGCCGTGCGCGACATGGGCGCGTTCGGAGCTGTGGAGCTGCTGCGCGTGCTCGAGCGGGTTCCGCTGCACTCCGCCGACCGGCACCTGGTTTGTGCGCCGCTGTATCACTCCAGCGGCCAGGTCTTCATGCTGTTGAACACCTCCCTGGGCGGGACGATTCACCTGCAAGAGCGCTTCGATGCCGAAGAGACCCTGCGTCGAATGTCGAGCTGGCGGATCCAGAACGTCTTCATGGTGCCGACCATGATCCACCGCGTGCTGGATCTTCCCGAGGACATCGTGTCGCAGTGCCCGACGCCCGAGTTGCGCGTGTTGATCTCCGGGGCCGCGCCGTTCAACACCACGCTGCGCGAGCGCGCGATTGCCCGCTTCGGCGCCGTGAAGATCTTCGATTTCTATGGCGCCACCGAGCTCGGTTGGGTGACGACGATCTCTGGGCCGGAGATGCTGACGCACCCCGGCAGTCTGGGCCGTCCGCTCGCTGGCCAGGAGATCGGCATCTTCGACGACGGTGGCCGTGCGCTCGAGCCCGAGCAGATCGGTCGCGTCTACACCCGCAGCGCCCAGCTGATGCTGGGCTACCTGCGCGACCTTGCGGCGACCGACGAGACTCGTCTGGCCGACTGGCTCACGGTCGACGATCTGGGTTTCGTCGACCGCGACGGCTATCTGTTCCTGACCGGTCGTGCGCGCGACATGGTCATCTCCGGCGGCGTGAACCTCTACCCGGTCGAGATCGAGAACGTGCTGGCCAAGCACCCCGACATCGAGGACGTCGCGGTCATCGGCGTGCCCGATCCCGAGTGGGGCGAGCGGCTCGTGGCCATCGTCGTGCCCCGCGGCTCCAAGTTCGATCCCGAGCAGGTGCGGATGTGGGCGCGCGATCATCTCGCGCCGGCGAAGATCCCTCGCCAGTACGAGGTCGTCACCGAGCTGCCACGCAACCCCACCGGCAAGGTCATCAAGCGCGAGCTCGAGCAGCGCTTCGGCTCGTCAGGCGGCTAGCGCTCGAGCTCGTGCAGGTTGCGGCACGTCGGTGAGGTCTCGACCTCGTCGACCTCCGGGAGCGTGCCAAGCAGCACATCGGCCGCGTGCATGGTCACGCCCATCCAGTAGTGCTCGTTCTTGAAGTGGTGAAGCCGGTGCAGCCGCCAGATCCGCTTGTACCAGCGCGATCGGGGCCGCCAGCTGGTGTGGCACAGGTAGTGGATCCACTCGTACGTGCTCCCCAGGCCCAGTGCTGCGACCAACACGGTCAGCGCGAGCGGGGTTGGCAGCAGCAAGAAGGATGAGGTCATCACCAGCAGGAATCCGACGACGCCACTGCGCAGGGGAATGAACCACCACTTGGGGTCGTGCGGATCGACGTGGTGGGCTCGGTGATCACGAGCGACCTCGAAGTCGATCATGAACGGGCCCCATCGTCGGGGGCGAAAGTGCAGCAGTTCGACGTGGATCAACCACTCCGACATCGGGTGAACAGCGACCAGCCCAGCGGCGAGCAGCAGGTCCCAGCGGCCAAAGTCGCCCGTCCAAAGGCGAGCCGCCACCGCAGCGGTCAGCAGGGTGAGCAGGCCGATGACCGATGGCCGACGGATGAAATAGCCCAGCGCGTCACCGAGCCCAAGGCTAGGCGCGCGGGGATCGAGCACACGGGAGGTGGAACCATAGCGAACCGCGGTCGGGGTCATGATGCATCTCCTGGACCTGAGCTGTCGTCGGTGGTGCTGCCGGGTCGATCGAGCACTGCGATCAATTCGAACATGCGGTGCGTGCCGTGCTCGACCAGTGCCGAGGCGACGTGTTTGGCCGACACGTCGTCGTGGCGTCCGACGGCCTCGGCGATGGCGCGACACGCCGCCACGTCGCGGAGTTCATCGGCCATCACCTGCACGAGCGCGACGCGAACGGTGTCGTAGGTCGACCGCAGCGTGTTGAACGCCAGGACGTAGGCGATGTTGTCGGAGCCGCGGACCAGCACGTCCCAGAAGTCGAGCGACAGCTCTTGCAGGGTCGTGAGGTCGTCGGCCGCCAGCACGGGCGTCATCCGATCGACGACGTCGAGCAGCTCGACGATCAGAGCGGCGTCGGCCCGTCGGGCACACAACCGAGCGATGTCGGGCGCCAGCGCGGCGCGGATCTCCATCAGCGAACGGATGACCTGTAGATCGATGGTGCCGCCCTCGCGGAACAGCATCTGCGAGAGCAGATCGAGCCCCGCCGTGCGGCGAAAGTCGAGAACCTTGGTGCTGCCACCTTGCGCAATCGCGACCAGCCCGGCCTGGGCGAGGCGCCGTAGGGCCTCCCTTAGCGCCCCGCGATTGACGCCGAGCGTCTCGCAGAGCTCCCGCTCGGCGGGAAGCGCGAGGCCCGGAGCCATTCGCCCCTGTACGATTTCGCGCACGAGTTGCTCGAAAACCTCGTCAGACAGGGTCCGCTTGGCGATTCGCTGGAGGACCACGTGTTCATCATGTCATCATGACATCTGATGGTCAACTGGTATTACCAGTTAGCAGGCGAAAAATGGGCAGGCGGTGCCTTATCCTCGGCGCTCCGATGAAAGACCCCGGGCCGCAACCAATCCAGCGAGTGGACTATCGACCCCCGGCGTTCTGGATCGACGAGGTCGATCTCGAGTTCGATCTCGATGAAGGCTGCACGCGGGTCACGGCGAGGCTCAGGGTTCGGCGCAACCCAGGGGTGCCGGCCGAGCCGACGCTCCGCCTCGACGGCGAGCGATTGCGGCTGGTGTCGATCGCGATCGATGGCGTTGCGCTCGGGGCCGAGGGCTACGAGGTCCTGACCGACGGCCTGCTCGTCCCCGCCCCGGCCGACCGCTTCACCCTCACGACCTGCGTCGAGATCGACCCTTCGAGCAACACAGAACTGTCCGGGCTGTATCGCTCGGGCAATGTGTTGTGCACCCAGTGTGAGGCCGAGGGTTTTCGCCGCATCACGTACTTCCTCGATCGCCCCGACGTGATGGCGCGCTACACCACGACCATCGTCGCCGACGCGACGCGCTATCCGGTCTTGCTGTCCAACGGCAACCGCATCGGCGCCGAGGCTCTGGCGGGTGGTCGACATCGCGTCGTCTGGCAGGATCCGTTCCCGAAGCCTTGCTACCTGTTCGCGCTGGTCGCGGCCGACCTTCGCTGCGAAGCCGCGTCATTTCGGACCAAGTCCGGCCGCGAGGTACGCCTGGAGATCTGGGTCGAGCCGGCGAACGTCGACGCGTGCGAGCATGCACTGCGTTCGCTGCAGCGGGCGATGGCGTGGGACGAGACGACCTTTGGACTCGAGTACGACCTCGACCTCTACATGATCGTCGCGGTCAGCGACTTCAACATGGCAGCGATGGAAAACAAGGGGCTCAACGTCTTCAACGCGAAGTACGTGCTGGCTCGACCGCAGACTGCGACCGACGACGACTACGAGGACATCGAAGGGGTCATCGCCCATGAGTACTTTCACAACTGGACCGGCAACCGCGTCACCTGTCGCGATTGGTTCCAGCTGACCCTCAAAGAGGGGCTGACCGTGTTTCGCGACGAACTCTTCACCGCCGATGTCACCTCCGAGGCGGTCAAGCGCATCCACGACGTCATCATCCTGCGCACCGCACAGTTCGCCGAAGACCAGTCCCCCACCGCGCATCCGATCCGTCCCGACTCGTACATCGAGATGAACAACTTCTACACCGTGACGGTGTACAACAAAGGCGCCGAGGTCGTGCGGATGATGCACACCTTGCTCGGGCGCGAGGGCTTCCGCCGCGGGATGGACCTGTACTTCGCTCGCCACGACGGCCAGGCCGTGACCTGCGACGATTTTCGCGCCGCGCTGGCCGACGCCAATGGCGCCGATCTGGAGCAGTTTGGGCGCTGGTACGCGCAGGCGGGAACGCCGATCGTCGACGTACAGTCGAGCCACGATCCGACCGCGCAGACGTTCACGCTGCGGCTCGAGCAGCGTGCACCGGTCAACGCCGATCCTGCGACCTGGCTGCCGATGCACATCCCGGTCGCGGTCGGACTGCTAGGGCCCGATGGCACCGATGCTGAGATCAGGCTGGTGGACGGCGCCGCGGCCGTGCGCGGAACCACGGCCGTGCTCGAGCTGCGCGAAGCGAGCTCAACCTGGGTGTTCGGCGGGCTCACGACCGCGCCGGTGGTCTCGCTGCTGCGCGGGTTCACAGCGCCCGTCAAGCTGCGGATGGAACGCACCACGGACGAACTGGCCTTTCTCACGGCCCATGACATGGACGCGTTCAGCCGCTGGGATGCCGGTCAGACCCTCGCTGAGGCCACGCTGGCCGGGTTGGTCCGCGATCGCGCGGCGGACCTGCCGTTGGCGCTCGACGCTCGCTTCGTCGCCGCCTTTGGTCGCATGCTGCTCGACCCCGCGCTCGACGGATCACTGCGCGCGGCGATGCTCACGCTCCCCGATGAGCGCGTGCTCGGCCAGCATGCCGACGTCATCGACGTCGATGGTATCCACGCGGCGCGCGAGTTCGCGATGCGCACGCTTGCGCTGGCCCACCACGACGACTTGCTGGCGCTGTACCGGGCCGAGCAGCGTCGCGGTGCGAACGAGGCCACAAAGGAGCAGACCGCGTCGCGCCGCGCTCGCAACATGGCACTGCGTCTCTTGGTCGCCTCCGGTCGACCCGACGGTGTCGAACTCGCGCTCGCGCAATTCGAGGCCGCCGACAACATGACCGACAGCCAGGCCGCCTTGCAGTGTCTCGTCGACGTCGAGGGGGACGCTTCCGAGGCGCCTCTCGCCGCGTTCTACCGCCGCTGGGCGCACGACCCACTGGTGCTCGACAAGTGGTTCGCCGTGCAGGCCGGAAGCAGCAGGGCCGATACGCTCGACCGTGTGGTTGCGCTGCGCAGCCACCCGGAGTTCAACCTGCGCCAGCCCAACCGGGTGCGCGCACTGCTTGCGGGCTTTTCGACTCGCAATCAGGTCCGCTTCCACGACCGATCCGGTGGTGGCTATCGGTTGCTGGCGGATGCGATCCTCGAGATCGATCCGAGCAATCCCCAGCTCGCGGCCCGCCTCATCGGTGCACTCGTGCAGTGGCGCCGGCTCGACGCCGGGCGGTCCGAGGCCATGAGGGGCGAGCTCGCACGCATCGTGGCCCGTCAGGGGCTGTCACGTGATGTATCGGAGCTCGCGAGCAAGGCGCTTGGCCCCGCCAAGTAGCCCGCTCGCCAGCGGGCGCTGCGCACCGGACGAGGCTCGCTCGCGGGCGCACGCCCGAGCGGCGAGTAGCCCAGCCTCATCGCTCGCACGCCACGCCGGTTCGTCACCGCTTGCGGTGCCGGGGTTCGGGGCACTACGCTCGAGGTCGGTGGTGTGTCAGTGCTAGCATTGGAACTCATGGATCGCGGGGGTTGGGCGGTGACGTGGATCGGCGTGGCGGGAGTGCTGCTCGGCTGCGGGGCCAACGTGCCGGCGCCCGCGGAGAGTTCAGACACGTCTTCGGCGGCCGAAGCCTCGTCGGAGGCCAGCGGCGACTCGAGCGGCGATCCGGTGGTCGGATCATTCGAGCTCGGCTTCGGAGACCTCGCGTTCGCGCCATTGAACTCGGGCGACGTGATTCCCGTCGTCGTCGGTGGTCAGGGCGCCGCGATGTTCCCGCTGGCCCTGCGGGGTTCGCAGTTCGTCCTGCCGGATCCGCCCAGTGACTACACCTCGGAGCTCGCTCCGCTGTTCGACCTCGATATCGACATCGAGGGCTACAACAACGGCCCGGGCAACCACTTCAAGCACCTGGCGAACTACCCGATCACGTTCACGGTTCTGCCAGACGCCAGCTACGAGTACGTGTATGTGGCCGTGCTGCTACCGGATGACATCGACCCCGTGGTGCTCGAGGGCCTTCCCGCGCATTTCTCGGCGCGGCTCCGGCCCGCCAACTCGGCGGCGTTCGAGGTCGAGCTCGACTTGATCGTCGGAGCCGTGATTGCACCGAACTGACCCCGCCGCAGGTCACCGCCGCACGCGTGCGAGCGCAGCCACGATCGGGTCGGCATAGCGCTGCAGCTCCCACGCGTCGAGGACTCCACTCGCGGCGAGTGCCGCCGCATCGGGCGGATCGAGCTCGGCGATCCGGTTCAGAGCGTCCTTGGAGAGCAACATGTCGGGCTCGAGCCCCCGCGTGGCCGCGTGGGCACGACGCCAGTCGCGAAGCGCGTCGAAACGCTCGCGCAGGCGCTTGTCCGGACGCGCGGGTGGGGCCGGCCAGCTCGGGGCCGGACCCGCGACGGCCCGAGCGATGTGTTCGACGAGCAGCGGGGCAAACCGATGCGCGACCGGACCTCCGACCCCTCGGATGCCGATCAACGCTTGTCGCGTTGCCGGGCGAAGCCGCGCCAGCTCCAGCAACACCGACTCGCCGAGGATACGGTAGGGCGCGCGGTCGAGGGTGCCGGCGAGGTGCTCACGCACCACGTAGAGTTCGGCCAGCGTCGCCCGGCCGACGTCGTCCAGTTCGCGTGCCCCGTCGATCTGTGCCCAGCCCTGGGGGTCGAACACGCGAGGCCGCGGAATCAACTCCGTCAGCCGCTGGCACGCATGCTCGAAGTCGTCGAGTCGGCCGGTCTCGACGAGTGCTGCATGCTGGAGCTCGCGCAGCGCCGCGAGGTGTCGGGTGTCGGTGCGGGCGTATTCGAGTGCGGCGGCGGCGAGCGGCCGCTGCGACCAGTCGTGACGCTGCCAGCGCTTGTCGGTCGCGCAGCCGAAATGTGCCGCGAGAATGTCACCGAGGCCTTTGGCTGGCCACGCGAGCGCGCGCGCGGCGAGCATGGTGTCGAAGACGTTGTTGAGCTGCAGATCCCAGTCGCGGCGCAGTGAACGAACGTCGTTGTCGGCAGCGTGGAGGATCTTCATCCGGGTCCGGTCCGCGAGCCAAGCCGCCAGCGGCATTGGACTCACGGCCAGCGGGTCGATCACAACGTCGAGTCCGGGCAGCGAGATCTGCAACAGACAGACCCGCTCACGAAACGCGTGCATTCCGTTCGACTCGGTGTCGAGCGCCGCGATGGGTGCGTCGGCGAGGCGCTCCACGAGCTCGCGCATGCGCACCGCATCATCCACGAACATCAGCGGCGTCGGATCAGACACGTTGTGGCCACAGCGATTAGCACGACCATGGGTGGTGCGGGCAGGGGACGAAGAAACCGGCTAGTCTTGGCGTGACAAGCGATGGCGAGGTTCGATCGCAAGCTGCTCTTGGGGGTCGTCCATTGGGCAATCCCGTGGATCTCGCTGGCGATCGGCATCGCCGGGGCGCTGTTGATGGACCGCGGGCCGTCGCGCGGTGCGGCGGTGGCGGTGGTCGCGGTCAGCTCATGGTTGGTTCTGACGGTGGTGCTGTGGCTCGAGCGCAAGCGTGAACACCAACCGGGTGGGACCACCAAGGTCCTGCGCACCGCGAGGTTCTCGGCGTTGATGCTCACGCAGTCGAGCATCCATCTCCAGCTGTACTTCGCGCTCCCGTTCTATCTCAAGGCCTTCGCTGGCACGTTCGCCCACGTGGTGTTCATGGCTCTGCTGGGTGGCGCGGCGCTGGCTTCGCTGTGGGATCCGCTGACCGAGTGGCTGCTGGTCCGCAGTCGCGGGGGCATCTTGTTGCCTGCGTTCTCGACGTTCTGCGTGATGGCGGCGGTGTTGCCTGGGCTGGGCTTGAGCAACGGGACCTCGCTGTGGTGTGCCGCCGGTGCCGCCGGGCTCGCGCTGCCGGTGATGGTGTTCGCCGATCGCTTGCACGGCCGCCCGCTTGCGCGCGCGGTGGCGACCGCGGTCGTCGCCGGTCTGGTATTTCCGTTGGCCCTTGCGCTGGGTGGGGCCCGAGCGGTGCCGGCGGTGCCGATGGGGCTGGTCGACGCCGCGATCGGTACCCGAAGAGTCGGCTACGAGATCACCGACCCGACCGAGCGACTCGAGCGAACGCCGGCACGGTTGGTGTGCGCGACCTCGATCTTCGCGCCTCTGGGTGTGCACGATCACCTCGTGCATGTGTGGCGCAAGGACGGCGAAGTCATGGATCGGATCGGCCTCGAGATCCGTGGGGGGCGCGAGGCTGGGTTTCGCACGTATTCGGTCAAACAAAATTTCGGCGCGTCCCCGACCGGCGAGTGGAGCTGCGCGGTCGAGACCGAGATGGGCCAATTTCTCGGCGAGCGCAGGATCGTGATCGGACCGGCCTAGGAGGGTTCACCACAGGCGCTCGAGCACGAGCAGCGTGCCTGCAGCCATCAGCGCGACGGCGAGCAGCTTGCGCGCGGTGATCGCCTCGCCGAACGCCACCCGTCCCAGCGCGATGGCGGCGCCCATCCCGAGCGTGCGCTTGACCGCCTCGAGCGCAGCGACGGCAACGTCCTGCATCGCGCGCAGCTGTAGGGCCATCGCGAGTGCGGCGATGCTCACGGCCGCCAAGAGTCGCCATGGTGCGCGGCGGGCCTGGCCGATCTCGCGGATCCGGCCGCGTGCAGCGAGCCAGGCGCCGGCGCCCGCGGCGATGCCGAGGCTCAAGCCTAGCGCGTGGATCGAAAGCGGCGCGTGGGCCGTCGCCCGGCGGTCGAGCACGATGGTCAGAGACCAGCACAGCGCCACGCCGAGCATCGCAAGGCTGACTCGTTCACCGAGCATCGCAGTGAAGAGTCGGAGCCCGGACCGTCCTTGTCCGTGGAGAACCACCGTGCCGGCGACAACCAACGCAATCCCGACGAACTGGGTCGCGGTCGGGACCTGGTGGAGCAGGGGTATGCCCAGCAGCGCGGTCCAGACCGGCACGAACGCGAGCATCGGGATCGCGACGCTGAACTGCCCGGAGCCGATCGCCACCAGGTAGAGCACGGCCGCGATGATGTTGATGACGATCGTCGCCGCGGCCCACGGCCAGTACTCGGCGGTGATCGTCCGATCGTCAGCAAGGGCGACCCAGATCCCCAGAAATGGCGCCTGTCCGATCGCGAGCCACACCGTCAGTCCCACCGGATCCATGCGCGCGACGAGTTGCTTGCGCAGCACGTCGAGCATGGCCCACAGGACCGCGCAGCCGAAAGTGGCCCACAGGCCGATCTGGAGCGGCGTCACGGGGTGAGCAGGGTATTGTCGATGAGCCGGACGCCGCCGAAGAAGGCTGCCACGGCGCACAGCGCCGGCCGTTCGATGAGGTTCACGGGTGCCAAGCGCAGCGCGTCGACGACCTCGACGTAGTCGATCTTTCCGGGCGCAAGCGCCGAGGCGGTGTCGCCGAGCAACGTCGCAACGTCGCGCACGCCGGCGGAAAATCGCTCGCGCACCTGGGCCAGAAAGCTCGAGATCGCCAGTGCTTGCTGTCGCGCGGCGGCGCTGAGGTTGGCGTTTCGACTCGACAGCGCCAAGCCGTCGGGCTCGCGCACGATCGGCATCCCCACGATTTCACCGGGAAGAAACAGGTCGGCGTGCATGTGGCGGAGGATCGCGAGCTGCTGAAAGTCCTTCTGGCCAAACAAGGAGACGTCGGGGCGCACCAGCATGAGCAACTTGCAGACCACGGTGCAGACGCCGCGGAAGTGCCCAGGTCGCGATCGCCCGCAGAGGTGTTGATCGAGATCATCGACCGTCACCCAGGTCGATCGGCTCGGATACAGCTCTTCGGGCGTCGTTGGGCAGAACACCACGTCGGTACCACTCGCCTGCGCCTTGGCGAAGTCGCCGGCCTCGTCGCGCGGATAGCGATCGAGATCTTCGTTGGGTCCGAACTGGGTCGGGTTGACGAAGATCGACAGCACGACCTTGCCAGCGCCGGCGCGCGCCCTGGCCTCGCGAAGCAGCGAGAGGTGGCCGTCGTGGAGGTAGCCCATCGTCGGCACGAACGCGATCGTGGTGCCCGCAGCCAACGAGGTGCGCCACGTCAACAGGTCGGCAGTGCTTCGCAGCGCGAGCATGGGTCGCAAGGGTGCCACAAAGTGGCTACGAGCCGAGCGTCAACGGACCGGGGTCGGACGTTTGGTGACCGCGCTGCGATGTCGGCGAGCGACGACTCGGTCGGGTTCTTCGGGCTCTGGCCGTGCCAAGTACGCGTCCCACAGGCGCGCAGCGGTGTCTGTGTCGTCATTGACCTCGTGTTCGAGCGCGCGGAGATACAGCCGCTCATGCACGGGGAGCAAGCTCTCGGTCGCGTGGCGGGCGAGGATGTGGCCGGCGTCGTTGCGCAGCTCGAGCAGCTCGCTTCGCGCGGCGGCGGCCGCACCGCTGCGGTCCAGCACCAACGCCCGCAGGTACCGCGTGATGGTTCGATCCTCGCCAGGGGTTTCGATGCTCGCGCGGTGGGCCAGGCGCATCGCGACCTCGATATCGCCGGCGAGCAGTGCGATCACGGCTCCCATGCGATCACTGCGCCAGCGCTCGACGTCGGCGCTGGCGATCGCGTCATCCAGGGCCCGCCGCGCCGCCGTCGGGCGACCCAGGGCGACCATCGCGTAGGCGCGCAGGAACCGGGTCTCACGGGGTGGCGACTCGCGGCGCCGGGCGGACTCCGCGAGGACCGCATCGAGCCAGTCGAGCGCCCGCTGCACGCGCTCGCGGTGATCCTTCACGACGGAATCGAGGCCAGTCCCAGGATCGGGGCCAAAGCCCAGGTCACCTGCGCTCGCGATCTCGACCTGCGCTGCAAGAAACAGGATCTCGGGGACGCCGGGGCACCGGCTCGCACGTTCGGCCCACTGTGAGGCATCGGTCCCGCCGCTGTCGCCGCGTGGGCCGGAACCACCGCGCAGCATCGCCGCTTGCCGACCCATCTCCTCGCACGCTGCCCAACCGGTGGCGCCCACGCGGGCCCAGATCGTCGGCGCCGGCGCGCCCGACGGGCGCCACGCGGAGGCCGGCATCACCTTGCGGGCTCCCGACTTGCCGCGCGGCGCTGGCGACTTGCCGCGCGGCGCTGGCGGCATGGCGCGCGGCGCAGGCGGCATGGGCCGCGTCGCTGTCGGCATGGACCGAGGCGCAGCGGACGAGGGCTGAGGCGCCGCGACCAGCAGCCAGAGCAGAAACGACCCGACCATGTGCGCCCAAGAGTATGGCACGGGGCCGGGGCGAAAACTTGCGTCGATGGCCCCGGCTTGCGCACAGTCGCCGCCGTGACGAGCCCAACACCCTGCAACGACCCTCGGGAGCCGCGCGCGCTGGGTTCCGCCGCAGTCGCGCTGGGTCGCGCGGCGCGGGTCGGGGCCCGCATCGCGGCCCGCATCGCGGCCCGCATCGCGGTGTGGATCGCAGCGGGCCTTGGTGGCTGCGCCGCAGGCCTTGGCGCGTGGGCGTGGCGTCGTCGTGTCGTCCTGGGTGCTTCGCTGACGCGCGTCGCGTGGTGGGCGGCGCTCGCGGCATGGTGGACCGCGGCCGTCGGTTTGCTCAGCGGCGGCGTCCTCGACGTCGAGCACTCGCTGGTGGTGTTTGCGGTGGGCACGGGGGTCTGCGCCGCGGTCGTCGCGTTCGGAGGCGTACCTCGTGTGCGGTGGCTAGGCGGTGCGTTGGGTTCGTTGCACGGCGCGAGTGCCGTGGTGCTGTGGTTCGTCGTGAGCGCCTGAGCTTTGTGGCGCTCACAAGGCCGGCGACGGTCCACGCCACTCGAAAGCCTTGCTCGGCTCGGGCAACTGCGTAACGCTCGCGATGCGTGGGCGACAACTCTGGTGATACCGAGACGACGTCGCCGGCCCACGCCCGCCGGCGGGGCCGCGCGCCACGCTGGCTATCGGCGCTGGGCCTGTCGACGGCGACACTTGGATGTGCCCCCGCGAGCGATCCGGTTGACCAAACTGCCGAGTCCTCGACCGGACCCACCGATCTGCCGATGCCGGACTTCCTCGAGCCGGCCAATGGTGAACTCCAGCTCGAGACCACACGGTTTTCCGATCTCACCCTGAACGTCAACGCCAGTGTCGGTGCGACGCGCTTGCTGATCGATGGTGAGAGCGTCGGCACGCTGACCTCGTCGTCTCGCGTGGGCGTGCTCGCGGATGGTCAACTGCAGCTGTTCATGCGCGGTGCGATGGTCAGCGGGGTCCACACCTTGCAACTGCGCACGCCCGACGAGGTGGAGACCGAGGAATCGGAGCCCGTGAGCGTCCTCATCGATCCGGCCGCTACACCGACGCTACGTTGGGAGGCCGGCGAATCCCTCGCACTCGGTGAGTCGCTGGTGCCAGGCGCGACCCCACAGGGCGCAGCGCTGGGCCTGGTGATCGAATCCGCCGGAACCTCGAGCCTGCAGGTCTGGCAACCTCGAGACAACGGCTGGGACACCACGCGCTCGCGCACCGTCGCGCTGCCCGGCTACGTCCGCAGCGGCGGGGATGCGGCCGTGGCGATCGCGGGGCGACTCGACGGAGACCTCGCGTCGTTGCGCGTGGCTTGGCGGGTCGGTGATCCTGGCACCGCGATCGCGACCGTGGAAGTCGACTGGATGACCGACGACCAGGCAACCGAAGTGGTGGGCTTCGCCCCTGATCCCGCTTGGCTCGGGGCCCGCGAATGGACCGCGATCGGTCGCCCATTGCTGGCCGGCGATCTCGTGCTTGCCGAGGTGACCGCGCTGACCGACAGCGAACATCCACATCCTGGCGATCAGACCTTGGCGGCCACACGCTGGTCGTCGGTTGAACTTTCGACACCACAGATCGTCGCGGTGGGCGCCGTAGATCTGCTCGGTGCCCAGCTCGCGCTGGATTCGTTGCCCGGCACCTCGACGTCCATCGGCCTTCGCCTGGGCCGGGTGCAGCCCGCAGTGCTGGAGGTCGACGGGAACAGCAGCGCGCTTGGCCTGCGTCCGACCCACGCGATCGTCGACGACCCACGGTGGGGCGAGGTCGACGGACCCTTGCTCACCGCCTTGGGCGCGTTTGGCTCGCGAATCGTCGCGGGTCTCCATCGCGACCGCAACGCGGTGTTGTTGGCGTGGATCGATGACAGTGGTGCCAACGAGGCAACGGTGCGGCGGGTCGCACTCCCTGACGACGCGCTTGCCGCCGGGTCGATGGCCGTGGCGCTGGTCAGCGGAGCGGTGGTGTTGCTGGTGCCGCGTGGCAACGCGGACATGGTCGCCATCACGACGACGTCCGACGCGCCCGATACCCAGATGCTCGCCGGTCTGGCCTGTGATGCGGTCGCGGCGGCCCGGACGGCGCCTGGCAACGAGGCCGCGAGCGTCGCAGTCGCCTGTCTCCACGCTCGCTCGCTGGTCACGGTCTCGCTCGGCGTCGAGTAGGATGTACCCCTGCTGATCGTTTGCGCACACCGACGTGAATCGAGCCTCGCCAGCGAGGCGTCGCGACGTATACTCGCGGCGCTGTGGCCATCAGTCGACTGAGTAAGCTCGGGTTGGTGTTCGCGGGTCTCGTGGTCCTGCTGCTCGGCGTCGGCGCGTGGTTGCTGCGAGTGGAGGACATTCCCGACGAGTTGCCACCGGTCGCCGGCGATCCAAGCACGATCGAGATCCCCGCCGTCGGCGACGGGGTCGCGCTCAAGCTCGCGGAGCTCCGCGGCAAGACTGCCTTCTTCTTGGTCTTCGGCCCGCAGATGAGAGACCGCAAGGAGGGGCAGGCGCTGAGTCGGGCGCTGAATCGCTGGACGCTGCCGGAGACCACGGTGGGGCACATCATCGGCGACGCCGAGGGGTTCGGCATGTTCCAGGGCAAGGTCGCAGAGATGATGGAGCACTTTGGCGGCGAGATGCGCTTCCCGGTGCACGTCGACTTCGAGGGGGTCTTTTCCACGACGTTCGGGCTCGCCAAAGGCCATCACGGCTTCGTGGTGCTCGGTCCGCAGGGCGACATCCTCGATCGTCGCAGTGGCGGTGCCGAAGGCGCCGAGCTCGAGGGCATCCGCGAGCTGCTTGGGGCGCAAGAGCCCCCCAAAGGGCCCGCCATGCCCAGCTTTTCGGCGGGTACTCTCGAGTCCTCGGCGTGCGGAGGCGGGACGCCCTGCGCGCTCATCTTCCTCGCGCGCGAGGTCGCCAAGTCCGACATCCCGGGCATCGACGACGGTTTCGACGGCGAGGATGCCGAGAAGTTCGAGCGCATGAAAGACCCGTCGATCCGGATGGTGTCGACCGCCATGAAGGCAAAGCTGGCCAAGGCCCGCGGCGTCATCGTCGGGCGCACGCGCGATCTCGAGTTCCCCACCTGGGCGCGCACCGACCACGACGACGACGCGCGCGCAGCCTTCGGGATCGGTCCCGCGGATGCGGCGTTCATCGTGATCGATGCCGAGGGAGCTGTCGCGCTGTCGACCCGCGGGCCGATCGCGATGTACCAGTGGGGTCGAGTCGCCGACGTTCTCGGCGTCGAGCTCGACGAAGAAGACGACTGAGTTCGGCTCAAGGCAGCGTCAGGCTGCGGACGAAGTCGACACCCGCGGCGTGGCAGTGGCCGCAGGCACTGTCGGTGCCGTAGACCAGGGGCTCGCCGGCGGCATCGTATTGGGCCCACAGCCATCCGCCGCGATCCCGCTGCATGATCTGCAGGCTGATGGTGTCGCTCTCGGCTTGGTCGCGTCCTTCACACACCAATGTCGAGCCCTGGGGCCAGGACTCGGCCATCTCGGCCATCTCGCCCATCTCGCCCATCTCGCCCATCTGGGCGGCGTCCACAGTGGCGTCGGTGAAAATGATCGACCAGGCACCGTGGGGCGAGTCGCCCTCCACCGCCAGCTCGGTCCAACTGCGGTAGTCCTGCTGCTCCACCTGTGCCAGCAAAGCCCGGGCCGCGGGGTCCCATGCATCGGCGGGCCCGGACGGTGGGTCACAGGCGAGCGACAGCGCGACCACCAAGCAAGCTCGCCGCACAGTTGGTCGAGGCTAGCAGACGGGTTTGTCGCTGGGCGTCATATCCTCTACAAGGCGGGTTGTTGTCATCTACAGCGCCAAAGCCAGCGCCGGTCCGCCGCCGCGACGACTCGCCTCAGGTCCTCGCGGTCAAAGCCCTGCGGACAATCGACCGCACGCGCGGCTTCAGCAACCGCATCGTCGGTGATCTTCTCGAGCGCAGTGCCGGCCTGGTCGGCGGTGCGCGCGGGTTGGTCACGTCTCTGGTCTATGGTGTGCTCCGCCACCGGACCCGTCTCGACGCCCACATCGACGCGTGTGCGCGCGACCCCAAGGGGCTCGGTGCTGTGCCTCGCGAGCTGCTTCGGGTCGGAGCCTACGAGATCATCGAACTCGGTCGGGCGCCGGGCAACGCGATCGGTCATGCGGTCCACGCCGCGCGGGCCTTCGATCCGAGTCGAACACTCTCGGGGCTCGTGCACGGGGTTCTCGGTTCGATCGCCCAGGGCGCCGCCGAACTCGATGCTCGGCTCGCGACCGGATCGCCGCTGGATGTGCTCGAGCGCCGCTACAGCATCCCTCGCTGGCTCGCCGGGCGCTGGCTCGGCCGCCTCGGACCGGACGTCGCGCTCGCGCGCGCGCAGCGAGTCTGCGAGGTTCCGTCGGTGGATCTTCGCGTCGACCTCACGCGCATCGACGCGGGCACGACTCGACTTCGGCTGCTGGAGGAGCGACCCCAAGCCGTGGTCGAGACGGTCATCGACATGCCGCAGGCGCTGCGGGTGCGGGGCGGCGGTGATCTTTTCTTTGGCGCACTGCACGACGAGGGCCTGGTCTCGGTGCAAGGCCTCGCGGCACAACAGCCGGCGATCGTGCTCGCGCCGGCCGCAGGCGATCGTGTGCTCGATGCGTGCGCCGGCATCGGCGTCAAGACGCTGCAGCTCGCCGAGCTCATGCATCGGCGCGGCCTCCTGGTGGCGGCCGATCGCGAACCCGGCAAGCTCGCCGAGCAGGCGCGCCTGACGGAGCGAGGGCGAATGGGCGAGGGCACCCTGGATCTGCGCTTTGTGGCGGCGGACCTCACCGAGCCCTGTGCCGAGTTGCTGGAGCTCGCACCGTTCGATGGCATCGTGCTCGATGTCCCCTGCACCGGGCTGGGGAACCTCGCTCGTCATCCAGAAATCCGCTGGCACCGTCAGTACGCCGACATCGCGGCCGCCGCCGAGCAGCAGAACCGGCTACTCGCGCGACTGTGGCCGTTGTTGCGGGCCGGCGGTCGCCTGGTCTATGCCGCGTGTTCGGCCGAGTCCGAGGAAGGCCCCGCGGTCGTGCGCGCAGCACTCGAAGGCGGGCCGCTCGAGCTGACCTCAGAGCGCACGTGGACCCCAGAGGCGGACGGAACCGAGGGCTTCTACGTCGCCGAACTCACCCGACGTTGAGGCCCCCGCCGACCGGCCTCACCTGCGCGTGACGGCGACCTCGTCGACGATCGGCACGCCATCATCGACATCATCATCAGGCGTCGAGTCGAACAAATATAACGAATGGTTGATGTTGCGCAGCACGACGCTGATCGGAAACGATCCCGCGACGGTGTCTGGGATCGTCAGCTGACCAGGGGTTTCCTTCATGACGATCGTGGTCAGATACTGCTTGTCACAACCGTCAGCATCCATGATGCACGGGAGGATGTCCCTCGCGTAGTAGACGTGGGCGTGGCCGGTCTTGTCGGCGACGCCGCCGGTCGGGTTCGCTGCCTGCAACGCGAAATTCAGCACAGCGGCCTCGACCTCGATGGGCGTCGCCTCGAGCGGGAACTCGCTTCCCGGCCAGGGTCGCTTGATACCGATCAACGGGGTCACACCGTCGCTGATCCAGAACAGCCGCGTCGCCGAACCGGCGGCGTGGTCGTAGCGCGTGCCATCGTTGCGGATCGCTCGTACGCTGATGCGGTGAGCGCCGATCGTGTTGTCGAGCACGACGTCGAGTTGCACGATGGCGCTGAGTGCCCCCGACTCCACGATCAGGGGTTCTTGACCGTCCACGATGACCTCGAGGTGGCCCTCACCGAACACGTCGTCGTCGCCGGCGGGTGCCAGATCGAGCGTGCCTGACATCGTGATGTTGAGGGTGCGGCGCCCTCCGATCGGGGTATCGACACCCAACCCGATATCCTGCTCGTCCTCGGGAAATCCGATCTGGACAGTGGGCAGCTCAGAGGAGGCTTCGCAACGACCATTGACGCAGTCCTGGCCGTCGGCACATTCGCCCTCGGGCTCGTCGCTGCACGCAAAGACCCCACCCTTGGTGGGATCGAGATCGGTCGTGAAGCATCCGCCCACCAGCACGACCAACACCCAAGCCTGACGACGCATGATCAAAACCTTCCGGAGAACGCGAGCCCAACCGCCGTGCGACCCACGCTGGGTACGACGGCGACCTTGGATCCAGCCTTGCCTTGCCGCCTGCGCGCCAGACCCACGGCGAGCATCGCCACGCCGCCCAGCGCAACTGCGCCGCCGACCGCGACCGTGACGATCTGAACGAGCTCCAGCCGCTTGCCCGAGGTCTCGAGGTCGCGAGCCTCGGCCAACGTCAGGTCGTCCGGATTTCCGCCGGATTGGACCGCGTCGAGATCGTCGCTGCGCCGCCGGGCCGCGATGCCCAGGCCAATCCCGCCGCCGAGCGCGATCGCAGTACCCAGGCCGGTCACGACGGCGCCGGCGATCACCAGTGGGCCAGCTCCCGACGGCTTGGGCTTGTCCTTGGGCTTGGCCGGATCGTTTCGCGCGGCGGGCCGGGGTGAATCCGTGCGCCGCTTGCCGGCCTCGAGCTGCGCCCGCAGCCGCTGGATTCGATCCTCGACATTGGCGCGATCGGGGACGTTACGCTTGGTCTTCAGGTAGGTCTGAAAGGCGGAGATCGCCTCTTCGGGCTTGTTGAGCTTCTCGTAGCACAACGCAATGTTGTACTGGAAGTCGGGCGAGGCATGGAGCGTGGCGGCCTCGAGGAAGTCGGCGAGCGCTTCCTGGTACATCGCTCGGTTGTAGTTGTCGGACCCACGGGCGAACGCCTCCATCGCCCGCTCGAGCTGGTCGTCGTCGCGGAGGTTGCCCTCGGGCGCCGGGGGTGGCTCGTCGGTGACGGTGGGTAGAGCCTCGCCGTCGGAGCCGGGCTCGGCATTCGCGGTGCTCGGCAGGGCGATGCACAGGCCGAGGGCGGTTACCAGCGCTCGCGTGCCGGTGCCTCGCCGTGCGGGCGGTGCGGCTCCGGCGGCCGTTTGCGGCGTGCGTGGCATGGGCAACCACAGATGCGAATGCGGAGGGGTGTGCACGGGAGTCGCGGGCGAATGGTACCGCGAACCGGCGAGCCAGGTAAGCACCCGTCGCGGCGGGTTCAGGATCGGCCGTCGGAGTCCACCCCGCCGGGCCGGCAGCGATCGGCGCCACCGAGGTTGCCTGCCTGTACGCAAGCGGCCTACGATGGAGCCGCGACCAACCCATGACGAAGTCGACCATCCGGATCGAGCCCAGCGGGCTCGAACGCGGCCATGAGAGCCGCAAGCGCGCGTTCGTCGTCGTGTTGTCGGGCGACCGAATGGGCGAGATGTTCCCGCTTCGCGAGGGGACGCGCACCACGATCGGGCGAGGACTGCAGACCGACGTCAGGATCAATGACGAGGGAATATCTCGCACCCACGCCGCCGTCGAGGAGGACGCCGGAACGTATTTCTTGTGCGATGCAGGATCGACCAACGGCACGTTTGCAAACGGTACGCGGGTCGACCGCCAGCCGCTCGCCGAAGGCGACAAGATTCAGATCGGTGCCTCCAGCGTTCTGAAGTTCACGTTCAACGACGACATCGACGAAGATTTTCAGCGCAACCTCTACGAATCGGCGTTGCGCGATCGCCTTACCGGCGTCTTCAACCGCGGCTACTTCAACAACCGACTGGAGAGCGACGTCGCGTTTGCGCTGCGCCACGGCAAGCCACTGTCACTGGTGTTGTTCGACATCGACGGGTTCAAGCAGGTCAACGACACGATGGGGCACCCCGCCGGAGACGAGATCCTTCGCGGGCTTGCCGATCGAGTCGAAGGCGCGACGCGCAGCGAGGACATCTTCGCGCGCTACGGTGGAGAGGAGTTCGCGCTGATCTGCCGCGACGTGGACGCTCTGCGAGCATCACGTGCGGCCTATCGCATTCTCGACACCGTTTCTGGCCGACCCTTCGAGGTCGACAAGCGCACGCTCACGGTGACGGTTTCACTGGGCGTCGCCGATCTGACGATGCTGGTGCGCCCGACCTCGGAAGCGCTCATCGAGGCCGCCGACGCCGCCCTGTATACCGCCAAGCGCAACGGTCGCAATCGTGTCGAGATCTACGATCCGGAACACGAGCCGACGCGCCTGGTCTGAGACACGCCTGGAACGCCAAGCAGGCGGTGCCAAGATGACGACTCGATCCACGACGTTCCTGGCGATGCTCGCTGTGCTCGGCGGGTCCGGGTGTCGGCGGGAGGGGCCCGCGGCCGCGATCGAGGCTGTGGAGCCAGTCGTGGGCGCTGCCGAGCCTGGCAAGGCCGACGACAGCACGGGTCCATCGCGAAGCTTGTGGTTCGCCGATGGTCCGGGCAACGCCGCGATCCTTGCGCGAGAGCGTGGTGATCACGCGAGTGCTCGCAAACACCTCGACGAGTTGCTTGCCGACGCACCGGGCACCCTCGGGCCCGACGATCGCGCGGCGGCAGAGCTGTTGCTCGGGCTCGAGGATCTGCGAGCAGACGATCACGCCGTCGCAGCCGATCGCTTTGGTCGCGCGCGCGGGGCCGCCGCTCTGGCGCCGATCGAGGTGCGCATCCGGCTGCTCGAGGCCCAGGCGCGACTCGATGCAGGCCAGCCGGCGCTGGCGCTGGGATTGGTCGCCGACGTCGATGCCAAGGCTCTGGGCGATTCGCCGCTAGGCCCCGAGTTGCTGGTCATTCAAGCCGACGCGCTGCTGAGGACCGACGACGTCACGAAGGCCCGCGAGAGCTATCAGCGCTACCTCGCGCAGTATTCCGATGGGGCGCGGCGTCACGAGGTCACGGCCAAGCTCGCGCGGACGTTCGCCGCGTCCGAGGATCTGGCCCAGCGGCAAAAAGCGGTCGAGCCCTACGAGTCGTTGCTCATCGCAGTGCCGCTGTCCGAGTATGCCGACGAGGCTCAGCGCGAGTTGACTCGGCTGCGCGCTGCCGGACTCGGCAGACGTGGCGCGCAGCTGCGGGAGTTCGAGCGCAAGGTTGCACTCGGGCGAATCGACGCGCTGATCGATCGGTCGCGCTACAGCCAGGCCATCCGTGCCGTCGAGGCATTGTTGTCCGAGCCGGGCGGCACGGCGATCGAGCGTTGCCACGCCGAGTTTGCCAAGGGCACCGCGGTGTTCAAGCAGCGCGACCGTGCCAAGTCACGCACGCACTTCGAACGTGCGGTGGCTCAGTGCAAGGCGGCGGGCCCCAGCGGGCTCGACACCCTGGTCAAGTCGGCCTACCAGGCCGGTCGTGGTCGCTACGCCGAGGGCAAGTACCAGGTGGCTGCGCGCGCGTTCGAGACGCTCGCGACCGAGCACGACACGCACACCTATGCCGATGATGCCTGGGTGCTTGCGGGAGAGTCGTGGGAGGAGGCGGGCGATCCGGCGGCGGCCCGCAAGGCATGGGAGCGCGCACTCGCCAGCGCCGGCGACATGGCGCAGGAGGCTCGACGCCGGCTCTTGGTGGCAGCCTTCGCGCGCGGCGATGATGTCGAGGCGCTACGACTCGCGGATGCCGGTCTGCGCGACAAGTTTCTGTCGACCGCCGAGCGCGGCAAGCTGCACTACTTTCGCGGGCGCGCGCTGTCGCGGACTGGGAAGCCCGAGCTCGCCCGTGCGGCGTGGATGGACGTGCTGACCACCGGCCCGCTCGACTATCCCGCCCTGCAGGCGCTGTCACGACTGCGTGAACTCGGTGATGCTGCGTGGGGCGAGGGACTCGCGGTGTTGCAACGCGAAGCCCAGAGCGTGCGGGCCGCCGCGGTCGCTGCAGGCGGGCCCCGCAGCGAGGCCGCATTGCTGCTCGCGAGGTTGGGGCTCGGCGAATGGGCGCAGGATGAACTCCGCGCTGCCGACATCGGCGGCTGGCCGGCAGTGATGGTGCTCAACCAGGCTGGGCTCTACGGCGGCGCGCAGCGGTTGGTTGCCAGCATGGGTACTGCCTGGCGGTCGGTCCCTCCGAGCGTCGACGCGGTGCCGTGGATGGCCGCGCATCCTCAGCCATTTCTCGAGCTCATCGAGCCCGGCGAATCGGCCTCGGGCGTGCCGCAGTGGCTCACCTACGCGATCATGCAGACCGAGAGCCGCTTCGAGCCCCGTGCGACCTCGTTCGCCGGCGCGCGGGGGTTGGTTCAGCTGATGCCGTCGACTGCGAAGGCCGTGGCCAGCCAGGTCGGCATCGTGCTGAACGATGACGAGATGCTCTACGATCCTTCGACCAATCTCGCACTGGGGATTCATCACCTCGGGGATCTGGTCGCGAGGTTCGGCGGAGGTGACGGTGCAGTCGCGCTGGCAATCCCGAGCTACAACGCCGGCGCGGGGTCAGTCGAGCGCTGGTTGGACGAGCGGGGAAAGCTCGATCTCGATGTGTTCATCGAGGGGATCCCGTACGACGAGACCCGCAAGTACACCCAGTCGGTGCTCGGTCGCTGGCTGGCTTACCGAGTCTTGTATGGCACCGCCGAAGACCTGCGCGATCGACTGCCGTACCTGGCGTTGCCGATCCCTTCGCGGAATCTCGCGGGTCGCTAGTCCCCTGGAAAGGGGACTAGGGTCCGAGCACGCGGGCTCGATCGGTGGTGCCCGTGATCGCTTCCTTGGCGATCTTGCGCTCCATGCCCCGGATCTTGGCGGTGAAGAACGCCTCGGCACCTGCGTACAGGCACACGAACGTCCACACCGGTGACAGGTGCGTGATCCAGGCGAGGCTCCACACGGCGAAGACCAGTGAGGCTCGGCCGACGTCGCCGTTGAGCAACTGGCCTGTGCCGGGCAGGAACAGGCTCAACAAGCCAGCAGTGACCGGCAGGCGCGGCTCGTCAGTCTCGTCATCGTAGGCGCCGTCGACCATCGCGGACTCGGCGAGCACGCCGTGTTCGCCGAGTTCCATCGCGGTGGTACGAAACAAGGCCTCGAGCCGCTGCTTCTCGGCGACCGGGAGGCGGTACTGCTTGAGCGCGCCACCGGCCTCGACGAGTTCGCCGGCCTGGACCATCGCGTCGATCGTGGTCTCGACGTCTTGGCGTGGGCGTGCGATCAGCCGCGCGCAGCCGTCCAGCGTGAGGTGGTCGACACGGGGGTCGGCGAGGATCGCCAGGACTTGCGCACGTACCGGCACCTGCGCGGGTGGTTCGCTGACGGTCTCGCTGCGCTCGCGCGCGGTGAAATCCCAACCCGCGCGGGAAGTCCCGGCCGTGGCGGGTCGCTCGGCGCGGGCCCGCGAACTCGGCGCGAGCTCCGTCGGTTCAGGCCCAACCTCGGTGGCGGGCGTGCCTCTCCGAAGCCGGCTCAGCCTGCTCGACCATCGCCCGCGGCTCGCGCCCTGGCTCATGACGAACTACTCCGGTTGGCCTGCCCGTTCACGATCGTTCGACACCCCAAGCGTAGCAGCCCCTCGCGGTAGTCGCCACGACCCCTCGTCAACGCGGCGGCGCGGTGGCTTGGGCGCGATCGAGCGACCGCGGCGCTCGATCGCGCGAGGGTTTCATACCGGCACGTCAAAGTTGCGCAGGGCGTCGTTCAGGCTCGTGCGAAGCTCTGTGCTTTCTTTGCGGTAGCCGATCAGCAGCGCGCAGCTGAGCTGAAAGTCACCAGCCTCGAAGCGGCGAGTCCGCGTCCCAGGGACGACCACTGCGCGCGCAGGCACGCGGCCCTTGAGCGTAACCGGTTCGCGCCCGGTGACGTCGATGATGGGCGTCGAGGCTGTCAGCACCACATTGGCGCCGAGCACAGCCTCACGTTCGACGTGGACGCCCTCGACGACGATCGCGCGCGAACCAACGAAGCATCCATCTTCGATGATCACCGGCGATGCCGACGGCGGCTCGAGAACGCCGCCAAGGCCGACGCCACCCGACAGGTGAACGTTGCGTCCGACCTGCGCGCAACTTCCGACCGTCGCCCAGGTATCGACCATGGTCCCGGCGCCGACCCACGCGCCGATGTTCACGTAGCTCGGCATGAGGATCGCGCCGCGCTCGATGTGTGCGCCGTAGCGCGCCGTCGCTGGCGGTACGACCCTGACGCCGAGCTCGGCCCAGCCGCGCTTGAGCGGGATCTTGTCGTGGTACTCGAACGGCCCGACCTCGAAGGTCTGCATCGCGCGCACGCCGAAGTACAAGAGGATTGCTTGCTTGACCCAGGCGTGGACCTCCCATGGGGCCTGGGGGTCGGCACTCGGGCTCGCGACGCGCACTTTGCCGTGATCGAGGGCATCGATCGTGTCGTGAACAGCCTGGAGGTGCGCCGGTTCGGCGAGCAACGCTCGGTCGGCAAACGCCGCCTCGACGCGGGCACGGAGGATCTCGAGGTCGATTTCAGTCACCTTTGGGTTCTTCGCACGAACGCCCGCGATCCGCCAAGCGTCAGGCCGCACGTTCGACCACAGCAACCTCGAGGCCGTCCATGACACCGACGCGGCGCAGGCCGGCGCGCGCGGCGAGCCCAGACAACAGGACGTCGAGTGCGGCCTCGGGTAGCATCGGGTCGCACATCGTCGGATCGACGGGTTGGACGGTGCCATCGTCGTCGAACGCGTGCCGCAACAGCCGCATCGCCCCGTGGTGCTCACCGGGTGCGACCGCATCTGGAGGCATCAGCCCGAAACCCGCGCGCCAGCGCTCACGGGCGACCGGTGTCAGCGCCAAGGTGCACAGTCGCGAGCGGAGCTCCGCCGCGCGGGGAGGTTCGTCGCGCGGGCCGAAGGCCGCGGCGAGCAGACACATGATCGCCGAGTGTTCGCGGGTGGACCCGGTCACACCGCTGATCTGCAGCAGCAGCTGTTGCGAAGGGTCGAGCGCGGACAACTCGAGGCCACGGGAGTCCGGCGCGATCGCGCGCAGGCGCCGAGGCCACGCGACCGAGGCGGTGCCCAGCACCGTCGCGAGCTCGCCCTCGAAACCGTCGAGCAGGGCGCGGGCGCGGGGATCATCTCCCGCAAAGGCTCGCGCCCGCACGACGGCGACGGTCCAGCGTGCGGCGCTGGGGCCCGCTGCACCGATTGTCCGCAACAACTCGGGAAGTTCGCTGCCGAACATCGACTGCCACTGGCGGGCGTAGCCGCGAAACTGCGGCGACTGGGAAGCGAGCAGCGCGGGCCAGGACATAGCCTGGCGGGCATCGTCGGGTCCGATGCCGCACTTGAGCGCGAGAATTTGGTCCCGGGCGCGGTCGATCTTCAAGCCATGGGGCTTGCCACGGGTCGGTGACCGCATAACAGACGGATTGCACCCCGAGGCAACCCATGCAGGCCGCAGACTTCTCACCCAACTATTCCGAATCCCTCGCCGATGCGCGCTTCCGATCGACTCCCCCGGTCTACCTCGGCCATTCGGTCGCGGTCCGGCGGGTGCAGGCGACCATCCAGCGGGCCGTTCGTACCAACCTCCCGGTCCTGTTGGTGGGCCCGGCAGGCACAGGCAAGGAGGCGATCGCACGCATCCTCTATCACTTTGGTGGCGGCGAGGTGCCGAGCATGGAGGTCGTGCGTGGGAACGAGCACCCACGCCTGCTGAATCTCGGCGCGTTCACCTACCTCAGCCGACTCGAGGATCTGTCGCTCGATGAGCAGGCCCGATTGCCGGCGCTCACCGGCCTGGGTCGGATCGTCATTGGCACCCGGCTGCGTCCCGAGAGCGAGGAGGGTCGCAACCGTTTGCACCCCCAGATCGTTCGCTGGGCCTCGGGTATTCGCATCGACGTACCAACCCTCGCAGAGCGTATCGAAGACCTCGAGATGCTGGCGATGGACATCATCGCCCGTACACCGGCTCGCCGCGCAATCGGAGGCATCGCCGACAACGCGCTCGATTGCCTGCGGACCTACCGCTGGCCGAACAACGTCGACGAACTGAGCGAGGTGTTGACGGCCGCGATCACTTCCGGCACCGGCGAGGTGATCGAGCTGCGTGATCTGCCCTCACGGCTGCGAGTGCGCGACGTTCACCACGCGCGCGCCGAGTCGCCCGAGCGCCAGCTGTGTCTCGAAGAAGCCGAGAAACAAGCCATTCGGCGCGCACTGAACTACGCCCGCGGCAACAAGCGCAAGGCCGCGCGCCTGCTCCACATCGGCAAGACCACGCTGTACCGCAAGCTCAAGCAGTACGATCTCGAGTAGGGCTGCGCTTGCGGGCCGGCGTTCGTCGCCGGCCCCGGACAACCCAAAGACGGCACCTCGACCCAAGACCAAGACGCCGAGCCCAACGCCCGCGTCGTCACTACCGGCCCCTCGGCAAGCCCGCGTTGTGCATCGCACTGGCGGGCTTGCGCCGTTTGTGCGCCCGGGGTTATCTCCACAGCGCCGGTGGACGACCAACCTACAGAACTTCGCCGCAAGCTCGCAGATTGGGTACCAGCCGAGCGCACCCGCGACGGCGACGTGATCCTCGAGTGCTTCCTGGGTTGGCTCGCAACCACGGGCCTCACGCCCTATCCCGCTCAGGAAGAGGCGATCTTGGAGCTGATGGCGGGGCGCAACGTGGTGCTCGCCACGCCAACGGGCTCGGGCAAGTCGTTGGTCGCGATGGCCTTGCACTTCAAGGCGATCTGCGAGCGGCTGCGGTGCTTCTATACCTCGCCGATCAAGGCCCTGGTCAACGAGAAGTTCTTCGACCTGTGTGACCAGCTTGGTGCGGCCAACGTGGGCATGCTGACCGGGGATGCCAGCATCAACCCCAATGCCAGCATCATCTGCTGCACCGCCGAGGTGCTTTCGAACCTGGCCCTCCGCGATGGGAAGGCCGCCGCGCTCGACTACGTGGTGATGGACGAGTTCCACTTCTACTCGGATCCCGACCGTGGGATCGCGTGGCAGGTACCGCTGATCACGATCCCAC
>CANLQR010000016.1 GCA_947492135.1 Deltaproteobacteria bacterium | reverse complement strand
CGAGCAGCGAGCCCGTGCCCGAGACGCCGATGCCGATCGCCGACACGACGTCGCCGGCCCCCGGACAGTTCGCCACCACGTCGGAGTTGACGCGGATCACGATCGACTCGGGGCGAACGTCGACCCGCAGGCGCACCGACTGTGTCGCGAAATCGATCGGCGTCGCGGCGCATGAAAACGAAGCCACGCGACCCGCCGCGTCTCGACGATAGCCGGTGATCCCGGAGTCGAAACGGATGCTCGTGCCCGCCATCGCCCCTTGCGACAGCACCACGTGCGGACGTGGTGGGTCCACGCCATCCGCACTGCCCTCGACACCGATCACGATGTCGAAGCGGAACGTCGCGCTGCGAAACGCCCGGGTGTGGGCCCACACCTGCGGAAACTCGAGCTCGTCACCCTCGCTGGTCAGCGTCAGACCATCACCGTCGAACCCGGTGTGGTCGGGGTCGTGCAGCACGAAGCTCGCGGTCTCGAAGGTCCCCACACCGGGAATGCGTTCGTCTCCGCCGTCGAGCCGCGGTCGTAGCCGCGAGAGAAACGGCTGCGCCGGGACCAGCGTATCGGGATCGCGGCCGCCAGCAACCAGGACGGTGCCATCCGCGAACATCGTCATCGACGTCGAGGTCCGGCGCGGCGGTGGAGGCGTGGCCTGCCCGACCTTGCGTAGTGAAAGATCGAGCGCATCGGCGGCGGTGGCCCCCAGCATGGGAAATGGCAAGAGCCACGCATCAGCGACGATACGCTCGCCGGGTAGCACGACCAAGCGTCGCCGCTCGGGGGCCACGGGGTCTGCGTTCTCGTCATGAAAACATCCGGGCGTCGCCGCGTCGCCATCGCACCACGATGCCCAGCGCCCAGCACCACCGTCGGTGACCCACGCGATCGACCCATCGTCGATCGCAACCACGATCAACCCGCCCTCGAGCAGCGCAGCGCCGAGGATCGTCCGCTCGCCTGCGAGCCCCAGCAGTTCGGTGCGGCCGTACGGCGTCCACGCCATCTCATCGGGCGCCCATTGTTCGAAGGTCACCACCCCGCGCCCAACCTCGTTGCGTCCGCCCACCGCAAACACTGCGCCGTCACGGCCGACGAGGATCTCGTGATCGTAGCGACCGACCAGCATCGAAGGCGCCCGACTAAACTGTGGCTCGGGCCCCCGCGCGTCGATCAAGAAGGCGGTGTTGACCACAGCGCCGACCGACGAAACACAGCGGGACTGCAGATCGAGCGCGGTACAGCCACCCGTGACCAGCACCCGCCCATCGGGGAGGATGCCCGCAGCGTGATAGCTGCGCTTGGTGTCGATGCCCGGCACGTCCATGCGAACTCTCGGGCCGATGGGATCGCTGGCCGCGAGGTCGATCGGCACCATCTCGTCGAGCACGCGCCCATCCGCGGTCGCACCGCCGATGGCCGCGAAGCGACGTTCACCGATCGGCACCACCGCCAGGCCAGTCAGCGGCGACGGCATCGAGCCCGCGAGCGGCGTGCCGAACTCCCCGACGTCGCGTACGTGAACGATGTCGTCGACGAGCCGCCCCTGACGGTCCCGGCCCCCGACGAGGAGCACGTCCCCCAGCGGGCCCACCGCGCTCGCGCCGACATCGCGAAACTCGACTCCCGCGCCGGATTGCACGGCACACAACTCGTCTTCAGGGGCAAAGTACACCACGAGGCGGTCGTCTTGTTCTTCGAGTCTTGCGGTCCGACCGACTGCAAACGTCGCATCGGCGAACCTGCCCTCGATGGTGATCGCTGTCGCATCCTCGGGGAGTTCGTCGATCCCCGAGCGACCGCCGTCGACCTGGACCGCGCTCGCTTCCGCCGCGGGAAAATCCCCGCGTGGCACCAGCACCAAGACGCTGAGTTCGACGCCCTCGAAGCCGCAGCCGCGCAGGGCAACCAGCATCGGACGCGAATCCTCCGCACAGCCTGCAGCCGCCCCTGCCACTGCGAGAGTCCCCGCAGCCACAAGCGCGCGAAGTGTCACCGTCCGCCTCATCCCACGGCCATGCTACCATCGACGCCCTGTCGAGCGCCGACTCACGCACCGACCTGATGACCAGCAGCGAGAGTTCGCTGTCGTTCGGCAAGTACCGCCTCACGCGACTGCTCGCCCGGGGTGGGATGGGCGAGGTCTATCTCGCCCGGCTGGTCGGCGAGATGGGCTTCGAGAAGCGGCTGGTGATCAAGACCATCTTGCCGCACCTGGCCGCCAAGCCGCGCTTTGTCGAGCTGTTCGCTGCCGAGGCCAAGACGGCCGTCGCGCTCTCGCACGGCAACATCGTGCCGATCTACGAACTCGGGCGCGCCGGAGATACCTTCTACATCGTCATGGGCCACGTCGACGGGCCCAGCCTCTCGACGATGCTCGCTGAGTGTCGCCGTCGCGAGCTTGCGCCGGATGTCGGCGCGGCGCTGCACATCGGCCGCGCCGTGCTCAACGGACTCGCCTATGCGCACACGGCAGAGCCGGGGCGTCCGGCGGTGGTGCACCGCGATATCACCCCACGCAACATCATGATCGATCGGTCCGGGCAGGTTCGCATCGTCGACTTCGGCATCGCGGCACCCGCCGATGCCGAGGTCGAGGTGCGCGGTGGATCGACGGGTTACGCCGCCCCCGAGCAGATCCGCGGCGACACCGTCGATCGCCGCGCTGACGTCTTCAGCGCGGGCTGCGTGCTCTTCGAGATGCTGACGCTCGAGCGCGCGTTCCCGCGTGAGGGCGTGTGGAGCCCGCCCGATGTCGCGAGTCTGCCCGCCGAGCTGCGCGAGCCCATCGCTGATGCGCTCGCGCTAGATCCGGCCCAACGCCCGGCCGACGCGGGGGAGTTCATCACCCGGCTTGCACCCGCCTTTGCGCGCTATAGCGCGACCTGGGGCGACCCCCAGCTCGCGGCTCTGCTGCGGTCCTTGTTCCCGGACGGCTGGGAGTCCCTCACCGAGCCCGCGGTGGCGGGATCGGCCAGGCTCCGCGCCGACGGGCGCCCCCAGACGCAGACGTTTGCCACGCGTCTCACGATGGTGACGCGCGCGGGGCCCATGGGTCAGGCAGCGAGGTCCACGAGTCCGCGCGGACCACTCGCGCTCGCTGCCGTCGTGGTGCTCGGGCTGGGCATCACCGCGTGGGTGCTGACGCGGCCCGACCCCCCGCCGCCCACTGAGCCTGAGCCCACCGCGTCCACGGCCGGACCGCTGGCCGAGGTGCGGTTGAACGCGGACTCGGCCGACGCCCCGCCGCTCGCCCCGCGGCCAACACCGGTGCCCACGCCGAACGTGCCCCCGAAGCCAACGGTAGTCGATCCGCCGGCGTCGACCGTGGCGCTCGTCGTGACGCCCACCGACGCGACGGTCACGGTCAATGGCACCCGCGTCGAGGACCCGTCGAAGCTCGCGCTCCCGCGCGGTCCGGCGACCATCGTCGTGCGTCGTGCGGGCTACAGCACCCGCACGCTGGAGTTCTCTGCGACCCGCCCCTTGCCGCCGCGAGTCGACCTCGCGCCTGTGAAACCGGCCGCCGATGGGTTCCTGAAGATCGTCGCAGGCGGGGTCGATTGGGCCGAGGTCACCGTGGACGGTCGCAAGGCCGGCGCCACACCGACGCGCAAGCTCGCGCTGTCCGAGGGGACGCACCGCGTCGTGGTCACGTGCACCGACGCCTGTCCGACGCGTCAGGTGTTGCTGCAACGAACCGTCACCATTCGGGCGGGCGAGACCAGCGTGATCACGGTCGAGTGAGGGCACGTCGACGAGGTCAGCGCGCCGCTGCAGGCGTCACGGGTCAGTCGCCCAAAAACGAATCGGCGTCCACGACGTATCCGCCGGGTGAACCGCGTGTGCCGAGCACCGCGCCGGTCACGATGCCACCCACTACCACCGTACCGACGAGGCCCCAGACCCAGCCCTTGCGCCACCACGGACGCGCGACCGGCTCGTCGACCCGCGGATCCCGGATGACTCCGACGCTGGGGCGCACGACCGGCCACGCACCGTCGTCCCCGAGCACCTGTATGCCGCCGCCGGCGACCGATTTCGCGGCGGTGGCGAGTCGCACCCCCGCGTCGAGATCCGACGCGGAGCCGTACCACGCGTTCGCGAAGCCTGCGCCACACTCATACTGCTGCACACCCGCGCGTCCCCGACGCATCCGCACCAGCACGACCACCCGCAACGCGAGCGCACCGCAGATCCGTTCGGCATGGACGGCATCCATCGGCAGTCCCTGTGACACTCGCTCGTCGCGTGCTGGCGGCGCCCACTCGCTGTCCACGAATGCAGCGACGGGCACCGCGCCCGGACGTCGCAGCACGATCACGTGGTGGCCTGGTGGCACCGGCCGCGAGCCTGGTCGACCGTCGAGTTCGAGGACTGCATCGTCCCCCACTGTCACGTTGGGCGCCACCCAGCTTCCCCGCGCTGCGAGCATGGCGTCGGCCAACGCGCCATGCCGCGCGACGAGATCCGGGGGCATGCGCCTTGTCGTGATCCGAGCGTCCGGATCCAGAGCCAGAGCCGCGAGGAGCTCGGCATCGGTCTGTGCGGCGTCGCCCTCGGTCCACAAGATCTGCGCGCGCAACAAGTGGGCGCGCACCAGCAACGCCACGACGCCGGGGGCATGGGGTTCCTCGCGTAGCCCGGCCAGCACCGCCTCGGTCCCCGCCCGGGCCCCCTCGGGGTCGCCTCGGCGATACGCGGCCTCGGCGAGCTCGAGCAGCTCCAGCCGCCCGCGCTGGCGCTCGACCACCGCAAGCTCCACCTCGTACGCGATCACCAAGCGCGCCGCCAGGTCCGCGTTGTCGACGATCTGCGTACCCGAGCCCGCAGCCGCAACGACCGCGGCCAAGACACGTTGCCTGGCCCGCGGATCGACCGTAGCCTCCGACCACACCACGCCGACGCTGTCGACCCCAGCGGGCGCCAGCACAGCGACCAGAGCGAACGCCAACGGCACGGCACGAAGATTGTCATGGACCGGCCCAAGCTGCGCAACGTCGAACGAATTCCGCTCAGTCGGGACGGCGAGGCCCTCCTTGTGCTTCGCGACCCGATGGGCATCGGCGAGACGATCGCGATCGATGAGGATTTCGCCCCGGTCCTCGACGCGTTCGACGGCAGCCGAACGCTACCGCAGATCCGCCAGTCGTTGATGATGGGCCGCGGACTCGACGTGACAGTCCTCGATCTGCAGGCGTTTGTCGGCGACCTCGAGGCTGCCGGCCTGCTCGATGGCGACGGCTTCCGTCAGCGGTGGATCGACTGTCACGACGCCTTCATGGCTGCACCGACGCGGGCGCCGACACTCGCCGGCACGCTGTATCCCGCCGATGCTGCGCTGCTGCGCGCGGCGATGCACCAAGCCTTCGGCCCCACGCCTGCAGGCGACCCCGGATGCCGCGCGGTGCTGCTGCCGCACAGTCCGATCGATCTGGTCGGGCCGGTGGTGGCGACAACGCTACCCGCACTCCCGCCACCCGACAGCATCGACGCAGTCGTGCTGTTGGGCGCGGATCATCATCCAGGCTTGCTACCGTTCGCGTTGCTCGACAAGCCGTATGAGACCCCGCTGGGCGTGCTGCAGTGTGCACAGCCCCTCGCGGACGCGCTGCGCCGGCGGATCTCGTGGATCGACCGCGAAGCGATTCGCCATCGCACCGCGCACAGCCTCGAGTGGGCAGCGTTGTACCTGCAACATGCGTGGGGCGACCGGGTGCCGCCGTGCCTTCCGCTGATCTGTGGCGCTGCGGCGATCGAGGGCGAGTCCAGGGTGCACGACGGAGTCGCAGAGTTCGTGGCCGTGCTCGACGCACTCACGGAAGACGCGCGAGTGCTGGTGGTGGTCGCGGCAGAGCTGGCGCATGCCGGCGAGGCCTACGGTCGAAAGGAGCTCGACGACGCGGGGTATGCCGAGATCGAGGCCCGGGATCGCGGCGTCCTCGATGCCCTTGTCCACGGGCGCCCGCGGGAGCTGCTGGCCCGAGCCGACGACCGCCGCGGCCAGGGCCGCCCAAGTGGTCTACCCGCCCTCCTCGTGCTCGCGGAGCTGGTCACTGGGCTACGCGGCCAGGTGTGCGCGTATTCGTTGGCACGCGTCCCTGGCCCGACCCCTGGCTGGGCCGGTCTCGCCGGAGCAGGCTTTCGCATCCGTTAGAGCCGGCAACCATGCGAGCCTTCCCATGCGCCGTGAATAGCCCTCCCACAGCGGCCGTCGATGTCCCCCAGAACGAGGCTCCCGTTCCCCATGTCCATGCTTCACCGAAATTCCTTCCGTAGCCTGCTGGCATCGTCGATCGTAGCGCTCGCCCTTGGCGGGTGCTCGTTCTCCTACTCGTCAGGCTCTGCCCCTCCGTCGAACCACGCCCACTCCAACCACGGCAAGCCGGTTCACAAGAGCTCAGGCGGCAAAAAGGTCGACAATCGCGAAAAGGCGCTGCCGAGTTCCTCGGGAGAGAAGCCGATCAGCAAGGCTACCGACCCGGCCCCCGAGCGTGACCTCCCCAAGGCAACCGACCCCACCCCGGCGCCCGAGCCCGAGGTCGTGGCGCCACAGCGAACCAAGTCCGCCCCCAAGCGAACCACCGGCGCTCCGAAGCGAACGCCGGTCGCAGACGACACGGCTGAGGTCTCGGACACCGACACGCCGGCCTCGAACACCACCATCAAGGCGAAGACCAAGCCGGCGAGCCCGCCGTCTGGCTCCAAGACGATCGTGGCCCCGCAGTAAAGCCGCGAAGGCGTGAAGCAGCGCGTCGGGACCCGTAATGGGTGTCGGCGCGCTTTTTCGTGGTTGGTGGTTGTGGCAGACCTGCCACGGCCCAAGTGCACCGCCTACTTCGCGCGACGAACCAGCAGCAGCACCGCGGGAAGTACGGCAACGGTCGCAAGCAAGCACGTCAGGATGCCGAGGACCATGACCGCGCCCAGGGATCGCATCCCGCCGTAGTCGGGCACCATCAGCGCAGCAAAGCCCGCAACCGTGGTGAGCGCGGCGATCATGATCGCCCCGCCAGTCCCGCGGATGGCGTCGTCGATGTCGGGGATGGACGACGGTGCCGAACTACCGGGTTTGGGATCACCCTCGCGAATGCGGTGCATCAGGTGCACACCGTAGGCGATGCCAACACCCAGCACCAACGGCAAGGTCACGATGTTTGCCACGTCGAACTGCAGACCGAGCGCACGCATCGCAACAATCATCCACCCCCAGCCCAGCGCGGTGGGTAGCAGGGCGAGCGACGCATCGCGAAGGCTGCGAAAATCGATGAGCAGGATGACAAAGATGCCCGCAAGGGCGATCAACGCCGCGCGGCGGAACCCGGCGACGATCATCAGCCCGTGCGCGACGTGGCTGAGCGCGAGCCCCGAGGCCTCGGGATCCACGTCCCGAATGTCCCGCGCGAACGCCTCCGCAACCGCCTCCTCCCAGAAGAGCCCAGACGGCACGGCGTAGAGCGCGAGCTCTGTGCCATCTTTCGAGACGAAGCGCTTGGCGAACAGCGGCGGCAGATCGGTCGGCGCAACGTGACCACGATCAGCCACGCCCCGCGCCGTCCGCCAGGCTGGCGCCAGCACCTGCGCGACCTTCGAGTCGATCTCCGCCAGGCGTGCCGCCGCGGCGACGTCGAGGGACGCAACCCGGGTGCGGAGGCCCTGGAATGCGGTCTTCGCCGCAACCGCCCCCTCCACTGGCATTCCCGCCTGACTCATCGCAAACCGAACCTCGTCGAGCCCGTCGATGACGCGACCGAGCTCGCGGCTCAGTGCTTGGGGGTCGGGAATGCTGCGCGCCAAGGCAGCGAAATCTGGATCGCGAGTGACTCCGGCGAATCCAGCACGCAGGGCCGCGAGGCCGGCAGCATCGAGCGCCGGCACCAGATCACTGGGTGACTGCACGCCGGCGACGGTGTCCATCCCTCGCAGCCGCGTTGTCATCGCGCGAGCCGCCTCGATCGAAGGCGCGCTCAAGTTCGCAAAGACCGGGCTCGCGACCGCGTCGTACTCGAGTCGGTTCAGGGGCGCGGAGCTCTCGACGCGCTGCGGGAGAAAGTCGAAGTATCGGGGGTTGAACCGCACGCCCGACAGCATCGCCACCCCCAGCAGACCGGCCGCGATCCCGCCGACGGCGAGGGGCCAACGCGATCGACGCACAAAGTTGGGCAGCAACGCGAGCCCTGGCGGTTCGGGAGAGACCGCACCGACGATCACACGACCTCGCGATAGCAACGCGGGCAACATGGTGAAGGTCGCGATCACGACCACCACCAAACCAACCGCCGTGACCACGCCAAGTTCACCGTAGGCCGTGAACTCGGTGGCGACGCCGGCGAGGAACCCGACCGCAGTGATCAGCGCGCCGGCAAGGATGCCGGGGCCGGTGTTCACCATCGACTGTCGGATCGCAGCGTCGCGACTCGATCCGAGCCGCACGAACTCGTTGTACCGCGACACGACGTGCACCGAGAAGTCGATGCCAAGACCCAGCAGCACCGCAACGAAGCTCGAGGTGATGAAGTTGAGGCGGCCGTACGTGAACGACACGACCGTGAGCGTGATCAACACGCCCGGCAGCAGGGGAAGATTTGCGGCGATCGTCTGAAACACCGAGCGAAACAGCAGCCAGCACAACACCACGATTGCCAGGGTCGCGACGACGGTCGAACTCTGGAGCCCGTCCTGCACGACGTGCATCTCGTCCACGATGAACGCCGGCATGCCGCTGACTTCGGCGATGACGCCCGCCGGGGCGTCGACCATGACCTCGTCACGGATCGCGCGTATGCGCCCAACCAGCGGCTCGAGGGCGCTGCCTTCGTCGCTCTCGATCGTGGGATACAGCGCAACCAGGTACCCGCTGCCGTCGCTGGTCGTCAGATACCCACGGTCGTCTATCCCGCGCTGGGCGAACGTCGTCCCAGCGTCGCCAAAGCGGTCCATCGGACTGTGACCGGCGAGCTGGTCATCAAACGCCGTGGCCAGCGCGGCAAGTCCTGCGAGGCCGGTCGCCGCCTGCGCCATGGCGTCGCCTCCAGGTGCCGCGGCCGACTCGCCTTGGTCGGCCTCGTCGAGGGAACCCTCGAGGCGATCGGCAATCGCTGCGATCCACCCGACCGACCCGGCCTCGAGCAGCGCGCTCGGGTCGGCGCCCGGAGGAAGCGCCGCACGCAGCTGCATGAGCGCATCGGGGCGCTGCAGCAACAGCACCTCGGCAAGGTCGGTGGGGCCAAGGCGCCCGAGGACTCGCCCGCGAAGATCGGGCTCGGCCGAATAGGCCAGCTGCAGGGCGTCGACCACTGCGCGACGGCCTTCCACGGTGCCACCCGACACCAAGCACAGCGGCGAATCAGGGCGACCAAACCGCTTGAAGAATCGCTCGAGCTTGGCCTGCTCTGGCTGCTCAGCCGAAACCATCCCGGTCCGCGACGTGCTGACTTCGAGAGTGGCGGCGAACCAGCCGCCCACGATGCACAGCAGGAGAAACAGACCCAGCACGGCCTTCGAGTGCCGCACGCAAAAGTCCGACAGTCGGCCGAAAAAACGCTCGCCAAGATCTGCGGACATCGCCGCTGGCCCTCAGGCGGAACGAACCCGGTTCGAGCCCACGCTGCCGCGAACGCGCTGCAGCGGCGCGGCGCGCAGTTGTTCCTCGCTGTCGACCTGCTCCGTCAACGCGAACGTCGGTGACTCGGCGGCGACACCCGCGGCATCGACCGACGCAACGGTTCGTCGGGCACGACGGGTCGATGACTCCGGCTCGGGCCGCGCGTGATTCATTGCGTCCCTCAGCTCACCGCTGTTGCGAAAATCGAGCGTGTAACATGCGTCGATCTGCATGGGCTCGAGCGTGCGCGGATTGACGCCACGTCGCGCACTCCGGCGCTTCTTCACGAAGGTGCCAAAATGCGGAAAGGAGAACTTGGGACTCTGCGCGCGAGTCACCTTGGCCTTGGCAAAGTAGCTCGCGATCTCGTCGAACGCCAAGGTGACGATCTTCTCGATGTCCTTCTTCGTGATGTCCGGAGGCAGTGAGCGCGCGCGCGCGATGCGTTCGATGAGTTCTGCCTTCGTCATGGACGCGCCTTCGCCAACGGCGGCTTACATTAGGTGCGGCCGCGCTCGACGTCAACGAAGATCATCGACTCAGAGGTTCGTGAGTGCGACCGCGCGCGCGAGGTCCTGCATCACGAGCCGTTCCGCAGGTTCGACGCCATCAGATGTCCCCTCTTGACGAAGTACGTAGGACGGGTGGTAGGTCACGACGATGGGAATCCGTCGCGTCTCCACGGCGTCCACGTCGACTTCGTAGTAGAGAGTTGCGCTGCGCATCGCGTTGAGCCGGAGGTCGTCCCGTCGCGACAGCAGCATCCCCGCGTGCCTTCCGAGGGCCACGATCACACGCGGTGCGATGGCACGGATTTGAGCCTGGAGAAAGGGCGAGCACTTCTCGACCTCGTCGGGCTTTGGATCCCGGTTCGCTGGCGGGCGGCACTTGAGCACGTTAGCGATGTAAACCTCATCGCGCGACAGGCCGAGCTCAGCTAGCCACACGTTCAGTCTTGCGCCCGCCCGACCGACGAAGGGCTCGCCCTGTCGATCCTCGTCCGCTCCGGGGGCCTCACCGACGAACATGATCTTGGCCTCGGGATTTCCGACACCGAACACGATCTTTGTGCGCGAGCGAGCGAGTCCACACCGCTGGCAGTCGCCCACGTTGCGCTTGCGCAGGTAGTCGAGCTTGGTCGCCGGGGTCCACTGCTTGGCCTGCGTGCGCATCTCGCCGGCGACCGGGAGGTGCACGGGCGCAGAGGTGACCGCGGCCGCACGTGGCTCCGCCCCGGACTCCATCGACACCGAGGGGGACTCCCCCTCGCTCGGCGACCGGCCCGGCGCGACCGCAGTCCGTGCTGGAATCGAACCCGCGGGCCAGTACTCGACGTCCCACGTCTCGCGGAGCTCCGCGAGTGTCGCAGCGAACTGGCGAGCGAGGTTTCGCGGATGCATGGTCAACCTCGCTCGCACCCCGACGCGGCTTGCCACGGCGCGCACAGATGATCGAGCAACCATCCAGCGAGCTCGGACTTGGGCCGCGGTGGGCCGGAATCACGCACGTCATGCTCACCGAGCAGCAGCAGACCAGCGTTGGTATCGGTAGCAAACCCGGTCTCGGCCACGCCCACGCGATTGACGAACAACGCCTGGACACGCTTGCTGTGGAGCTTGGCGAGGCCTTGCTCGCGGAGTTCGCGTTTCACCGCTTCGGCGTCGCCGGTGGCCGTCTGCGCGGCGAAACCCAGAAAATAGGCTCGGCCGGCGTGACGCTCGGTCAGCGTCCGCAACACATCCACCCCCTCACGCCACGGCAGCGCCCCGAGCGTCGCGATCAAATCGTTCTTGCCCAGCTTCGCGGTCCGCGTCGCGACCGGCGCGAGGTCGGCAACCGCCGCCACCATCGCGACCAACGCCACTCGATCGCCGGTCACTTGCGCGTCCATGGCCGCGAGCATTTCGTCAGCGGTGTCGACATCGACGCGGCGGACCCCGGGCGGCGTCGGACGATCGACCGGTCCGGCGACGAGCGTCACGTCGGCTCCGCGCCGCGCAGCCTCGGCCGCCACTGCGAAACCCATCGCGCCCGTCGACGCGTTGCTGATGAATCGGACCGCGTCGATCCACGTGCGTGTGGGGCCCGCCGAGACCACGACCTGTCGACCACGCCACGGCGCGGCCACCCGCGCCAGTGCGGCCGCGACGATCGCCGGCGCATCGATCATTCGTCCCTGCCCGATCCAGCCGCAGGCGAGCGCGCCGGCGTCGGGTCCAACGAAGGCTGCGCCGCGGGCGTGCAGCGTCGCCAGATTCGCCACCGTCGCGGGGTGCTCCCACATGTTGGTGTTCATCGCCGGCGCAAACAGGACCGGTGCCCGAGTCGCGAGCAGGATCACGGACACCAGATCGTCGGCGATCCCGGCAGCCGCCTTCGCGAGCAGATCAGCGGTTGCCGGCGCCACGATGACGACCTCGGGCCAGTCCGCGAGCTCGATGTGACCGACCCGGCCTTCCTCGGCGACATCGAGGATCTCACTGCGCACGGGGTGCTGGCTGACCGTCGAAAGCGCGAGTTCAGCCACGAACGCCTTGGCTGCGCGCGTGAGCACCACGCGGACCTCGCAGCCGGCGGCGATCAGCGCCCGAACCAACTCGGGCGCTTTGTAGGCCGCTATCCCGCCGCTCACACACAGCAATACCCGGCGTGGAATCTGCTTGGTCATTCGTCCTCGCCCATCGGCACCGAGCCTTCGACCTCGATGCCGAAGCCGCTCAGGCCGATGATCTTGCGCGGGTTGTCCGTGATCACGCAGATGCGCTCGAGGCCAAGACGAGCGAGCACCTGGGCGCCCAAGCCGAACTGACGGAACCCGCGCTCGGCGGGCTTGAGCCCCCGGGCACCGAGTCCCGGTTCGCGGCCGGGATCGAGAACGAGCGTCAGGTCATCCGTGCCGGGGGTCACCACGTACAGGAACACGCCCGCGCCTGCCCGATCGATCTGTCGGATCGCCGCACGCATGCGCCGGCCGGAGTCTGCACCAAACCCGAACACGTCACCGAGCACCGAGGCCCGCTGCGCGCGAACCAGCGTGGGCGTGATGGTGGCCCGCAGATCACCCTTGCACAGCGCAAGGTAGTAGACGACCGGCTGTACGCACGAACGGAAGGTACGCACCGTCCACCCTTGGGCCTCCGAGAGCCCAAGAGCCGCAGAGGCAAGCGGTGCGTGCGCGAGTTCTTCGACGAGGGTCTCGCGCTGAAGGCGGTACTCGATCAGGTCGGCGATCGACAGCACCGGAAGCCGATGGGCGGCCGCGAAGACCTCGAGGTCGTCCATGCGCGCCATCTCTCCGTCGTCGCGCATGATCTCGCAGATCACACCCGCGGGGCGTAGGCCCGCCATGCGAGCCAGATCCACGGCGCCCTCGGTGTGCCCAGAGCGGACCAGCACCCCGCCCGGTTGGGCCCGAAGCGGAAATATGTGACCCGGACTGACCAGATCGTCGGCCCCGAACGACGGGTCCGCCGCGACGCGGATCGTCTGCGCGCGATCGGCCGCGCTGATTCCCGTGGTCACGCCATCCCGGGCCTCGATCGACACGGTGAAGGCAGTCCCCATATCGCCGGGGTCGGTTCGCACCATCATCGGCAGCCGCAGCGCGTCGACCCTTTCGGGTGCAAGCGCGAGGCAGACCAGGCCGCGGCCATGTTTGCACATGAAGTTCACGTGCTCGGCGCTGCAATGCTCCGCGGCGACGACCAGATCGCCCTCGTTCTCGCGATCTTGGTCGTCGACCAGCACGACCATGCCGCCCGATCGGAACTCGCGCAGAACGGACTCGACTGTCTCGAATGGACTCACTTGTTCTCCTTGGGAGTCATGCCGCCGAAGCCAGCAGACTCGAGCATTGCCATCGTGACGCCGCTTGCCTCGGGCGCCACGGTGGGCACGGCATGGCCGACTCCCAACAGCCGGGCGACGTAGCGCGCGATCACATCGATCTCGAGGTTCACACTGTGCCCGGGTGTCAGGTCGCACAACGTCGTGGCGACCAGTGTGTGCGGGATGAGGCCGACCATCAGCCCCCGCGGGTCGAGGGCGTTGACCGTCAGGCTCGTACCATCGATGCAGATCGACCCTTTGACGGCGATCAGACCCAACAACTCGGCCGGGACGTCGAACCACATCTCGGCTGCGGTCCCCCGGCTGTCGATGGATCGCAGCCGACCGGTGCCGTCGACGTGGCCACTGACGAAGTGCCCCCCGAGCGCGTCTCCGACCCGAAGTGATGGCTCGAGGTTGAGGCGGTCGCCGATTCCCTTGCTACCCAGCGTTGTGCACGCCAGGGTCTCGAACCCGACGTCGACCTCGAAGGCGCCGGCGCCAGCGCCGACGACCGTCAGACACACGCCCGAGCAACATACGCTCGCGCCGAGCTCGAGGTCCGCCGGCCGAAGCTCGCTGTCGATCACGAGCCGCCGCGACTCCACGCCGGCGTGCGACGCGGCGATGCGACCGACGGTTCGGACCAACCCGGTGAACATCGTCAGGGTTCTACCGCAGCCGCCGACGGTTCACAGCCGGCCGCAGCGGCCTGCGTCCTAAGACCGGCGCGCGCGGGTGCCACGCGCTTGCGGCCGCGGCACGTAGTCGCAGCGCAAGTCGTCGCCGAGGCGGCCAACGCTCTCGCGCAGCAGGCGCGGGGCGTCCGCAACTCGCGGCCACTCCACGCCATCGCACAGCGCAGGACCCTGCCCCAGAATGCGGGGCGCCACATAGACGACCCAGCGCTGCCAGGCACCGGCCCGGACAAAGGCGCCGTGCAGCGTGCCGCCGCCCTCGACGAGCAACGAACGGATCTCGCGGCGGCCGAGCTCGGCGAGGGCGTCCGCGACGTCAACTCGTCCGTGACGATCGGTCGCGATCACGATCGGCTCGGCGCCCGTCGCCCGTACTCGGGCAACCGCGCGTGCCGGCGCGTCGGCGCCGTGAAGCACGAGCGTGCCTGGTCGCAGGATCGCGCGTCGCAGCTTCGGGCCCACGCTGCGCAGCCGGGTGTCGAACACTACCGCGATCGGTGACACACCACGCACGAGCCGAACATCGAGTCCGGGATCATCGCTGATCACCGTGCCCACGCCGACCGCGATGGCGTGGTGCTGGGCGCGCAATCGATGCCCATCACGGCGCGCCGGCTCTCCGGTGATCCACTTGCTGTCGCCGGTGTGCACGGCGATACGGCCATCGATGCCCACCGCAGCCTTGAGCGTGACGAACGGTACCGCCGTTCGCACGTGGTGCAGGTAGTGTTCGTGGACGCTGTGCGCGGCACCGAGCGGCGCGAGCACGACCTCGATCCCCGCACGGCGCAGCTGTGCCAGACCCTTGCCCGACGCGTGCGCGGCAGGGTCTCGCAGCCCGACCACGACTCGCGTGAGGCCTGCGGTCACGATCGCCTCCGTGCATGGCCCCGTGCGGCCATGGTGGCAACACGGCTCGAGCGTGACGTACAGGGTCGCGCCCCGACAGTCGCGACCCGCAGCTGCGATCGCCCTGACCTCGGCGTGTGGTCCACCGGTCGCAGCGCTGCGGGCTGCGCCAACGATGCGTCCGCGCTTCACAATGACCGCGCCCACACTCGGGTTGGGGTACGTCGATCCCAGCCCCCGCAGTGCCCACCGAGCCGCGACAGCCAGCCCGCCGTCGTCGTCAGCTACCTTCGCCACGGTCGCGCCCTTCGGCCCGGGCCGCGTCTGCGCGAGCAGCCGCGGCCTCGAACAACGTCCGCTGCCCTTCGGGATCGACTCGTTCGGCCTTCTCCATCTCGCGCAACAACGTCTCGAATTCTTCGACCGACTCGAAGCTGCGATAGACGGAAACGAATCGGACGTACGCCACGGGATCGATGTCGTGCAGGTAGTGCATCGCCCGTTCGCCGATCTCGGTGGCGTGGACCTCGCGATCTCCACGGGTGAAGGCCCACTGCTCGAGCTGCGCCACCAGATTTTCGAGCTGTTCGGGCTTCACCGGGCGCTTGCGGCACGCGAGCTTTAGGCCGCCGAGCAGCTTGTTGCGATCGAAGGGCTGCCGGCCGCCGCCGCGCTTGAGCACGATCGGCAGATTCTCCTCGATGCGCTCGAAGGTCGTGAACCGGTGGCCACAACCCTCGCACTGGCGGCGACGACGAATTGATGTCGCGTCACGACCGTCGCGCGAGTCGAGCACCTTGGTATTGGGGTTGCGGCAAACTGGACAGCGCATGCCCCAGCACTCCTTTTTAGCCGCGCTCGAGAGCCTGGAGTTTCGCGACTCGACGGGCGTGGCGCCCGCCCTCGAACCCACCATCGAGGAACGTCACCAGCAGCACCCGCGCCAGGCCCTGGCCGACAACGCGGCCACCGAGGCACAGCACGTTGGCGTCGTTGTGTGCTCGTGACATCGCAGCGCTGAACGGGTCGGACAGCACGGCTGCGCGGATGCCAGGAATCCGGTTCGCGGCCATGGCCACGCCTTGCCCCGTCCCGCAGACCAACACGCCGAGGGTGTCAGCCACAGCCGTCACCTCTCGACACACTGCGACGGCGACATCCGAGTAGTCCACCGAGTTGTCCTCGTCTTGCGCCCCGAACTCGGCGACCACCTCGTGGCCGAGTTCGCGGGCGATCTCGACGAGATGGCGACGCAGCACCACCCCACCATGATCGCTGCCGAAGACCAAACGCATCGCGGCTACTGCGCCTTACGGAGCACGAGTGCGGCGTTGGTGCCACCGAAGCCAAAACTGTTGCTCATCGCGTATTCGATCGATGCCCGGCGGGCCTCGTGCGGGATGTAGTCGAGGTCGCAGTCGGGATCGGGATCGTCGAGGTTGATCGTGGGCGGCAGGACCCCGTCGCGCAGGGCCAGCGCACAGATCGCCGCCTCGAGTCCGCCCGCGGCACCCAGCAGATGCCCATGCATCGACTTGGTCGAACTGACCGCTAGACCGGCGTACGCGTACGCACCAAACACCGACCGGATCGCCGCGGTTTCGCTGCTGTCCGCGTCCGTGGAGGTCGCATGCGCGTTGATGTAGCCGATCTGCTCGGGCGCGAGACCAGCGTCGCGCAACGCCAGGGTCATGCAACGCGCCGCGCCGGTACCACCCGGTGCCGGCGAGGTGATGTGATGGGCATCGGCGTTCGCGGCGTAGCCGACCAATTCGGCCAGGATGGTGGCACCGCGCGCCTCGGCGCGATCGAAGCCTTCGAGGATGAGAATCGCCGCGCCCTCGCTCAGCACGAAGCCATCACGGCTCGCGGTGAACGGCCGACACGCGCGGGTCGGCTCGGCGTTGCGCTGGCTCAGCGCGCGCGCCGAACAGAACCCGCCGATCCCCAGTGGGGTCACCGTCGACTCGCTGCCGCCGGCGATCATCACGTCGGCGTCGCCGCGCTCGATCACCCGCGCAGCCTCGCCGATCGAGTGCGCTGCGGTCGAACATGCCGACACCATGCTCATGTTCGGTCCGCGACAGTCGTGCGCGATCGAGATCTGCCCAGGCGCAAGATTGATGATGACCGAAGGCGTAAAGTAGGGGCTGATGCCATGGCGCGGGCCCTTGGCGACCAGAGTACGGTAGGTCGACTCGATGCTGCCCAGTCCACCCATGCCTGCACCGACGTAGCAGCCCCAGCGCTCGGGGTCAGGCTTGTCGGTGTCGAGACCGGCGTGCTTGACCGCCATATCCGCCGCGGCGACCGCGTAGTGGATGAAGCGATCCATCTGACGCAGGTTGCGCTTGGGTATCCACAGTGTCGGGTCGAAGTCGCGGACCTCGCCGGCAATGGTCGTGGTGAACTCGGACGCGTCGAAGCGCGTGATCGGACCGATCCCGGACTCGCCCGCGCGAACCTTCGCCCACGTCACGTCAGTTCCGATTCCGAGCGGAGTGACCAGGCCGATGCCGGTTATCGCGATTCTCCTGCGTGCCACATGTACTCCGGTCGGCGCGGGGCGCCGCGAGCGGGTCGCGGCGGGCGGTTGTTAGGCCACCCGCATCGCGAGCGCAACGCGATGCCGGTGGCGCTGGTCAGTTGCCTTTGCGAGCCTTGATGTAGCTAACGGCGTCGCCGACGGTCTTGATCTTGTCGACCTCGTCGTCGGGGATCTTCACGTCGAACTGCTCCTCGAGTGCAAGGACCAGCTCGACGATCGCCAGCGAGTCCGCCCCGAGGTCTTCGGTGAAGCTCTTGGCCTCGCTGACGTCCTCCGGCTTGACGTCCAGCTGTTCGCAGATGATTTCCTTGATGCGGGCTTCGATGTCTCCACTCATGTTTTTGCGGCTCCTATGATGGCTTAGGCGGCGAATCGCCGTTGGGGCGGGTTCAGTCGAGGGACTCTAGATCAGCAAGCCGCCGTTCACACGCAGCACGTGGCCCGTGATGTACGACGCCGCCGGGGAGGCGAGAAACGCGACGGCCTCGGCGACTTCACTGGCGTCGCCGACCCGGCCCAGGGGGATCTGGGTGAGCAGCGCACTGCGAGCGTCGCCGGTGAGCGCAGCCTGGGTCATGTCGGTGTCGATGAACCCGGGCGCGACGGCGTTGACCGTGACCCCCCGGCTCGCGAGCTCACGCGCGAGCGACTTGGTCAGACCGATCACGCCGGCTTTGGTCGCCGCATACATCGATTGGCCGGCGTTGCCCTGCTCACCCACGACGCTGGTCAGGTTGATGATGCGTCCGCGGTTCTTGGCGCGCAGCAGGTGGCGCGTCGCGGCCTTGCTGCACAGGAACGTGCCGCGCAAGTTGGTGCGGATCAGAGTGTCGAAGTCCTCTGCGCGGGCCCTCATCATCAAGGCATCGATGGAGACCCCGGCGTTGTTCACCAGGATGTCGAGCCCACCGAGGGTTTCGACCACGTGTTTGATCGCGGCGTCGACGGCTGAGTCATCGCCGACGTCGAAGCCCAGCGCGACAGCCTTGCCGCCGGCCTGTTCGATCGCGGCACACACCTCGCGGGCTGCCGCCTCGCCCTTGGCGTAGTTGACGACCAGGGTCGCACCGCGTTCCGCGAGCACCACTGCGATCGCTCGACCAATGCCTCGGGACGCGCCGGTGACCACAGCGACGCGACCAGACAGGTCGAGCGACGCGGGCCAAGGGCGCAAGGCTGCCTCAGGAGGCATGCGCACCCTTTAGCACATCGAGATCCGCCGGGGAACCACAGGGCGTCACCGCGAGGTCGGCCGCGATTCGCTTGCAGAGGCCCGCCAACACCCGCCCATGGCCAAACTCAGTCGCATGAGTCACACCAAGGGCGACCGCGCGCTGCACCGATGCCTCCCAACGCACGCGATGGGTCACCTGGCGGACCAGGAGTTCCTTGACCCTCGTCGCATCGTCGTTCGGCTCGGCCTCCACGTTGGTGATGACCGCAACCGTGAGCGGGCCGATCCTCACGGCATCGAGTGCTTCGGCCAGACGGTCGGCGGCCGGCGCCATGAGGGCGCAATGGAAAGGTGCGGACACCTTGAGCGGCACCACCCTGCCCTTGCGTGACTTCGCCAACGCCATGAGGCGATCCACGGCCGCCGCGTGTCCCGCGACGACGATCTGGCCACCGCCGTTTTCGTTGGCCGGGGACACGATCTCATCGCCGGAGGCCTCGACACACATCGCCTCGAGGTCGGCGATCGGGACGCCGATCACGGCGGCCATCGCACCGGTACCGGGCGCGACCGCGTCTTGCATCGCCTGACCGCGGAGCCGGACCAGCCGCACCGCGTCGGCGAAGTCCAGGGCCCCGGCGCACACCAGCGCAGAGAACTCGCCCAGACTGTGCCCGAGCACGTAGGCCGGCGGCGCAGCACCCTGTTCACGCAGGGCGGCGAGCGCCGCGAGGCTGCACGTGAGGATCGCCGGCTGGGTGTTCGCCGTCAGCACCAGCTGGTCGTCGGGTCCTTCGAAGCACAGCCGCGACAGCGGCTCGCCCAGCGCACTGTCGGCCTCGTCGAACACCGCACGGGCTGCTGCGCTCGCATCGTAGAGCGCGCGCCCCATGCCGACCTGTTGGCTACCTTGACCCGGAAACAAGTATGCGAGCGACATGGCTTCAACCCTCTGTTTTGTCGGACTTGGCGGCGGCTGCCCCACCGTGGGCCTTGGCTGCCGCGACGAAGTCGGCGTTGCGCGCGAGCGATTCGGCGAGCGCGGCGACCAAGCCTTCGTCGACCGAGCGCGCCGCGAGCCGCAACGCGTTCGCGATCGCGAACGGGCTGGCGCCACCGTGGCAGATCCAGGCGGTACCGTCGACGCCGAGCAACGGCGCCGCGCCGTAGGTGTCGGGATTCATGTTTTCTTTGAGCGCCGCGAACGCGGGGCGCAGGACCAGCGCGCCTACCTTGCTGCGCAGATCGGCGGTCACCGCAGTGCGAAGCCAGTGCCCGATCAGCCGACCGGTGGCCTCGGCGACCTTCAACGCGACGTTGCCGGTAAACCCGTCCGTCACGATCACGTCGAAGTGCCCGTCGAAGAAGCCCTCACCCTCGGCATACCCGGCATAGACGAAGTCCGGACTCTGGGCCGCCGACAGCAGCTCGTGGACTGCCCGGGTGAGCTCGGTGCCTTTGCCATCCTCACTACCGTTGGACAGCACGCCGACTCGAGGTCGGGGACGACCGTGCTTGAACCGCGCGTAGGCGGCCCCCATCACCGCGAACTGCACGAAGTTGAGCGGCTTGCACTCGACGTTGGCGCCGATGTCGAGCACGGTGGTGAAACCGTCACGGTTGGGCAGTGATGTGACGATCGCGGGCCGATCGACGCCACGCAACCGGCGGTACTTGAACAACCCGCACGCCAACATGGCGCCAGAGTTGCCCGCACTCATCGCCGCTCCCGCCTCACCTTTGCGAACCAGGTCGAAGCACGTGGGCATCGACGCGTCGGGCTTTGCCCGAACCGCCTTACCCGGGTGATCCTCCATCGTGATCCGCTCGGGCGCGTGCCGAATCGTGATCGGAAGGCTCGCGTGATCGCGATGCTTGGCCAGCGCCGCGCCGATTGGCTCGCGGTCACCGACGAGGATCACGGAAACTCCCACGCGGGCCGCTCGGACGGCGCCTTCGACCTCGGCGTGGGGACACTGATCGCCGCCGAATGCATCGAGCGCGATCACTGCGGACGACAAGGTCGACTCCTATTCTTGCGCGACCTCGATGACCTGACGCCCGCGGTAGAACCCGCAGGCCGGGCACACGCGGTGGCTCAGCATGAGCTCTTGACAGTTTGGGCACGGCGACAGATTCGGCGCTGTGACCTTGTCGTGGTGGGCGCGACGCATGTCACGCTTGCTTGGGCTCTTGCGTTTCTTAGGGACGGCCATGGCGCTTCGGGGGCGGAGAATAGGGGCGGGTCGCCACGAATCGCAAGCGCCCGTTCGCGTGTTAGCTCACTCAGGGACTCGAATCTTGCGCAGAGCCTCCGCCAGGGCGTCCGTACGGGGTGGTTCTGCCGAAGGGATGAGGTCGACTTCAGGTACCCGCGGGTCGTTTCGGCCGCAAACGGCACAGCGCGGGGTGTCTGGGGGCTGTTCGTTCAGTGGCGCCCCGCACTGGCTGCACAGACCTCTGCAGGCCGCACCGCGGGTGCACAGCACGCGCATCGGGTACGCGAGCTTGACGGTCTCGACCAGGAGCGGCGCGAGATCGAGGCTCATCCCGTCGAAGGGCCAGAGATCTGCGCCACCCTCATCGTCGTCCTCCGCGAGATCGTCCGTCTCGTCGGGGAGACGATGCGCACCACCCTCGCGGACAAACATCGCTGCGATGGCGCCATCCGCACTCACCTCGGCGAGGTCGAGACAGCGGGCACACGGGACCTGAAACCCACCCCGCAGGGACCCGGTCACGATGGCGCTGCCGTCCCCTTGAATGACCACGTCGAGCTTCACGTGGGCGGGTGCCTCGACCTCGGCGTCGGTGTCGCGCAACGCCTCACGGAGCCAGCCGATCGCAAGCTCGCGCTCGAGCGCCACATGGGACTCGCTACGTCGACGCATCGCGGAGACGTCGACAACCAGGGCATCGGGAACCGCCGCGGGTCGCACGGCGCAGGAGACTGGTCGAACCTGGGCACCGTGTCAAAGCGTCCCGCGCCGGCGGCCAGTGATCCTCCGCACCGCGCGAGCGCGCTGCCGGCTCAGGTGCCCCGCAAAGGCCGACCCGCGGCCGTTGACCCCCCGGCCCAGATTCGTTATTCCCGGCCGTCCCGTGGAGTCCCCCGCAAACGAGCGCGCGGCTGCAACGCGTCGCGCCCTGAAGCGGACGCTCCTTCGAGCCCTCCTGGTGCGCCTGCTCGTGGTGGTCGGCCTCGGGTGCGCATGGCTTGTGGCACCACCGGCGCGCGCAGGTTCGCGCACGCACGCGCTCGCGGGCGAGCGTTCGCGACTCGCCGCGCCGCCGAAGACTCGCGCGGTCCAGCCACGAATCGCACCGGTGTTGGCCAGCAGCGTCACCTGGCACCCCGGGGCGACGATGTTCAGTCTCGCACCACCCGCGCCGCCTCTCGCCGCGCTACCGAGTCCATGGCGGTTTGCGCCGCCTCCGCCTCCGCCCGCTGGGGCCGCCGACCCCGCTGCGCCACGCACCGACGAACCGGCCGCGGTGGTCCCGGCCAAGCCTGACGTGCGTTCGAAGCTACTCAGGTCGCGATCGGTACCGCCGCTGTGGATCGATCGCACGTACGACACCCATCGGACCCGCGCGATCGGCTTCCCGCCACTGTTCGTGCATCGCGAGCCGACCGCCGGCAACACGACCAAGCTGCTTCATGTCGACGCCACGCTGACGTTTGGCTGGGGTACCGATGGCGGCAAGCGCCGCTGGCTCAGCCTGCCCGCGCTGTTCTTCGGCAGCTACTCCGAGCGCAAGACCGTGTGGGGCACGGTGCCGCTGTTGATGGGTTATCGCCGCATTGGCGAGCAATACAACTTTGGTCAGTTCCCCCTCGTGTGGGCGTGGGGCACCAAGTACGTCAAAAACCTCCTCGTCGCGCCGTTCCACTACCAGCAGAAGCGGCCCGACGGATTTCGCGGCGTGTCGGCCCTGCTTTTTTGGTACGGACACAAGCTCCGCGAGGACACCAACGCCGAGAACGACCGCGGATGGTTCGTCGCCGGACCGGTGTTCTGGCGCTTTCGCCGAGGCATGAAGCGCTTCGATTTCGCCTTCGCGTACATGGGCGCGGAGAACCGGGTCAAAGGCCGACGGTGGGTCGCGGTCACCCCGTTCGCGCTCTGGCACCAAAGCGAGTTCGGCAACCGGCGCGAGGTCTGGACGTTGCCGTGGATCCAGCGCAGCGACCGAGCGCGTGGCCGCAGCGCCTGGGCGGTGCCGCTCGCCCTGAGCTTCGAGCATCGCGATCGCGACCGCCGGATCTTCGCGGCAACGCCCCTGGTCTGGCGGACTCGCAACACGCTGCGCGGCAGTCAGTTCACGCTCGCCGGGCCGGTGGGCATCTATGACGATCCGCGGCAACGCAACATCTTCGCAGCGCCTCTGTGGTTTCAGTTCCGTGACCGCGTCAACGCCACCACGGTGCGCGTGCTGCTGCCGCTGGGCTTCTCGCGAAAGACCCCCGATCGCACCTCGGTCTGGACGCTGCTCGGCGGTGGGATGCGCACGCCCAAAGGCTATGGAGCGTTTGTACCTCCGCTGCTGACGTGGGTCGGCCGTCGCGATGACGGCACGGCGACCCAAGGCGTGCTGGGCGTGTTCTGGCACGTGAACCGCCCCGGCGGCGCTGATCCGCGGCGCACCGTGGTGCTCGGCCCGCTGGGCTTCTTCGACAAGCACAAGGGCAACGTCCGCGGTGGAGCTCCGCTGCTCGGGGTCTTTGCGGGGCGACGTGGGACCACGCGCTGGCAGGTCATCACGCCGCTGGTGTGGCATGCCCACGACCGCGAAGCGAAGCGTCGCACAGTGGTCGTCGCGCCGTTTTACCTCCACCGCCGCGACAAGGACATCGATGGTGGACTTGCGCCGCTGTTGTTCTGGGGCACCGGCAGCAAGCACCGCTACGGCGTCGCGCCCTTGTTGCTGTTCGCTGACGTCACCGACGTGGCCTCGCGCAGTCGTCTGACACTTTCGCCGCTGTTCGTTCGCCACAGCGCGCCCGACCAGCGCACGTTCGGGGCCTTGGGATTGGTCTGGGATGCAGTCCGCGACGGCGGCGCCGAGCGTCACACAGCGGTTGTGCCGTTCTACTATCGGCGACAGCGGGGCGACGACCGTCTCACGGTCTCGCTCCTCGGCGGCATCTACAAGACGGCGACGACCCGCACGCTGGTGTGGGGCCCGTTCGTCCGTCGACAGACCCCTACCCGTACTGTCACTGGCGTGGCCCCGTTCGTCTGGACCACGACCGAGCGTACTGCGGACGGCTTGCTACGCAACGTCAGCGTGGTCCCGTTCTTGATCCGTCATCGGTCCAAGAACGACGACCTCGACATGTTCTCGCCGCTGATCTGGCGTCGCGAGCTTCGTGGGGAGCGCGCGCGCAAGAATCTCGCAGTGGTGCCGTTCTACTTTCGACAGCGGCAGCCAAACGGCGTCGACGTCGACGCCGGCACTGGGTTCTTTTGGTCCCGCGACCGAGTGCGTCAGACCCACACGTTGATCGCTGGGCCCTTTTTCCATCGTCTCAGTCGCAAGTCGCTGAACACCGGAGTCCTCCCACTGGCATGGTGGATGGACAGCGACACCGATCGCCGGCTGATCTCGCTACCGACGATCGTCCACATCGCGAAGAAGCAGTCCGGCGAGCACACCACCGTCGCCGCCCCGTTTTGGTTCGATCGACAACGGGCCAACGGCAAGCGGACCTGGGGCGTGTTCCCGTTTGTGTTCGGCGGCAAGCGCCTGCACAACTTCACGCGATTTTCGATCGCGCCTCCGGGTTTCGTCGACGTCTTCCGGGTCCAGAAGAATTCGCGCTTCACCGGCTTCGCGCCGCTGTTGTTCCGCCACCGCAAGTGCGGATTCTTGACCGAGGACGACCCCAAGTGCACTTACACGCTGTGGGGCAGCGTGCCGCTCTTCTTGTACGGCAAGGACGGCAAGGGTCGGTTGACCCACGGATCTCTACTGTACGTGTACGACCGTGACGCCCAGGGCTCCAAGCTGTACACGCCGTTGTTCGGGCTGAACAACCGACCCGGCAAACTGCTCAGCTGGTACGGCGGGCCGGTCGCGATGCGCACGACCAACACCCATCGGCGGTTGATGATCTTCCCGCTGTATTTTCGTCGCGCCCATCGACTCGAGGATCGCAACCTCACCTTGGTCTTGCCACCGCTGTTCATCGGCCGACACCGCGAAGATCGGCGCTTTTTCCAGGCTGGGCTCGTCGTGTGGCAGGTCCGTCAGCAACACAAAGTTGCGACCGCCGTGTTGCCACCGCTGTTCTTCCACAGCCACGCCTTCGCGCAGCGGCGACTCACCTGGATCGCACCACTGTTTCTGCGTGACGACAATTGGGGCAAGGACGAGACCTGGACCGCCCTCGGTCCGCTCTACGTGCAGCATCGCAAGGGCAAGAATCTCGACTTCGTCCAGTTCCCACTCGTCTGGCACATCGAACGCGGGGACAACCGCGGTACGTTCGGCGCGTTCGCCTGGTGGGACATCCGCCGCAAGGGCAAGACCGTGCAGCTCGTACCCGGCGCGTACCTGCGCCTCGCCGGTCCCCGCGTCGATACGAAGGTGATCGGGCCAGGTTTGGGTTGGTGGACGCGCGGGCGCGGGGCAACCCAGGGCGATTTTCACTGGCGCGCCGTGCTGGGCCTGGTGGGAGCGGGTGTCGAGGCCGGGCGACGTTATGTGTCGATCTTCGGCGGCCGAATCGATCGAGGTCCGGGTCAGGCCCCACCCGAGCGCGTGCGCAAGCCTCGAGCCAAGCGCGCCAAGCCAGGCGCCTCCCACCGGACCAGGCGTGGCACCACGCCTGAAACGGCGGCCCGCGGACTCAAGCGCTCCGCGGCTCAGCGGTAGGTGATCTCGACGCGAAGGATCGTTTGCGGCGTCCGTGGGCGATCACCAGTTCCGCCGGTCGCCGCGATGCGCTCCGCGAGGGTCACCGAGGCGTCGGTGCAGCGGCCGAAAATCGCGTGCTTACCGTCGAGGTGCGGCGTCGGGGCGAGGGTGATGAAGAACTGCGCGGAGCCAGTCGTCGGCCCGCGGTTCGCCATGCTCAGCATGCCGGGATGATCATGGAACAGGCCCTCCCCGAACTCGTCGGGGATCACGTAGCCACTGTTCCCCGTACCAGTCCCGGTGGGATCCCCACCTTGGATCATGAAACCCTCGATCACCCGGTGAAACACCGTGCCGTCGAAGTACGGCCGTGCGGACCAGACACCTTCGGCGTCGCGAGAGGCTCGCTTGCCACGCGCGAGCCCGACGAAGTTGGCCACCGTCCGTGGCGCGAGGCTAGGAAACAGCTCGCATTCGAGTGCGCCGTCTTGCATCTCGAGTCGGGCCCACAGGTGCGCTCCAGCGGGCAGCCCTTCGAGGGCCTCGTCGAGGATGAAATCACCGCCTTCGGGATCGCCCTGGGCGGTCGCGTACTCGCGGATCTCCTCTTCGGTCATCCCAAGCTCCGGCTCGTCGCCTGCGACGAACCTCGGACCACTGGGCTCGCCGTTGCCCCCTGGGGCACCTGGGGCCTTGCTGGCCTGCGCCAACGCGGTCCGCTGGGCCTGCTCCGCCTCTTGCGCCGCGAGTTCCTCAGGGAGGAGCCGTGGCGCCGTGAAAACGCAGCCGATCCCGGCCGCGCCGATGAGACCTATCGCGACCGCCTGGCGTCCGCGCCGCCATGGAGTCCCCGGAATGCCAACTGCTGCCAGTATGCTCACTGCTGGCAATAGGCTGCACCCGCCGGCCCGGCTTGACAAGCAGCGCCCCCAAAGCGCTAGAGTGCGCCTCCGAACCGAGAGTCGCCGTGGCCAATCACAAGCAAGCAGAGAAGCGAAACCGTCAGCGGCTCAAGCGTCGAGCGCGGAACCTGACCCACCTGTCGTCCATGCGCACCTTCATGAAGAGGGTCCGTCGCGCGCTCGATGGCGGAGATGGCGATGCTGCGAAGGCCTCGTTGCCCGCAGCCGTCACCGCGATCACAAAGGCCGCAAGCAAGGGTGTCATCCACCGCAACACCGCATCGCGCTACGTCTCCCGATTGACCAAAGCGGTCGCCGTCAAACCGGCCTAGAGCGCGCACCTGGATCTCATACGTCGTTTCAACGACGTATTTCGTGCCTCCGCGGCGTTCGGGTGACCGAGCGTCGCGTTGTTTTTTGGTTCGCTTGCCGCCAGCATCGCGCGGCCTTGGCTCGATCGAGCGGGCTTCAGCGTCGAGCAACAGCGCCCAGGGCGTCACACGACTCCAGGATCCAGCGCTCGAGCGCGAGCTCGGGCGCGTGGTTCACCACGTAGGATCCGCCCTTGAGGTCGCCGTCAAGCCGCACGAGTGCCGCGAAGGCCCGACGCAGTCGGTCTGGACCGAACTGTCGCGCCTGCTCCACCAGCTTGCTCGCGATGAAAGGCGGCACGCCGGCCGCCGATGCCACCTCACCCGCGCGTAGCCCGACGCCGTGCGCGAGCATCAGCATCCGCAGCTGACGGGCCAGGAGACCCACCAGGGGCACGGCCTCGCCCATCCCGCGATCGCCCTGGGAGAACATGCGCCGCAAGACGGCGATCGCTCGCTCGTGACGACCCATGCCCACCGCATCCGTCAGGTCGAACACGACGGCGTCGCGCGAGTCGGTCACCACCGCTGCGACGTGCTCGCACGTCACGCGCACGCCGACCCCGGCGTAGAGCGAGGCCTGCTCGAGCGCAGCCGCGAGAGCTGAGGGCGAGGTGCCCACGCGTTCGACGATCAACCCAGCAGCATCCGAGTCGATGGCGATGCCGACTTCGTGCGCCTGCGTCTGCACGAATAGCAGTGCGTCGTCATTGCGACGCAAGCCTTCGAACTTCTCGACGACTCCAGTTTTCTTGGCCGCCGTGACCAATCGCGATCGTGCATCGATGCCGGCCGACGTCACCACCAGCACCGTGCTGGGATTGGGCGCCGCGAGATACGCGACGAGCGTGTCGAGCAGTTTTGGATTGGCGGGGCCCCTGCCCTTGCCGATCGCCTCGGGCTCGTCGAGCTCGACGAGGCGACGCTTGGCCATCAGCGGCACCTGCATGCAGGCCTCGAGGACCTTGCCCGGTCCCTCGAGGTCGCGACCCGCGAACCGCTCGTGGTTGAACGCCGCAAAGTTCTCGTCCACGGCCGCCACCCGAATTGCGTCGATCCACACCCGTATCAGGGCGTGCTCGGCTCCGTAGAGCACATAGACGGGGGCGAGTTCGCCCGCCTTGATCTTGGCCAACGGGCTCGACGCCGAACCTGACCGGGTCACGCTTGCGGCTTCGCTGGGTTCGCAGCCGTGATGCCAGTGGCTGGCCGCAGGGTCGCCACGCACTCGACCTCGGGAGTCATCGGCATGAGGTCGAACACGGTGACATCGTCGATGGCCCAGCCGTGACGCACCAGCACCTCGAGATCGCGGGCGAGCGTCGCCGGGTCGCAAGCGACCAGCACGATCCGCTCGGTGGCCACCACCGCCAAGGCCTCGGTCGCTTCCTTGCCGAGACCGCCGCGGGGCGGGTCGGCGACGACCACCTCGTACCGCGTCGCACCACTGGCGATACGCGGAATCAGTGCGGCGACGTCCCCATGCTTGGCATTGATCGGCAGACCTTGTGCCTCGGCGAGCTTGCGCAGCAGGCCCACCGATTCGCGGTCGTCGTCGCACGTCCATACCCGACTCGCGACGCGCGCGAGTGCTCGGGTGAAATTGCCCGCGCCTGCGTAGAGTTCGAGCACCCGCTTTCCATGGGGCTTGGCCCGGCCGAGCACGTGCCGCAAAAGTGCCCGATTCACGTCAGCGCGCGCTTGCGTGAACACGAACGGCGAAGCCAACATCGGCGGCAGCCCGCCTCCACCGTCGATCTCGAGTACCGGGGTGCCAACGCGAATACGCGCGCGCCCACCCCGAATCTCGACACCGACCAGCACGCGGTCGAGGCACTCTTCCAGCGCCGCCCGCAGCTCGTCGGTGGGCCGCACGCCAGCGAGGCCCAGCGCCACCTGTTTGCCATCGGTGAGCGCATGAACCTCACCATGGGCGGGCAACAGCGCGGCCACTCGACGCAGACGCGTGAGCGCGTGCCGCAGCGGCGCCACAAGCACCGGACATGCCGGGACGTCGATCACCTCGTCACTGCGCTTGCGCATGAACCCGAGCACGAAGCTCTCGCCGTCCTTGCGGTAGTGCAGCCGCGCGCGACGCCGATAGCCCAGGCCGTCGCCGACCGCTGGAGCGTCGCCGAGCACCGGTTCGACCCCGAGCTGACGTAGCGCGTCCTTGACCATCCCGAGTTTGAGACCAAGTTGGGCCGCGGGCGCGACATGCTGCCACCCGCAGCCGCCGCACGTGCCTGCAAGCGCGCACGGGGGCTTGACCCGGTCCGCGCTCGGCTCGAGCACCTGCTCGACCGCCGCGACCACGTGCTTGCGGGCGGTTCGCAGGGTGCGGGCCAGGACGAGTTCGCCCGGCAGTGCTTCGGCGACGAACCATGTCGCCGGCGCGCCAGCGTGGGTTGTGGTGGGGTGACCCACGGCATCACCGCCCGTGGCGAGCGTTCTGATGCGGATCTCGACAGGTACGGGCATGCGGGCGCAGGGTATACCCCATCCTGGCCGGTGATTCGGTCTGGGTTCGGCGACGCGGACGCGCGATGCTCTGGGGCCCATGGCGCCCGCCCGTACACGACTCTCCGCGGCCCAGGCCGACGTCCTCGCCCACCTGGTCGAGGAGGCGCTCGATCTGCTCGCCAGCGATGACCCGGCGCGCGCGCGCACGACGATTGGCGAGGCCGTCGCCCTCGCGCCGCAGGCGGCAGAGGTCCTGCTGCTTCAGGCAGAACTCGCACTGCTCGTCGACGACTGGCGCTCGGCGGAGGCCAGCTTGCGTGCGGCCGTGGCCGACGACCCGGAACACGCCGATGCCCAGCATCTGCTCGCCAGCCTGCTCGAGGACCGCGGCGACATGGCCGGCATGATCGAACACAACCTCCTGGTGCTCGCCCTCGACACGCGTGCCGACCGTCGTGCGGGCGTGGGCACGCCGGCCGACCTGGCCTTCATCGAGGATCACGCGCGGCGGGCTCTAGAGAGCCTGCCCGCCCACCTCGCCGAGCGCATCGAGGAGGTCCCCGTCGTGCTCGAGGCCCGCCCCAGCGTCGATCTGGTGCGGGAGTGCTTCGATCCTCGGGCCTTGGGCCTGTTCGAAGGCGCGACCGACTTCGCGCGCAAAGCTGGCCACGCCGACACCCGACCGACACGGATCGTCCTGTTCTACGCAAACCTGCTGGCGATCGCGACGGACGACGGAACACTGGCCGAACAGGTCGAAGTCACGGTTCTGCACGAGCTTGGCCACTTTTTTGGTCTCGACGAGGACGACGTCGCCGATCTGGGCCTTGAATAGGGTGCCGGTTTTGTGAGGTTGACTACCGAGGCGGCTACGACGGTCGCCAGCGGGCTAGTTGCCCAGCCGTGGCCACTCGGGTTGCCATGCCCCGTAATTGCACCAACTTGGCTCTGACGTCGCACGGTATAGACCCTGCAGCCTACGCAGACATGGCGACGATGACGACCACGACCCTCGCGGCAGCCCTGGCGCTCTCCATCTTCGCGGGATGCGATGCCGGCGACACGGTTGGGCCTCGGGGAGGTGTGGTGACCTCGGCTGACGGGCGCGTCACCCTGGACATCCCCGCCGGCGCGTTGACCGACGAGGTCGCGATCACGATCGAGGTCCTCGACGATGCACCCCATGGGGCCATCGGCACCGCCTACGCCATCGAGCCTGCCGGCGTAAGCCTGCTGGCTCCCGCCAGCCTCACCTACGACCTCGCAGCGGATGCCGACGATCGCTCGTTTGAGCTTGCCGGGCTCGACCTGAACGACCTGCTGCTCATCTCCGACAAGGCCGGCCGCTGGCAGCCGTTGGCCGACCGCGACGTCGACCAAGACGCCCAACTGGTCTCGGCTTCGGTGCTCTACTTCTCCAACTGCGCAGTCACCTCGCGCTAGCACGCCGCTGACCTCGTTCTCGCCTCCCGCCTCCAAGGGCACGTTCGGTCAGCGCCGACGTGCCCTTCGCTCGTGGTTCGCCTGCTCTTGCGCAGGGCTCCGCGGCTGGTGCCGGGGTTCCCTCTCGGCGGTGATTTGACCTCGCCGCTACTCGAATCTCGCGGTGATGGCAGCAGCGAGGGCCGCGCGAAGGTCATCATCGCCACGATCGATCGCAGTGCACGCCCGCGCGTCGCGGAGCAGCCGCTCGATCGGAAACTCGCGGGTGTAGCCATAGCCGCCGTGGACTTGGAGGGCCTCGGAGCACGCCGAGACCGACATACGCACCGCCGCGAGCTGAGCGCGGGCGGCCGCCTCATTGGCAGCGGGCCGCTGGGCATCGAGCCGACCCGCTGCATCGGTGACGAGCAGCCACGCCGCGTCGCGCTCCGTCGCGCCATTGGCGAGTTTCCATTGGATCGCCTGGAACTGCGCGATGCTCTGCCCGAACTGCTCGCGAACCTGGGCGTACGCGGTCGCCTGACTGATTGCAGCGCGGGCAAGTCCGCACGCGACCGCGCCGATGAGTACCGACAGGCGCGCGCCCAGTCGTGCGGCCACGGCCGCGTTGCCTGAGTGCTCGACATCGGCATCGATCACGACGTCCGTCCAACCCACGGCACGAAGGCCACACGCCGCGCGAGCACGACCCGAGCTGAGCTGATCCGCCGCGACGAAACCGACTCGCGGCCCGCCGGTGCCGTGACCGGCGACCACGAGGTCGCCGTCACCGGGCGCCATGCAAACCGAGCCCTGCAGTCGCAGTCGATCGCTGGACTGCTCGGCGGTCACGCCGCGGCCCAGACCAACCCAGCCCGCGAAGCCGCCGTTGCCGATGAGTCGCGCGAGCAAGGACGTGTCTGCGAGGCCAAGTGCGAAGCCGACCGCCACGCCCTCGTGCAGCGCGAGCCGCATCGCGAGCGAGCCGCTGTGCGCCGCGATCTCTTCGATGACCACGGCTGCGCCAAGCAAGCCCGCCCCGGCGCCACCTTGAACCTCGGGCACGCTGACACCAAACAACCCCCAGTCCGCCACTTTCGCGGCGAACGTCGGCTCGAAGCCGGCGCTGCTATCCCAGCGCGCTGCGTTTGGGCCCAACTCGCGGGCTCCCAAAGCCACAACCGCGCCCTGCAACGCCTCGACGTGCGCCGGCCACTTCAAAGCCTGAGCTCCGACGGGCTTCGGGGATCGGCGTCGTAGCGTCTCGCGATGTCCCGTGACACGACCACACGCTGCACCTCGCTGGTGCCCTCGTAGATCATGGTAACGCGGACGTCGCGGAAGAACCGTTCGACCGGGTGATCACAGTCCTGCCCTTGGGCCCCCATCATCCCCAGCGCGCGGTTGCAGGCCGCGAAGGCTTTCTCGCTGGCGAGCAGCTTCGCCATGCTCGCCTGATGCGAGAACGGACGGCCCTCACGCTTGAGCCAAGCGGCGCGCAACGTGAGCAGCGCCGCAGCATCGAGTTCAGTGGCGCTGTCGGCCAAAGCGAACGCGACGCCTTGGGGGACCCCGTTTGCGCCGTACCGCTCGCACGCCCACGAGGCTGCCGCTTGAGTCGCCGCACGACCGATGCCAATGGCCTGCGAAGCGATTCCGATCCGTCCGCCGTCGAGCGCCATCATGGCCACGCGAAACCCTCGCCCAACATCGTCGAGCAGCGCTTGCGGTCCGACCTCACAGCCAGAAAACTCGATGGCGCACGTCGTGCTCCCGCACAGCCCGAGCTTGTGCTCCGGCTTTCCTCGCGACAGGCCTGGGGTGTCGCCAGGCACCAGGAAGCACGAGATGCCGCGCGTGCCCGGATCGTCGCTGGTCTTGGCCCAGACCACGAACAACCCCGCGTCGCTGCCGCTGGTGATCCACAACTTGCTACCGTCGATCACCCACCCTCGCTCGGTGCGTCGGGCTCGTGTGCGCATGCCAGCGGGATCACTCCCCGCACTGGCCTCCGACAGGGCGAACGCACCGACCACGTGCCCGCCGTCGCACAGTTTCGGGACATGCGCCGCGCGCTGGTCGGGCGAACCGAAATGCGTCACGACCTCGGCGACCATATTGTTCACGCACAGCGCCACGGTGGTCGATGCACAGGCGTGGGCCAGCGCGGTGACGGCCAGGCTGTAGGCGACCGGCCCGGCAGCAAGTCCGCCGAGGTCGCGGGGAACGTTGATGCCCATCAACCCGGAACGCGACAACGCGAGCAGACTTTCCGTCGGGAAGCCCCCGCGGCGGTCGAGGTCGACAGCAGCCGGACGCAGGACCTCGCCAGCGATGCGCTGGGCCAGGGTTTGGACGGCGAGTTCACCAGGCTCGGGAACGAGATCGTACATCGTTCTAGAACGCTTCGCCGACTTGGCCCTTGTAGGTGTGCACGTGGTCGACCTCAGGCGGCGGGTCGAACACCCACTCCGAGATCGCCGCGGCGATGCAGGCTTTGAGGTTGTCCGCAGGGACCTCGGCGATATTGGAACCCTTGGCGTTCTGAGTCTTGAGCCAGATGTTGATCACGGTTGCGTTGCTGGACTTGCCGCTTGTGTCGATCTTGAACTCGACACTGAACGCGCTCCGCATGAAGCGCGTATCCGCGATCGACATCTCGTCCTCGAGGCAGCGCTCGAAGTCTTTCTCGTAGACGTTGTTGATCGTGTCCTCGATCGAACGCAATGTGTTGGGCATGATGCCCTTACCCTGATCGTCGTGGTCGTCTCGGTACGTCCCCGTGACGATGTCTGAGTGGTACTTGTTCTTCCGATGGCCGGAGGCGACGTCAGGGTGATCGGTGTCGACCTTTTTGCAACCGACGAAACCGAACGTCGGCAGCGCGAGCAGCAGCGCGAGCGACAGAGGATGAATCTGGGTCATGGTGTGTCTCCTTCGGGCGTTCTCAGGCCCTGAGCAAGTCGGCGGCGATGACCAACCGCTGGATCTCGCTGGTGCCTTCGTAGATCTCTGTGATCTTCGCGTCTCGGTAGAACCTCTCCACCGGAAACTCCGTGACGTAGCCATTGCCGCCATGGATCTGGATGGCGGCCTTCGCGAGGCGGTTCGCCGCCTCGGAGGCGTAGAGCTTGGCCATCGCTGACTCCACGCTATGCCGACGACCCGCCATCTTGGCGGCGGCCGCCCGCAGGGTCAAAAGCCGAGCCGCCTCGAGTTCGGTCTCCATGTCTGCGAGCAAGAAGCCCATGGCCTGGTGGTCGATCACCCGCTTACCAAACGTCTTGCGCATGCACGCATAGGCGGCAGCGGCTTCGAACGACGCGCGGGCGATACCAAGCGCCTGCGCAGCGATGCCGATGCGCCCGCAGTCGAGCGTGGACATCGCCACCTTGAAGCCCTCGCCGACCTTCCCGAGCAGCTGCTCGGGCCCCACGCGATGCTGGTCGAAGGAAACCTGGGAGGAGTGACTGCCCCGGATTCCGAGCTTATCGTCCTTGTGACCGCGGCGGACCCCATCGGCGTGCATGTCGATGATGAACGCAGTGATTCCGCGATGACCAGCCGCGCGATCGGTCATCGTGAACAGGATTCCGACGTCGGCTTGGGGGCCGTTGGTGATCCAGTTCTTGATGCCGTCGATGACCCAGCCGTCACCGTCGGGCGTCGCCACCGTGCGCTGCGCTGCTGCGTCGGAGCCCGCCTCGGGCTCCGACAACATGAAACACCCGAGCTTGAGCCCGGACGCCAGAGGCACCAGCCAGCGTTGCTTCTGGGCTTCGGTGGCGAACTTCACCAGCGGATCGCAGACCAGCGAGTTGTTGACGCTCATGATCACGGCGGTCGACGCACAGGCGACGGAGACCTCCTCCATGGCCAACACGTAGGCGATCGGATCGAGCCCACTGCCGCCGTATTCGACCTCGACCTCGATCCCCATCAGGCCGAGTTCGCCCATGCGCGCCACGAGTTCGCTGGGGAAGCGCGAATCCCTGTCGATGGCGGCGGCCTTGGGCTGCACCTCGCGAATGGCGAACTCGCGCACCATTCGCACGAGCGCTTCGTGTTCTTCGGAGAGCGTGAGATCCATCGCCGCGGCGGAGCGTACCGCGTCCGCCCGGCCACGGCCACCGTGGGGCTTGCCAGCGCCCCACCCAGCGGGCGCCCCGCCGGCGCCGGAGGTGCGGCCGTCAGCGGCCGGCGAAATCGGCCGGCCGCTTGCCCAAGAAGGCGCTCATGCCCTCTTTTTGATCCGCGGTGGCGAACAGCGCCGCAAACCCTTCCCGCTCGAGCTGGTTGGCCGCGGCGAGCGGCAGCTCTGCACCGCGGTGGAGCACGGCTTTGCACCGCGCGATTGCCAACGGGGCCTGCTGCGCCACGGTCTCGAGCGTGGTCATCGCCGCGGCGATGAGCTCTCCACGGGGCAAGACACGATTGACCAGGCCGAGCCGCAGAGCTTCGTTGGCGTCGATCACGGCGCCAGTCAGACACAACTCGAGCGCCCTGGCGAGCCCGA
>CANLQR010000015.1 GCA_947492135.1 Deltaproteobacteria bacterium | reverse complement strand
GAGCGCATCGTTGTTGCGGCTCTCGATGCCGCCGACCACGCGGAGGTTGGGCATGAATGACATCGAGGTCAGCGCGGCGTGGTCAGCGATGATGATGCCGGCGCCGACCTCTGTGAGCGCCTCGAGTCCGTGGAGCGTGACGGTGTCCGAGGCGGAGATGTCGAGGGTGCCGCCGACCCGTGTGAGCTGGCCGAGCGCGGACAGATCGGCGGCGGTGCCGGAGATGGTCAGCGAGCCCTCGACCACACCCACACACGCCTGGGCGGCGACGTCCTCGGCGGTCGGCAGGTCGAGGTCACCGGCGATGGTGATGCGATTGTCGAGGGTCGGTGTCAGCGTTCCGCTGTCCTCGCAGCGGTAGGTGACGCAGCCGTCACCGGTGGTGAACTCCTCGCCGGGCTCGTAGAGCACGCCCTGGTGGCCGCATTGCAGTGAGACGGGATCGGTGTCGGTGCCATCGTCGGGCGCACCGCAGGCGACCACGGTGACGATCGCAAGTGACAGCACCCTCGAGAACCTCTTGCTCGACATCATGATTGCTCCTAATCGACGTTCCACTAGCCAACCCATCCACTTTGGCCCGATTCTGGCCCATCCGCGCGGGACAAACCGCCGCCGGATACAACCCAGTCTACGACCCTCCGCCCCAGCCTTCAAGGGCCACCGCATCGCCTTCCTGCGCAGAGGATCACGTGGACGAACGCGATCGAGTTCACCAATCGCCCGTCCGTGCGCGAGATCGCAGCTGCCGACGCTTCAAGCCCCTTTGGGCACGCATGGCGTCGGCTTTGTGCCACCGGCGGGCAGGGACCGCCGGCGCAGTCGGGCGGTGCCCGAGGTCGCCATCAACATCCCCTCGGCGTCCGGGGTCAGCTCGGCAGCGTTGGCCTCGTCGGTGTCGACGTGCATCTCGAGGCGGAACTTCGGTGACACGCGGATGGTCACGTCGCCGAACACCAGGTTGCGGCCCGCCGAGTCGACGGCGACCTCGACGACGTCGCCATCGTCGACCCCGAACACCTCGGCGTCGGCCGGGGTCATGTGGATGTGGCGCGCGGCGCAGATCAGACCCTCGGTCAGGGTCAATGCGCCCGCGGGGCCCTCGAGCGTGATGCTGGCGGATCCGGCGGTGTCGCCGGAGTTGCGTACCGGCGCGTCGACGCCGAGCCAGAACTCGTCGGTGCGCGAGATCTCGACCTGATTTTTCGGTCGCACCGGACCGAGCACGCGCACGTGCTCGAGGCGACGCTTGGGGCCGATGATCGTCAAGGTCTCTTCGCACGCGAATTGGCCCGGTTGCGACAGCTCGTTGCGCGGGGTCAGCGGGTGGCCGGGTCCGAACAGCGTCGCCACGGCTTCGGGCGTGAGATGGATGTGGCGCGCGGATACGGCGATGGGGATCCGACGCTCGCCCTCGACCCGGGCGAGGCCGGCGACAACCCCGGCGGCCTGATGTGCGATCGCCAGCTCCTCGTCGGTCGCGATCGCCAGCAGTCGCACACGACTGTGGGGCGTCGAGATCTCGGCAACCGGCGCCCCCGGGCCGACCTTCGCACCCCGGTTGCGATCCTCGTCGAGGCGCGCGCCCAGAAAGTCGAGGCGCGCCGCGGCGGTGTGTCGGACCTCCGCACTGTTTTCGCCGATGCCGCCGGTGAACACGATGACGTCGACGCCGCCCATGATCGCCGCGTAGGCGCCGATGTACTTGCGCAGTCGGTGGCAGAACACGCGGATCGCCAGGCGGCAGCGATCGTCACCGTCGGCCGCGCGATCCTCGATGTCGCGCATGTCTTGACCGATGCCGGACAGCGCGGCCAGTCCAGAGCGCCGGTTCAGCAGATCGTCCAGCCCATCGGCGTCCAGGCCCTCGGCGCGCAGCAGGTGCAGCAGCGCGCCGGCGTCGATGTCACCGGCCCGCGTGCCCATGACCAGACCCTCGAGCGGGGTCATGCCCATGCTGGTCTCGACGCTGCGCCCGCACTCCACAGCGGTCACGCTGGCGCCGTTGCCCAGGTGGCAGGTGATGATGCGCAGGTCCTCGAGCCGCTCGCCGAGGTGCTCGGCTGCGCGGGTGGCGACCCACGCGTGGCTGGTGCCGTGGAATCCGAAACGGCGGATCCCGTGCTTGGCGGCCAACGCTGGATCGATCGCGTAGGTCCGCGCGCGCGCCGGCAGGGTCGCGTGGAAGGCGGTGTCGAACACGGCGACTTGGGGCAGATCGGGCCGGAGTTCGCGGCACGCGATGATGCCCGCGAGGTTGGCGGGGTTGTGCAGCGGCGCGAGCGGGCCCAGGGCGTCGATCGCCGCGACCACGTCGTCGTCGATCGGCGTGGCGGCGACGAAGCGATCGCCGCCGTGCACGACGCGATGCCCGATCGCCGCGATCGCAGGGGCGCGCTCGAACAGGGGCGGCAACACCAGGCGTAGCACCGCGGGTATGGCGATCGCGGCCAGCGGCTCGGGGGCGCCGTCGTCGAGGCGCACCACCGCCTGCGCGGTCCCGAGTCGCTCCGCGCGCAGCCGCGCGAGCCGTTGACCGGTCGCGGTGTCCACGACATCGGCCTTGATCGAGGAACTCCCGGAATTCACCACGGCGACGATCACCGTTGCATCGTGCCGCGTGGACACCGGCGATACAATCGCAATGCTACCGAAGGGTGGTACAGGCTTGGGGCTTCGCGTCGTTGCGGTGGAGGTGATCGCTCAACACGGGCACGAAAGGGCGATCCAACGCTGTCGTGGAGCGTGACGTCGCTGCTTGCAGGGTTGCTCGTCGTCGGGCCGAGCCCACCAGCCGACGCGTTGCCGTTCGACGAAGGACGTCCGACCGTGCAAAGGCGGCGTGCCGACCTTCGTGCGCGCCAACGCGAGTGGTGGTGTCGGCGCCTGGGACCTACGCCGAGTCCGCCGCTCCATTCTCGTTGTCGCACTTCCGGGGACCCGCGAGCCTAGTCGGCGGGGGTCGCGGTCACACGCTGGGCGTCGCCTTGCCTGGGCAGGATGGACCACTCATGCAGGCTCGCGAAAACCTCGGGCAGGCACTCCATGGGCTGCCGTTCTCCGTCGCGGCCGATCACGAAGCAGTCATCGCGGACCGTGAAGTAGAGGCGCTCGAGCTCGCAGTCGAGGTATCCGCGGCCGATCATCAGCGGCACGGTGGGCCCCCAGCCGCTCGCGACGTCGCCCGGTCGGGCCGACCACGAGACCACCGCTGGGCTCAGGATTTCGCCGCTGGGGTAGCCGGCGAACGCGACGGTCTCGCAGAGGTTCATGTGGAACGGCGACGCCCGAATGCGTAGTTCTGCGGTGTAGCGGCCGGCCTCGTCCACGCGCCCGATCGACTTCCCATCGAACGCAGCCCCCCACGGACACACGGCGACGCCGTCGTCGCGACGCTCGGCAGGTCGAGACTCATCGGCGCAGAGGATCGTGTCGCCGCGCCCCGGGGGATTGCCGAGATCCCAGGCGGCGGCGCGCGAGCAGCCGCTGGCCGCGAGGGACGCCGCGAGCAGAGCTCCGCAGACGATCGCACCGCCGAGGCGCCGCCGCGCGTGGCAGCGGGACGACTCGGAGGAGCGAGAGGACGGCGGCGACGGGCGCATTGCTGGTAGTGAGCGTGTCATCGTTGGCGCGCACGCGAAAGCGCCGGAGCAGCCGGGGACTTCTCCCCACGTGATGCGAGCCGGTGGGATCGTGCGACAGTGGGGACATGACGACGACCGTCCCGACCCTGCGAGGTGACGAGCCGGACGTCATCGCGATCGATGGATGCGCACGACCGACTCTACCAGCACAACATCGCCTTCCACCAATTCTCCGAGGACTGCGCATGGCAGATCTGCGTACTCGACCAGTGCTCGCAGACATGCGAAGAGTCCGAGGACTGCCCCGCGCCGTGGACCGCCGAGCGGACATCGGCGCCCTCCTAATGGCGCGGTCTCAGCGGACGAACCTGAGATCCACTGCATCAGTGGGCAGGTCGAAGCCGGTCACGGCCTCGAGCGTGGGATTCGACGCCACGGCTCCCGTGCCCGTCCGACACCACCCGCTCGAAGACGGCTCGCAGTCCTCACCGTCGAGCACCTCCGACGCGCGTGCGGTCGCGACGACGAAGGTGCCGAGGTACGGCGAGTGGCGACGGCACGGCGCGACGGGGCCGTAGGCGTCCTGGAACTCGGCTTCGAGGCATTCGTTCGCGAGCCCGCCATCGCTCCACACGAGCGAATCCCACTCGACGGCGTCGTAGCTCGCCCCCGGGGCGAGGTGGATCGCGCCCGGCCGCATGGGTGCACCTGGATCGCACAGCCAGTCCCCCGCCGGCAGGCTCGAGCACGAGTATTCGGCCTCGCACGACTCCGCATGGGACGCGAGGACGGCCCCGGTGGCGTCCTCGATGAGTATGTACTCCTGGTTGCGAAAGTAGCCCGGCGAGGCATCGGGCTGCACGCCCTCCAGGTAGATCGTCGTGTCCGTATCGTTGTGGATCGTCACCCGCACGACGCTCGGGGTCGGCGCGGCCGTCTGCGTCTCGCAAGCCTCGCAGGCGATGCTGCAACTCGCGAAGTCCTCGAAGGGGACCACGCCGTCGCATCCCCCCCAGGTGAACTCGGCGCAGCGGCCTGTCGCCTGATCGAAGTACCAACGCGGGAACGCAGCGTCGCAGTTGCCACCATCCGGGACGAGCCCACAGGCCTCGGGCGGCTCGCCGGTCGAGGAATCGCCGAGACCCGTCGCGTCCGCCGACGACAAACTGAGGCCGCCCGACGCGCCGGAGTCCCCGTCGCCCGATACACCCGGGCCGCATGCCACCAGGAAAACTCCACCGATGCTCCAACCAACCCATACCACCCACGAACGATACGGACGTCGGCTCCACCCGGCAAGGGCGCGCGCGACCGAAGCCACAAGCCAACTCAACGGAAGAGCCGGATGGTGAAATCTCCCCGCGCTGAGCCAACCGCCACGCCGGACTGACCTCAGAAGGCGCAGGGATGGGGGGTTGACGACGTCGCGGGTTGCATACGATGGTCCAGTTCGACGTGTCCGGTCGGCGATGCACGCATGTCGTCGCGGCGACGCTCTGCCTGACGGCGTGCCGCGGCAATCCGCCGAGCGACCCCGCATGGTCGGGTGAGGCGTCGTCGAGTACAGGCAGCACACCGGTCACATCGGCCACGACCGGAGGTCCGTCGTCGACATCCCAGAGCTCGGCCGACAGCTCGTCTACGGCGACGACCGGCGCCGCGACGACCGAGGGCGGCGACAGCAGCTCGAGCGGACCTGCGATGCCCAGCGTGGATTGCTCCTTGGTCGTGCACATCGGCGACAGCCTCACCGCATACACGGTGCGCGCGCTGACGGCGGCTTACGCCGACGTCGGCGTGACCGCGACGATCGATGCGTTCGGCGGGCGTGCGATCTTGCAGAAGCTGCCTGACGATCCGCACACCGGCGAGGACGCGGCGATCTCGATCGCGCAGACGGGCTTTGCTGGGTGTTGGGTCGTCGCGCTCGGCACGAACGACACGGCGAACGTCGCGGCTGGTGCTGGCTACACGCGAGGCGACGCGATCGACGCGATGATGACCGCGATCGATGCGACCGCGGTCGCGCCTGTCCTGTGGGTGAACACGTTCACGACGCGAGACGACGGATACTGGGCGAACGACAACATGGTGCTGTGGAACGAAGCGCTCGTCGCCGCGTTGCAGCGTTGGCCCAACCTCGAGCTCGACGACTGGGCTGCGGTGGCGGCGACCGGCGTGGCGCCGTACAGCGACGGCATCCACCACACCAGCGCCGGCAACGACGTGCGCAACGCCCACATCGCGCAGGCGCTGGTCGACGTCTTCCCGTTGCCATAGGGCGTCGCCCGCAGCCTGCTGCGGCCCGGTCAGCATCCGCACCACTCGCTTGGCCACCTGCACCGCGATGCCGGCGACGTCCTCGTCGCTCGACGTCCCAAGCTGCCCGCGGGCGAGTAAGCCACCTACAGCAGCGTGACGTCGGCGGTGCGTGCGAGCTTGCGGTCGAACGTCACCAGCGAGCGGCCGGGCCCGGTTCGCGCCTTGCCGAGGATCAGGTAGTCGGCGAGTCCGGCTTTTCCGGCGATGTACTCGTCCAGCGCGGTCTGGACCAGCTCGAGCTCTTCCACAACCACGCCCTTGGTACGCACGAGCAGCGACACCTGGCGGTGGATCGTCGCGCGGTCCCAGCTGTACGCCGCCTCGAGCACCCACGTGACCTCGGCGAGCACGACGAGAGACACGAACACGCCGTCAGTCGCCGCATGCTCCGAGAACGCTTGCTCCGCCTTGCGCGTCTGGGTCGGATCGTCGCCGACGAGAACGCGCACGATGACGTTCGTGTCAAACCCGGCCACGCACGGCCCTCGCAATCGCGCGGTCCATCTCCTCCAGCGAAACCACGCGCTGCTTCGGCGGTCGGCTGCGGAAGAGGTCCGCAGGCTCGTGCAGCGCGGGGGTGAGCACCAGGCGATTCTTGTCGTCGATGGTCACGTCCACCTTGCTCCCGGGCAGCAGCTTGAGGTGCTCCCGTACCGCCTTGGGAAGGACGAACTGGCCCTTCGCGCTCATGGTAATGGTGAACATACTTACAGAGTAAGACAAAACGTCACACCCTGCAACGGCCGCGGTGTCCTGGGTGCCGCCGACCATGGTGGTGGAATCGTCCGCGACCTGACAAGGGCTCTTCAACCAGCGCGGATCACCGCGGATCACCGCGGATCACCGCGGATCACCGCGGATCTGCGACCAGCGGGTTGCGCACCCGCAGCGTCGGGAACCGGCTGAAATCGCGATCCGAAGTCCACAGCTCCGCGACCGCGTGATCGAGACAGATCGCAGCGATGCGCGCGTCGTGGATCATCGGCCCATGGATGCCGGCGGCGCGGACCAGCCGGCCGAGCGTGTCCCAGTGCCCGGCGGTCTCGCCCAGCAGCATCAGAGAAGGCGATGCCCGCCACGATGCGACTGCGGCAAGGGCATCCTCGAGAGGGGACGGCGGATCGAACACGCGGCGATGCGTCGCGATCGCGATGAACTCGTGCACGACCGGCCAGGGGATCGCCCACGCCCGTCCGGCAAGTCCTACGATGGCCGCGCTCGCTGCCTCGTGCCACGGCGAGTCGCTGCGGTGCGCGTACAGCAGAATGTTCGTGTCGATCGCGATCACCCGCCGCGGCCTTCGTACGCGTAGGCGCGCAGCGCGGACCAGTCGCCCCAGGTCAGGCCGGCCTGGAGTCCGTTGCCCCCGAAGGTATGAGTCTCGACGGGCGGTGCGGTCGTGACTCGGGCCTCGGCCTCGAGCTCTGCGCGCAGCGCTTGCTCGAGCACCGCGCGCAGGGTCGTCCCACGGCGCGCCGCCAGGCGCTTGGCCCGCCGCAGCAACACGTCGGAGATCTCGATCGTCGTCTTCATATGGGTTACCCATACCACCGATATGGGTGGTGCTGCAACGACGCGTTCGTCCGCGACCTGAGTCCGCCTCCACCGCGTCACGCGCCCGCGCGGGCCAGCGACCTCGACGATCAGCGTCGCGGTGCTCGACGGTCACGGTCCGACGCAAATCCGCGCGGCCGCCAGCCACCCCGCGCGCGCTGCTCGAAGGCGCCGAACCGCAGATCGAAGGCGAACTCGGCGAACAGCCAGGGCGCGCGCATGTTCGCCGTGAAGCCCCATCGTCGGGTGCCCGCACGCAAGAAGACTCCGCCACCCGGGCGCATCCGCCACGCCGCGTAGTTGCTGCCGTCGTCGGCGTCGTCACGGGCGGGATCGCGTTGCCGCGCGAGCACGGCACCGACCTCGAACCCGCCCGAGAGCCACGCCTGCGAGACCGCGAAGGTGGCGAGCATCCAGTGGGCGTCGCGCTGGTACGAGGGCGTCGAGGGATCGAAGTCGACGATCGGGGGCGGATACAGCGAGCGATCGTAGACGGCGCCCATTTCGAACGCGTACCAGCGATAGAACGCCAGGGCGATCTGCGGCGCGACGCGGGGACGCGGCTGTCCCGGTAGCCAGTGAAGCTGAGCACCGAGCGTGAGGTGGTCGAGCAGTCCGATCGCGGCGCCAACGCGATAGCGGTGGGGATAGCCACCGGCGACCGAAACCGCAACGACACCGTGGTCGAGGAAACGCGCGCTGCCGGCGAGATCGCGGGTCAGATAGCGATGCAGCCCAGGGCTGCGTGATTGCATCGTTTGAACCGGCGCCTGAACCGGCGCCGCAGCTGTGGTGCGCGCTGGTTCCTGCGGGGCTGCGTGCGCCTCATCGACTGTTGCGACCCACAGCGCACAGGTCGCGATCGCGACGTGCGCGTAGATCCGGGCAACACGAGACACCAACGCGATTGTACGCTCGTCGCATTCCGTGAGGAAAGTCAACGGATGCGACTCGCGTGCACGGGCTCGTAGCACGGGTGCACGCTGCTTTCGTGCACTACGCTACACCGGTTCGCTCGAGGCCCACATGCCCGCAAAAACCCTCTCCCGTCCGATCTACATCGTCGCAGCCAAGCGCACACCCTTTGGTGCGTTCGGCGGCAAGCTCAAGGATCTCAGCGCGATCGATCTCGGTGTCATCGCGGCCAAGGCGGCGCTGGCAGCCGGTGGCGTGCCCGCTGACGCGATCGATCATGTTGTGTTCGGCAACGTCTCGCACACCTCCGCGGACGCGCTGTACATGGCCAGACACATCGGCCTCAAGGCTGGCGTGCCGATCCCGACGCCTGCGCTCACGGTCAACCGCCTGTGCGGCTCGGGTTTTCAGGCGATCGTCAGTGGCGCCCACGAGATGCTCGCGGGCGACGCCGAGATCGTGCTCGTCGGCGGCACCGAGAACATGAGCCAGGCGCCGTACGCGGCCCGTGGCCTGCGTTGGGGCACGAAGTTCGGCACGGATCCCAAGCTCGAGGACACCCTGTGGTCGTCGCTGTTCGACCCGTACGCGGGTTGTGCGATGGCGGTCACGGCCGAGAACCTCGCCGAGAAGCACGGACTCACCCGCGAGCAGTGCGACGCCTACGGTCTGCGCAGCCAGCAAAGCTGGGCTGCTGCCCACGCGGCCGGCCGCTTCGCCGCCGAGCTCACGCCGGTCGAGCTCAAGGGCCGCAAGGGTCCCGAGGTGTTCGACACCGACGAGCACCCGCGACCCGAGGCCACGCTCGAGGGCATGGCCAAGTTGCCTCCCGTCTTCAAAAAGGACGGCGTGGTCTCGGCCGGCAACGCGTCGGGGATCTGCGACGGCGCGGGCGCGTTGGTGCTCGCGACCGAGGAGGCCGTCAAGCGCCACGGGCTGTCGCCGCTGGCACGCGTGGTCCAGTGGCACACCGCCGGCGTCGATCCCACCATCATGGGCATCGGCCCGGTGCCTGCGATCCGTGGTGCGCTCGAGCGCGCCGGCATTGCGCAAGGCGACATCGATCTGTTCGAGATCAACGAGGCCTTCGCGCCGCAGTTCTTGGCCTGCGAAAAAGAGCTTGGCCTCGATCGCGAGCGCACCAACGTCGATGGCGGTGCCATCGCGCTGGGTCATCCGCTGGCGGCCTCGGGCGCACGGATCATGGCGCACCTGGTCCACGAGCTGCGGCGCCGCAAGGGTCGCTATGGTGTGGGCTCGGCCTGCATCGGTGGCGGCCAGGGCATCGCCGTGGTGATCGAATCGGTCTGACGGTTCCGAAGGTCAGCGCATGACAACGGCCACCGAACCCCCCGCATCAGCGCTCATCTACGACTGGAACACGCGCACTCGCCAGGGGCGGCTCGGTGGGTTGGTCGATCGCAAGGTCTCGTTCTTCGACGAGACCTTGCGCGACGGGCTGCAGTCGCCCAGCGTTCGCGACCCCAGCATCGAGGACAAACGCGAGATCGTGCGGCTCGGCGCGAGCTTGGGGATCGATGCGTTCGATCTGGGACTTCCCGGCGCGGGGGCCCGCGCGGTGGCTGATGTCACCGAGCTGATCGAGTATGCCGAGCGAGAGCGACTCGGCATCGAGTACGCCTGCGCCGCGCGCACGCACAAAGCCGATATCGATGCGATCGCGGACATCGCCCAGCGAACCGGCGCGTCGATCACGGTCTACGCGTTCCTCGGGTCGAGCCCGATTCGAATGTACGCCGAGGCCTGGACCGTCGAGCTTCTGCTCGAGCGTACGATCATGGCGGCCGAGCTGTGTCGGGCCCACGGGCTGCCGATGACGTTCGTCACCGAGGACACCACACGCACGCCGCCAGCAATCCTCGATCCTTTGTTTCGTGCGGCGGTCGATCACGGCGTGACGCGCTTGTGTCTGTGCGACACGGTGGGTCATGTCACGCCCGAGGGTGTCGGCGACCTGGTGGGTTTCACCCGTCTGGTGCTCGAGTCCTTGGGCGCGAGCCACGTTGGCATCGACTGGCACGGTCACAACGACCGCGGGCTCGGGGTGATCAACAATCTGCGGGCAATCGTCGCGGGGGCCGATCGGATCCACGGCACCGCGTTGGGTGTCGGTGAGCGGGTCGGCAATGCGGCGCTCGATCAGACGCTCATGAACCTGAAGATCATGGGTGAGCTCGGGGATCGCGACCTCACCAACCTGGTGCCGTGGTGCCGCAAGGTCGCCGCGGCCCTGGGTGTGACCATCCCAGGTCAATATCCGCTGGTCGGCGACGACGCCTTTCGCACGGCGACCGGCGTCCACGCGGCGGCGGTCATCAAGGCGATCCGCAGGGGCGACGCGGACCTGGCCGATCGCATCTACTCGGGTGTACCGGCCGGTTGGTTCGGCAAGCAGCAGGCCATCGAGATCGGCTTTCAGTCCGGAGAGTCGAACGTGGTGTTCTGGTTGCAGCAGCGGCAGATCGAGCCCGAGAAGGGGCTGGTCAAGCACCTCTTCGAGCTCGCGAAGCGCACGGATCACGTCCTGGCCGACGCCGAGGTCCACGCAGCGGTCGATGCCTGGCGCCTGGGTGCCGGTTGATGCCGCTGGGCGGTCGCTGTGCGCTCACGTTGGTCTTGCTGGCAGCCGGTTGCACGCCTGCGCAGCGGGTGTCCGCGCCGCCTGCGGGCGACGCCCCGATCGCTGCCGCCCCGATCGGCCTGCAGCCTGCGGTGCACCAAGGTGCCTGGTACGTGGGAGTGCTCGGGCAACGCGGTGAACCCGAGTGTCCCGGCGGTGTGCAACGCTGGGTCGACGTCGAGCCGATGATCGGTTGGACGCCGACCAACGCGCTCGCCGACAGCGAGCTGCAGTGGCTCGATCACCCGGTGGTCGCCCACGGCCAACCGGGTCCGCTGCCCGATGCTCGGGTCAAGACCACCGTGGTCGCGCCGTGTCCAACACCTCAGATGCGATCGGACTGGGTGTTCACTCCGCGAGGTCTACGGATCGTCCGCGCCGGCGGCAGCCCCAGCGCGTACTTCGCCCGCGACTCGTTGCGCGGATTGGTCGAGCTGACCGCGAGCGCGTCGGCAGAGCAGCTGATCATCGACTTTCGCAATCCGCTGCCAGTTGCACTCTCGGAGGTGACGATCCGCGTGCACTACGAGGGCTGCCGCGGCAAGCCAGGCACGACGAGTCGCGAGCACGTGGTCGGTGCGCTTGCGGTCGGCGCCGGCGTTCGGGCCAGCTTCGGTCGCCTGTTCGAGGACGATCGTCCACCCGGCACGCGCGCAGCGGCGACCCATCGCGCGCACTCGGTCTCGATCGTCGCCCAAGGCGTCGACGCGACCTTCGACCTCGACGTACCGCTGGCCGTGCTCGGTGCAGCGGTCGCGTGCCCTGATCGTGGCTGACCTGGTCCGCCGCGCCGGTTCGTGCAAGGTCGACGCTCGCTGGCAAAATTTGGTAGGTCTGTGGGCGCGTGACCACCCCGATCCTCTGCGTACTGCTCGCCTGGCTGCTGGCCTATCTGCCCAAGATCCCCCTGAGCGTCGCCATGGCGCGTCAGCCCGAGGGCTATGACAACCTCCACCCGCGGGCGCAGCAGGACAAGCTCTCCGGCTTCGGGGCACGGGCCCGTGGCGCACATCTCAATTCGTTCGAGGTGTTTCCACCCTTCGCTGCTGCCGTGATCATCGCGCACATCACCGGCGCCGATGCTTCGCACGCCGCGGTGTTGAGCCTCACCTTCGTGGTCTCGCGCGCGCTGTACGTCCTGACGTATCTCGTGAATCTGGGGACCGTGCGCTCGGCACTCTGGGGCGTCGGCATGCTGGCGATTCTCGGGCTCTTCTTGTTGCCGCTGGCTTGAGGCCACCTTTGGTCCCCAGCTCCCGTGAGCGGTTCAGGCGCAGTGTCCGATCAGATCTGCTCGCTTCCGCCCGTGTGCGCCGCGACGCCAATCCGCGCCCACCGCTCGCGACGACGGTGATAGGCTCGACACACTCATGAAGGCGCGCATCCTGCTTTTGGGCTCGTTGTCTGGACTCCTGCTCGCGTGCCCGAGCAGCACGCCGACATCCAACGAGGACACCGTGGACCCGACCGATGCGACCACGACCGATCCGTCGGTAGGGAGCTCCAGCGACACGACGGAGGGAAGCCTCACCTCGGCGGACACCAGCACCGTGACCACCGAGGATCCGACCACCGAGTCCTCCTCCGGGGACTCGTTCGTCGACCGGAGTGCCGCCGACCTGCGGAGACGGAGTCGTCGATGGGGATGAGGAGTGCGACCTGGGCGACTCGCAGTTGCTTTGCGACGCGGACTGCACCGTGCCCGTGTGTGGTGACGGCTTCGAGAACTTCCCCGCCGGCGAGTACTGCGATCCCGGCGCTGCCGGTGAGACGGCGACGTGCAACGCGGACTGCTCGCTCGCCGAGTGCGGCGATACCATCGTGAACGCCAGCGCCGGCGAGACCTGCGACGACGGCCCTGACGGCAGTCTGACGTGCAACACCAACTGCACCGCGGTGTTTTGTGGCGACGGTGTCATCAGCGAGCAGGCGGACGAGGAGTGTGACGACGCCGGTGAATCGGTCGATTGCGACCTCAACTGCACCGATGCGTCGTGCGGCGACGGAGAGATCAATGCCACCGCGGGCGAGGTCTGCGACGACGGCCCCGAGGGCAGCTCGACCTGTGACGGCAGCTGTCAGATCGCTGATTGTGGCGACGGCCTGCTCAGCCTTCCGAACGAGCAGTGCGACGACGCTGGAGAGTCCGCCATGTGCAACGCCGATTGCACCATCGCCGATTGCGGGGACGGCCAGATCAACGTCACGGCCGGCGAGGTCTGCGACGACAGCGGTGAGTCGGCCGCGTGCGATGACGACTGCACCCTTCCCTTCTGCGGCGACGCAAACTCCAACTTCGCTGCCGGCGAGATCTGCGACGACGCGAACGACAACCCCGACGACGGCTGCGACGCGTGCTTCGCGGATTGTGGCAACGACTGTTGGGGCGACTCGGGCTGCTTCACCGACGCCGGTCGCTGTATTCGTTTCACCTGCACGGACGGGGCAAACTCCGAGAACGCTTGCGACTCCTGTTTCGGCTGGCAACCCATCACCTACGACAACTGGCTGATGGACGGCTACTGCCTCGACGTCTCCGCCGTGTACCGAGCCACGCAGGGCTACGCCACGATGTGTGGCGGTGCGCCGCAGTGTTGCGCTGACCCGGCAGACTGCGCTGGCGGCGACAACGCCTGGCACTTCTCGAACGGGAACAACAACTACTACGTCGGACCCTGCCTCGGCTGCGGCGAAGCCGACAACTGCACCTACTGGAACAACATCGACGACGGCAACTACAGCCGGATCACCGCCTGTACGCGGTGATTCGACGAGCGACGTGGTCACGGCCGCGCGCGCAGGACGACACGGCGGCTGCTGCCGAGCAGGGTCTCGTCGAGCGAACCGTCGATGACCTCGGCAACCGCGGTGGTGGCCTCGACCGACTTCATGCGAAGGCGGATCTTCTTGCCCGCGCCGTCGCTCACGTACTTGTCGGTCGCGGCGCCAAGATAGATCATGCCGCTCGAGTCGTCGCAGACGCGGTCCGACCAGCCCGCGCCCGTGAGCGTCACGGTGTCGATCGTGCCGTCAGCGCGCTTGGTCCACGACGCGATCTTGGCCGTCTTCAGGTAGGTGTAGTCGGTCTCGCACGAGCCGAGCACCGGCTTTTTGCCAGCAACACCGGCGGCGGCGGCCTTGCCGAACAACGCCTTGGGGGTGCTACCGGGGGTCGCCACCACGGTGGCGTGCAGCGAGCGCGCGACCGCGGCTGACATCGCAACGCGGGCCGAGGCGCCGTCCTTGGTGACAGCGTCGACCACGAACCACAACTTGATGCTCTCGTCGTCCTCTTCGAGGTAACCGTGATCGCCGATCTCGACGCCGTCGGCGGTCGTGCCGTTGACATAGATGCGCGCCCCGTCGCCTGCCGCCATCGCGACCACAAACGGAGACTTCACCGCTGAGATGTGCTGCCACGAGCAGTGACCCACGTTCTTGCGGGGTGCCGCACCGATCGCGGGATAGTGAAACGCCTTGGGGTCGCCGTGGTTGGTATCGCCGACCTCGCAGTGCCCGACGACGCTATCCGCGATGATCGGGTTGCGAGCCTTGATGTCCGGGATCAGCCTCGACAGCGAGGCGTACAGCGCGGCCGTCACCCCGCACATGTCGGCGACGATGTCCGCGCCATCGAGGCCCTCGGCCTTGGCGATCTTGTCGAAGTCATTGACGCTGTTGCAGGACTCGCCGTACTTGCGCTTGATCGCGAGTTCGATGCCGATGGTGTCGCCGTTGACGGGTCGCGCGTGCCAGGCGACCCGCTCCTCGCCCATGTGCTGGTAGATCGTCCCATCGCGATCGATGGTGTAGTGCGCCGCCGACTGACGGCACTTCCAGTTGTCGTTGTTGCCTCGCGCGTGGTCGCCGTTGTGGATCACGATGCGCTTGATCGGCTCGGTGCGCTCATTGCTGCGGCAGTCGACCTCCCCGAAGTAGCGGAAGTCGATCGCGAGCCCCGCAGCGCGACCGGTCTGCGCGGGGCAGAGTTGCGAGATCGACGGCCCCCACTTCGAGCAGGCGGCCTCCTTGTCCCCCGTGCAGGTCCGCCAGGCGCTCGCGAGCTTGACGGCCTTGACCGTCGCGCAGTCGGCCGTCGCGGCGGCCGTCAGCAGGCTCATGGCCATCGTCGGCGTCGGCTCGACCCCGCGATCGACGACCAAGGGGGCATCGTCGACCGCGGAACCGACGTCGCATGCACCGGCGGCGAGGGTGAGGGTGAGCAGGGCGTGGACTCGGGACGGGACTCGGGGGTTCATGTCGGGCAGACAGACTGGCGCGCGACCGAATCGATCAGCCCAAAGTGGAGTCCTAGAACACCTTCTCGAGGATTGCACGGTACTGCGCAGGCACGAAGCTCAGCGCCAGCGCTTTGGGATCTTCACCCAACGATCGCAACAGATCCTTGTGCGTCCAGATCAGCTCGTGGTGCATGCAGTCGTCGCGCCACTTCAGGTCGCCGGCATACCACGTCGGCGGTAGGGTCACCTTGTAGATACGCGCGCACTTGACCACGGGCTTGTCGATCACGATGTTGTGCAGCGACACGCGATCGGTCAGATCCACCGGATCGCCCACCTTCTTCGAGCTCCCGGCGACCGGCATCAGCTTCCACTGGATCGCACCGTTGCCCTTGCTGCCGTTGCGCGCCTTGCATTCGGCATCGTTGGCGCCCCAGTTGAGGTTGATGCCGTTGTCGCGTTGGCCGTAGCACACGTACTTGCGGCCGTTGTTGGTGGACACCGCGATGCCGACGACGTCGCCGAACTTGATCGCGCCGCCCGCGGTGTCGCCGACCCCCTTGTCGAACGAGAAGTTGTCGCCGCCAGTCGTGCCGCTGCAGTCCCCGACGTGGCCGAGGTTGATGCCCGCGTCCTGAGATTTGTACGTCAGGCAGTGACCCGAGTAGTCGCTGGCCAGCTTGAGCCGCTTGCCGGAGGTCAGCCCACCGGTCGCCGACGTCACGAACTTCCAGTCGCCCGGAGTGCCATCGATGATCAGCCGTTTTGCGTCGGCGGGCGAGAGGGTCGTGGGTGGGGGTGATGCCGGCGTTGTGCTGAAGACGGTCAGGTCGCTCTTCCCCATCTTGCTGCCGCCGGGGGCCGCCGAGGCGGCGGTGGCGAAGGTGAGCAAGGCGAGGCCGAGGCCAGCCGCGACGCGTGTAGAACAATGGTGCATTGTTGGGTCTCCGCAACGGGTAGACCAGGGTCACGAGGGTTCGATCATCGCGCTGCGCGGAAATCGACCGCCGATCGAACGAGCGAGCGGCGTCTTCGCTGATGTGCCTGCCCAGGGCATAGTCGGTCGAGCATGACGACCGCCTGGCTCGCGACCGTGCTTCTGATCGTCCCGGTCGGCGTCAGCGAGTCCAGCGACGGCGTCGCGCCCGTCGAGCGATTTACACGTGCGCATCGTCGGACGCAGCTTGTCGGCATGGGCGTCCTGACGGGGTGGGCCGTCGCGAACATCGCCGGTGGGATCACCGGCGCGCTGATCGTCGACGGCGACGCGCGCTACATCCACGAGATGAATGCGCTGTGGAACTCGGTGAACCTGACGCTTGGAATCGTGGGTCTCGTGGGCAGCGCCAGGCGACCGCCAGAAGTGAAGTCGATCCTCGAGGCACGCCGCGTGAACCGGCGAACTCGCCGGGTGTTCGCCATCAACGGCGCGCTCGACATCGCTTATATCGGTGCGGGTGCCCTGACGGCCGGCCTCGGGCGTCGCTACGCGCAACGGCGGGTGGAGGGCTACGGCACCGCCGTGGTGATCCAGGGCGCGTGGCTCTTTGCGTTCGACCTCGCGATGGTGCTCGCCCACGAGCGCGTCGCGATGCGAACGCTTCCGGTGCAGGTCGGCCCGCTCGCCGGACGCGGCCGCCTCGGGTTTACGATCAGCGGCAGGTTTTGACGGTGCCCGGGCTCTGTAGTTGCCGGCACACGCGCTGCAGCCCGTCGGGGCTCGCCGGGGCGCCATGGCCGAGCCGCTCACCGGGCTCGCTGCCATCGCGCTCGCGCGTGGCCGCACGACGGAGGCGATTGCGCTGGCCGAGCGGGCGGTGAAGCTGCGCAAAGCCGCCGCCCCGCTCGAGATCGCAGAGTCGCGCTTCGTGCTCGCGCAATCCGTAGATAGCGGACGCGCGCTGGAGCTCGCCCACCTCGCGCTCGCCGATCTCTCCGCCGAGGATCCGCCGCACCAGCGCCTCGAGGTCGAGGTCTGGCTCCGCGCGCGCGAGCCGGCGGTGTCACCTTGATCGGAGCGTCTGTGTCGACGTGCTAGTCGCAGCCCGCAGAGCAGTCGTCGAAGTCGACGACGCAAGTGGCAGCGCAGTCGCCGTCTTCATTGCACGAGGTTTCGCAGCTGACCTTTGCCTCACCGCACTCTGCGGCGCACGCCTCGCGGTCATCGTCATCGTCGTCGTCGTCGTCGTCGCCGTCGTCGTCGCCGTCGTCGTCATCATCGCCACCTGTGGGGTCGTCGGCGTCGATCGAACATGCGCCCCCGGCCGCGCCGATACAGAGCGCGAGCAGGATGTTTCGGGGCCTCGAAAGTCTTTCGATCAGCGTGGGGCGATGAGTGAGCAATCGGCGTGCCAGACCGGTGGATCGGTTCGTGACCTTTGCTTACGCAGGGGTTGGCGGACACCGACCGCGGTGAGGCGGCGATGTGACCCGACCGCTCACCGCGGCGAGTCAGCCTGTTGCGCGACAAGTCCGAGGTCGTGAATGAAGCGCAAAGGTCCCGCGAGCTTCGCGGTACGGGTTCTCGCCCTTCCCAGAGGTCGCGTGTTCGGTGCACGAGCCAGCCACGATCGAGGCCTTTGTGCCCCAGGGTACTCGAGCGCGGGGTAAGAGAACCTGCACTGTCGGTTGGCATCGCGCCTGCACTCATCGGGAGAAAGAGGTGCCAATGCTCAAAGCCGCAATCGTCTTCTTCGTCGTCGCCATCATCGCTGCGATCTTCGGTTTCACCGGCATCGCCGCCGGCGCTGCTGGAATCGCCAAGATCGCCTTTTACATCTTCGCGGTCATCGCCGTGATCTCGCTGGTCGTGGGCCTCGTTGGGGGGCGCGGTCGGGGGGCACTCCGGGCTTGAGGGATCGCCATCGGTGCCGGTCGGTTGGATCGCGACGAACATCGCGAGATCGACCGGCGTCGTGGCGTCAGCCGGAGCGGCACGTCAGCGAGCTGAGCTTGTCGACCGAGATCTCGTAGGGCGCCTTGCTCGGCAGCGAGTCGGCCTCGAGTTTGATCATCATCTTCGCGCTGCACTTGACGGTGTGGACGACTTGGCCGCCCGCGCCCGTGACGTTTTCGATGTGCTCGAGGCAGGCGCTGACCCGCTGCGTGTAGGCGATCGCGATCTCCAAACAGTCGTCGAGTTGCTCGCGCATCGCGGGGCGCGTGTCAGGCGAGAACACCAGCGTCAGCAACTGGTAGTCCTGGTCGCGCTGCTTCGAGTTGCGGGTCGGCAGGGCCCAGCCGACGAGCTGGAGGTTGCGTTGGTCGTCGGCGGTCGCTTCGCGCGGTCCCACAGCTCCGACAACTGGAATCGTCCGCCCTGGGCACGGGCAACCCCGAGATCAAACGCGACGAACGCATCGTAGCGACACCCAGCGAGCGCGCTCTATGGAGCAAGTGCACGTCGCGGTGTCGCGTGGCGTCGCTGCGGACCTGTGCTGTCGGCGAGGTCACAACCGCCGCGAAGCCCGTCCATCGTGTTCTCGGAGATCCGCCCATGCGCCGCGCACAAGTACATCGGCATGGTGAAGTCGCCGAGCGGCACGGACATGCTCGTCAACGACGGCAAGCGGTGGTTCGGCTACGCGGCGACGAACACGGGCTGGGCCTACAAGGGTGGCCCCATCGACCTCGGCTACGCGCCGCCGGTCGTGTCACTCCCGCACTGAGGTCCGCCGGCCCGCCGTGGCGTCACTCGACTCGCCGGGCGGATCACACGGCGGGTGCACACGACACCTCGGGGGGTTGAGTCGTGTCGCCAATCGGTGCGACCCTCGTGTGCGCGATGGAGCCCGCCCCGGACACCGAACTCGAGCTTCTCGATCAGTGGTGCGGCGGCTCCGACCGGGCCGGGGACTTGCTGCTGAGGCGCTGCTTCCCCCTGCTCTATCGGTTCTTCATCAACAAGGTCGGCGACGCCACCGACGACCTCGTGCAACAGACGCTGATCGCGTGCGTTCGTCACCGCGAGAAGATCCTCGACTCGGGTGCGTTCCGCATGTACCTGCTGAAGATCGCGCGCAGCCGTCTGTACGATCACCTGCGGGCGATGCGACGCCGCGCCGGCCATGTCGATGATGACTTCGAGCAGGTCTCGGTCGCGGCGGCCGGGACCTCGAACACCAGCCGGTTCGGCCGCGCGCAGGCGGCAGTCCAGGTCCGCGACGCGTTGCGTGGGCTACCGGTGGATCTGCAGATGGTCGTCGAACTCCACTACTGGGAGGACCACTCGACGGCCGAGATCGCCGAGCTTCTCGAGGTCCCGCAAGGCACGGTGAAGAGTCGACTGAGGCGCGCACGCGAGGCCCTCGAGGGCAACCTCGGGGCCGACAGCGCCGCGGTCGACGACATGCTCGGCCGCGCCCGGCCGGAAGTCGAGGCCGAGGTGCCCGAACCTTCCCAGTGATCCCGTGATCCGACCCCGCCGGCGCGGCGTTTCCCTGTGTACCGAGGTCCATTGTCTGGCCCCACTCCTTCGCCGAGCACAACCGGGCCCAGCCCCGACGCCCTGGACGCGGCGGTGAGACTGGCGCGGCTGCGGCAGCAGATGTTCGCGAAGGTCGCATCGCCGCGGATCGGCCCGTACCACGTGGTGCGGCCGATCGGCCGTGGCGGCATGGGCCTGGTCTTCGCAGCGTGGGATCCGTCGCTCGACCGGCTGGTCGCGATCAAAGTGCTGCGCGACCCGATGTCGAGGGGGTCGGGCAACGCGCTGCGCCGCGAGGCGATCGCCCTCGCCCGGCTCCGACACGCCAACGTGGTCCCGGTCTTCGAGGTCGGCGAGCACGAGGGGCAGGTCTATCTCGCGATGGAGTTCGTCGAGGGGCAGACGCTGCGCGCCTGGGTTCGGGCCTGGCGAGAAGCCCCTCGACGCAACCTTCGCGCGCTACTGGACGTGTTCGTGCAGGCAGCCTCGGGACTCGCGGCCGCCCACGCCGCCGGGCTCGCGCACCACGACGTCAAGCCCGAGAACATCATGCTCGACGCCGAAGGGCGCGTGCGGGTGATGGATTTCGGACTCGCGCGGCCGGGCGGTGACCCGACGCCGACGCAGGAAGTGCCGCCGCTGGCTGCACCCGCGCCGGCCTCGGCGACACTGCGGACCCGGGGGCTGCTCGGCACGCCGGCGTACATGGCCCCCGAGCAGTTCGAAGGCGCGACCGCCGGGCCGGCAGCGGATCAGTTTGCGCTGTGCGCATGCCTGTTCGAAGTGCTGTACGGCCGTCGCGCTCGCCCCGAGCGCCTCGAGGCCGCCGCCGCGGTGGCCGATCGCCCGATCGCGCTGCCGGCAGACCGTCGCGTCCCACGGCAGTTGCGACGGCTCGTCGCCCGCGGCCTCGCCATCGATCCCGAGCAGCGCTGGCCGAGCATGCTCGCGCTGGCGGAGGAGCTTGCACGTCTACGGCGGTCGCGATGGAGTCGCTGGATCGGACTCGGCGCCGTCGCGCTGGCGTCGACCGGCCTTGCCGTGGGGTTTGCCGTCGCGCGGCGCGACGACGTGCGATGCACCGGGGGTGCCGCATCGCTGGCCGAGATCTGGGATGTCGATCGCGCGATGCGTGTCGCCGCGACCGTCGACGCCGCCGGTGCGGCGTTCGCCGCCGATGCCTGGCGGCGACTCACGCCCGAGCTCGATGCCTACGGCGCGCAGTGGGTCGCCGGGTATCGCGATAGCTGCGAGGCGGCGCAGCTGCGGGGTGAGATCTCGGCCGAGCAGATGGATCTTCGCATAGCCTGCCTCGCCGATCGAAGGCGCCATCTCGATGCGCTCATCGACCTCGTCGAGGCCGGCGGCACCGAGCCGTTGGCGCGGGCCGAGGAATCGCTCGCGACACTGCCTTCCATCGATGCCTGCGCCGACGCCCGCTACGTCGCGCGCCAACGCTATCGCAGCCGCGAAACCGACGTCACCCGGGCGCTCGACGATCGCCTGGTGCGCTCGGCCGCGGCGCTGGCCGCCGGAGATCCCGAAGGCGCGCGAGCGGCCGCCGACGATGCGCTGGGCCAGGCCCGCGCCAGCGAAGACCGACCGGCGATCGCCCGCGCCGAGCTGGCGCTGGGCCTGGCCCAGGAGAGTCTGCTCGAGGCCACCGCGGCCCACGAGATGTTGATCGCCGCCTATGCCGACGCGCGCGGCGAGCAACTCGCAGACGTCGCCGCCGAGGCTGCGATCGCCCTGGTGCGACTATGCGGGGTCGATCTGTCGAGGTTCGATGAGGGCCTGTGGTGGCTGCGCCTCGCCGAGCTCGATGGGGCCGACCTCGACGGCGTTGCGCTCGAGGTTCGACGGCACCTCGCGGCTGCAGCCTTGCTGGATGCCGCGGGGCGCAGCCGCGAGGGCCTGACGCGTGCCGAAGCTGCTCGCGATCTGTTGCGCGACAAGGTCGGCACCGCCGACCGGGCCTTCGCGTCGGCGGAGCTCGAGGTCGGCCGCTTGCATCTGCTGACCGGCGACGCCGAACGCGGCGCAGAGATCATCGCCGCCGCCGCCTCCAGCCTGGAGACCGCCCTCGGGGCTGAACATCCCGCCTACGCCAGCGTCGAGCGGGCGCTCGCTCACGCGGCCGGACTGAGCGGCGATGTTCAGAGTGCGATCCGCCACGCGCAACGGGCGATCGAGCTGACGGAGCGCGCGGTGGGCCAGCACCACATCGCGCTCGTGCCGGACCTCGAGTCGCTCGCGAGCGGCCTGTCGCTGGCCGGCCGCAAACCCGAGGCGATCGCCGCGTTGGACCGCGCGATCGCCCTCTCGCGGCCGCAGCCGCTGCACGACGTCGCGCTCGCGAAGCTCCATGGTCGCCGCGCCGACCTCCTCGCGCCGTCGGATCCGCAGGCCGCCCTCGCCGCCTTCGATCTGGCCTACGGGCTCGCGCGTGGGGCGGTCGGCGAGCAGCACCGGGTGACGATCCGGATCCTGGTCGGGAAGGGATCGGTGCTGGGTGAGATCGGACGGGTCACCGAGGCCGACGAAACCCTCTCCGTGGCCCTGCTCGTCGGCAAGACCGTCCTCGGCGATGAACATCCCGACGTCGGCGAGATCCACCTCGCGCTCGCGTTGCAGTACGAACGCGAGGCCAAGCACGATCGAGCCCTCGAGCACCACCTCGCTCGGCTCGGCGGCCTCGAACGATTGCATGGGCCGGACGCGTACCCGCTGGGAGCCGCGCAAGGGAACGTCTGCGTGGGTCTGATCCGACTCGAGCGCGGCCCCGAGGCGCTGACGCACTGTCGGCGCGCGGTCGAGATCATCGATCGAGCGATCGGCGGATCGCATGCGAGCCGCGCGGAGCTCCACAACACCCTCGGCGGCGCCCTGGGGATGATCGGCCATGGCGAGGAGGCCAAGGCCGAGTTCGAGGCGGCGCGCAAGGGGTGGCGCGCAGCGCTCGGCCCCGGCAGCATCGAAGAGACGACGCCGATCAACAACCTCGGCGTCGTTGCCGAGCGTGCCGGGGATTGCGACCGAGCCGAGGCGTACTTCCGCGAGGCATTGACGATCCGCGAGGCGCGGCTGGGGCCGCACGACGCGAGCTTGACCGGGCCGCGGCAGAGCATCGCGCGCTGGGAGTGGCTGCGCAAGCACGGTCCTTCGCGTGATGCGGTCGCGGGCCCTGGGCGTTTCCCAAGGCAGGCACCAATCGCTCCCTGACCTCGGCCGGTACTCCCTGTGCGCGCTGCTCGTCGATGTCGGCTGCTTCGATGAAGCACCGCGTGACGCGCCCGCAGACACCTGGACGAATGCCGGGGCGTGAGCCCGCCGCCGCTCACTGCCCCTTCGTTGGCGTTCGCGGTGCGGGGGCAGTCCTCAGCTCGTACTCGAGCTCGAGCTTCGGCTCGTCGGGATCGTTGGTGTGCACCCACAGCCGGTGCCCGATGCGCTCGGCGACCTTCGCCGCTTCGCTCTCGCGCACGCGCAGGCGAATGTCGACCGCGGGCCCCTCGGGCTCGCGCACCTCGATGTCGAGCAGGCCGTCGGGATCCTCGACCTTCTCGATCTTCGGCGGGTCACCGCGACGTGTGGAGATGCGGAGCTTCGACTCGAACGGGCCGTCGCCGCGGCGGTTGAGCGTGACGCGCTTGGGGTAGATCAGGTTGTAGGCCGCCGTCGCGCGCACGGGGATCGTCAGCGTCGGCGTGTGCGCGCCCGTCGTTTCGATGACGACCTTCGTCGAGGTCGTGCCGACCTTGCCTCCGGCGAAGCGGACCTCGTACGTCGCCAGCGCTCCGGGCTGGGCCTCGATCTCGCGGATCGAGAAGCGCGTCGTGTCCTCGATGCGTACCGACTTGACCGTCGCGAGGGAGTCCTTGCTCCGCTCCACCGACACGCTGGCGACACCCGGTTCGCCAGGCGCGAGATTCATCAGCTGCAGCGACGACGGCTCGGCCTCCATGTCGACGAGCAGCGTGCCCTTCATGGTCAGGGTGAGCTGCGGCTGCTCGGGATCGTTGCTGAACACAACGACGTCCTTGTTGATTTCGGTTTGACCGGCCTTGGGCCGCAGCGTGACCTTGATTTCACATTCCCCGCCCGGGGGAACCACGTCATCGGAGATGACGGTCGCCGTGCAGCCTCACGTCTTCTGGACGCGCTCGACCTTCAGGTCGGCATCCCCGGCGTTGCGGATCTTGAACACGTGCTCCACCGAGCCCGTGGCCCCGATCGCACCGAAGTCGTAGACCGCCTCGTCCGCCGTGATCCTGGGTGCGCCGTGCTTCGCAATCGCGGCGTTCTCGGCCGGTGCCGCGTCGGCCTGGGCGGCCGCACCGGGCTGGTCGCCACGACAGGCGAGCACGAGGGCCACGGCGATCAGCAGCGCCCAGGGCTTGGCGGTGGGGGTCATCACGACGCGCACTGTAGCAGCGACTCGCCGGGCCGCGGGCGACTCGTCAGCGCGCGCGCCGTCGTCGGAGCCCCGCGCCGATCATCACGGCGAGCCACCACGCCGGTGAAGTGGCGTCACGGCCAGCTGTCCGCTGCGCGCTGTTGCAGCCGCAACCGCGGCCAGTGGTCTGCCCGTCGCCACCTTCGGCACCGGCGCCGCCGCCCGAGCTACCGCTCGAGTCGTTGCTGCCGCCGCTCGCGCTCGCCGAGCCATCACCGCCCGAGTCGTCATGGCACGACAACTGTGGCGGCGCCGGTGAGACCATCTGGTTCCAGGCATCCACGAGCATCTCGACCTGCGCGGTGTTGTCGACCAGCACCATCGGTGCACCGGAGACCGGCACCGTCTCGATGCGCAGCGCCCACGGCATCTCGTCGGGCGCGATGTCGGGCCACGCCTTGATCCCCTGGGTCTCGACCGCCGGCGTGATGCCGAGGCCCTGCATCTCGGTGGCGCCCTCGCACGACGCGAAGAAGGTCGCGACGCGTGCGGTGTTGTCGACCTCGGGTACCTCGTAGTTGGCGTGGAAGAGCGGATCCTCGGTCATCTCGTGCGGCGACAGCGTCGTGTATAGCCGCGTGAGCGTGGGGTGGGTGTCGAGCAATGTGATCGCGTGCGCACCCGGAGCGACGACGCGCTCCTGCAGCGCGCCCGAGAACGCGGTCGCCTCCCAGGTCACCAGATCGATCTCGGCTGCGTGACCCTCGAGATCGCCCCAGAACTCGCCCTCCTGCACGCCGTCCGGCGGGGGCAGCCACGCGAGCAGGAGGCCACGGACGAGCGGATGGTTGAACGTACACATCTGGGCCACGCAGTCGCCCATCAGGCCCTGCGCCTGCAGCGTCGCGACCACCAGCGTCGGATCGATCGCCGCAAACGCGGACGCATCCCAGGTGTCCGCAAAGATCCCGTCGCGCTCGACCACGTCAGAGCCGCCGGCGAACTCGGTGACGAACGCGTGGCCGTCCGCCAGCGGGCTGTCGACCGCCATCGTCACCACCTCCTTGTAGTTGATCCCCAGCTGCACCCAGTCGAGCTTGACCGGGTTGAGCTCCACGTGACGATAGTTGGTGGGCACGATGCGGGCGTCGCCGAGGAAGAACGCGCGGATGTCCATGTCCTCCTCGGCGGCGATCTGCGTGAGGCGGATCGGGATGCACGGCTCGCTGCCGGCATAGCGGATCACGACCGGATGGATCTCGCCGACGTCCGCACCCTGGGTGAGCCGGAACGCCGCGAACTGGGCGCCCTCGTCGATGTACTGCTGCAGGATCGGCGCGGAGTTGGGATCCGCGTAGTAGCCATTGTCGGACAGCCACAGGAGCAGATCGTCCGACGACGTGCTGTTCAGCACGACGGCCGAGAACGCGCCGACGGTGTCCTCGAGCACGACCTCGGTGCCGCCGCCGGTGGTGCCACCGTCCTCCCCGCCGGTGCCGCCGTCACCACCCGCCTCTCCGCCGCCGGTGGTATCGCCGCACGAACCGAAGCCGCCATCGCCGAAGCCGTCGTCGCTGAAGCAGTCGCTCTCGTCCTGGCCGACCCATCCGTAGCTCGGCACCGTGCCATTCGCGAGGTTGATGAACAGCTGCTGCGAGCCGACCTCGAAGCTCGGCGTGCCCATCACGGGCACGATCCACGCGAACTGCGGGGCCGTGGTGGTCGGGTCGTACTGGATCTGGATGTGCGCCTCGACCTCGCCGTCGGCGACCACGAAGAAGATGTTCTCGCCGCTCTGGTTGACGGGCATCTCCATCGGATTGCCGGCGCTGTCGCAGAATGTGCCACCGCAGGCATTCGCGGGACGAGGCCATGCCGCGAGCGCGGCCGCGGTGAGTCCGAGCAGCGAAATCGAGAGATTCTTCATCGTCCACCAACCTACTTGCACGCGTGCGATGACCGTAAGTGGTCAATCGAGGCTCCATTTTGGAACCAACGCGCCGCGATTGCAAGCCGGTGGCATTTCTTCGCGACCACCTCCACCCACGCGGGTCTACCCGAGCATCACGGATGCCTGACGCTGCACGCGAGCATCCGTGCGTGCGATCCGCGGCCGCGACGGTGTCATGGACGGGCCGGCGAGCCCTGCGTCGCGGCATCGACGCAGATCGACGCAGATCGAGCAAATCACCGCCCAAGAGGCGTGGGCGCCACTGTGGGGCACTCCCGTGCATCCGACTTCGCGCAGTCTCGTGGGTTCGTACGTCCACTTCATCATGGCGGCGACGACCGGGCAGGGACGAGTGTGGAGGCATGCCGGTATGGCGTTGGCATTGACGGCGGGGAGCTTGCTGACCACGGCAGCGCGGGGCGCCTTGGTCCCGCCGCGCCAACGAATCCTCAGCGAGATGCCGCCGCCCTCGACCCTGCAGGCGCGGCCGATCGTCGTGTTTCTCGCGTTCGATGGCGAGTCGATTGTCTTCGCCGAGACCGACGATTCGCGCACCAACACCAGCCGGATCGAGCGGGCTGCGGTCGACTACGTGCCGTTCGGTGAGGGCGCCGCAAGGGATGCATTGATGCAGGCGGTGGCCCAGGATTGGGCGGCGTATGGGGCCTCGATCGTCGATGCTCGGCCGGCGCAAGGCGACTACGTCATGGCGATCGTGAGCCCCAGCAATCCCTATTCCGCCGAAGGCTATCTGGGCATCGCACCGCTGGACTGTACCGACAGCGACAACCGCAACAACGTCGTTTTCGCGTGGCACGGGCCCGAAGATGGGTACAGCGCCAACGAGCGCGCGCACACGGTCAGCCAAGAGGTTGCGCACTCGCTCGGACTCGAGCATTCGTACGAGCCGACCGAGATCATGTCGTACTCCTTCGGGCCCGGTGAGACCGGTTTCGTCGACGCCTGCACCGAGATGATGTTCACGGACGTAACCCCCATCTCCTACTGCGTCGAGCAACACGCGCTGTTTTGTCCGCCGGGACAGCAGAACTCCCACGCCGAGCTACTTGCGCTGCTTGGTGCCGCCAATCTCGACACCCAGGGGCCGTCGCTGTCGATTGCGACGCCGGTCGACGGTGACGAGTTCCTCGCCGGTACCGAATTCGAGATCGAGATCGATGCCGCCGACGACGTTGGGGTCCAGAGCATCGAGTTGTTCGTCAACGACGAGCTGATCGCGACCGATCACGCACCACCGTGGGCCTTCCCCGCCACCAATACGCCCTCGGGGAATTACCGTATCTACGCGGTGGCTCGCGATGCCGGTGGCAACGCGGGAGTGAGCCCCGCGATCACGATCGGGGTGTCCGAGTTCGAGGCCGGCGACGAGACCAGCAGTGGAGGTGGCGAGTCGACGACCGAGCCCACAGATACCGATGAGGGCGACGACGATTCGGTGCCTGAACCAACCGACGACGACGCGGCGTTGCCCCCAGGCTTCGGCGCAATGGGCGAGCCTGCTGGTTGTGCCTGCAACCACAGCCGCGGCCGCGGGGGCGCGGTGTGGTGGCTTGCCCTGGGTTGGGGTCTGCGGCGCCGCCGTCGGGTCGAGTCGCCATCGCACCGGACCATCCATCGCTTCACGCGGTGATCTGGATCCGGTCGTGGTGACGATCGACGGGTGATATCCTCGCGACCATGGAACTGTACGAGCTGGAGCGCGCTGCCGAATCGCCCACCGGACTCACTCGAATTGGCGGACTACCGCCGATCGCCGCGGCGAGCTGGCCGCACGACGACGACGGGCGCCCATTCGTCCACCTGCTCACCGTCGAGGGTGCATGGATCGGACGACCCGACCTCGCGTGCGTGTGTGTGTTCGGTACGCTCGATGGCGACGTGGAGTCCGACTACGCCGGCAACGAGCGACCGTTCCCGGTCGTGATGCTGGGCCCCGAACAGCCCGTCGATGGCGAGGCGCCGGCCGATGCAACCGTGCTGCCGGTGGCATCGTTAAGGCGCCTGGGTCCCACGACACTGACGGTGACCAAGGAAGGCGACAGTTTCGTCTGCTCGATCCATACCGAGGGCTCCGACGACCTGACCACCGAGCCCGATGCCTCCGAGCATGCGGCGGTGCTGCGCGCCCTCGCGACCCTGTACCCCGATTCGCCCGACAGCTACCTCGGCGTCGCGTCGTACAACCCGTCGCTGCTCGTCAGAGACAAGGACGAGTTCCGCGCGAACGAGCTCGCCCAGCGCGGCGCGTTCTTGCTGCAGATGTCGGGGCGACTGTTCGGTGACGCCGGCGTCGACTTCTGCGGCGGCGGCTGGATGTTCGTCCACGCCAACGGCGCATGGGTCGAGCAGTGAGAGGTATGCTCGTGCCCTGAATGACGACGAGCGGTTCGACGCGGTCGAGGCCGATCGCGAGTTCGACGAGGCGATGCAGCACGAGCCGCGCGTGCCCTCGCTCGCCTACGTGGTCGCGGCGCGGGGCATGCTCGTGTTCTCACTCGTGTTCGCGATCGCCGGGCTCGTGCTCTTGCTCGGCATCCCGGCGCCGGTCCCGTTCAAGGTGCTCTGGGTGGCGATGACGGCCGTTTTCGTCGCCCTCGGCATAGCGCCGCGCTGCTGCTGCTCAGCGGGCTCTACTTGTTCGCGCTGCCGTATCCGGGCGAGCGGCGCAGCCAGAGAGGACGGCGCGCGCGAGCGCGGCCGCAACGAGCACGCCCGCGGTGTAGGCGACGAGATCGCTCCACAGGAAGCCGAAGCCGAGCACGAGGCCGCCGAGTCGGGTCGCACGCAGGCCGTCGATCCACGGCGCATGATAGAGCTGCGACAGCTCGGTGGTGATGCAGTAGGCCAGCGCGATCCCGACGCGCGAGCGAATTGCGAGGTGCGGGAAGACGGTGGAGACGCCGAGGAACACCATCGCGGCCCACAGCGTGTCGCCGATGTAAGCGGTGACGAAGTTGCCGACCGACGTCGGGAGCTGCGGTGCGAAACGACGGGACGCGAGGCCGAGGGCGACGGTGGTCGCGGTCGCCAAGGCGTACGCGAGGCGCGGATGGATGCGGCGCGGGGTCACTTGGGCGTCCGCCTCACGGGACGCTGCGGCAGGATCCACGGCAGCACGACCCAGAGCAAGGTCGATCGAAAAGCCTAGGTCGGAGCAACTCGGCTCATCGCAGTCCGCGCTCGCGCAGGGGTGCACAGCTCTAGCGCAGCGGGGCCCATCGCGGACCGCCGGGCCGTTGCTGTGAACGAGCTCGCGGCGTTTGAACGCGAGGCGTGAGGAACCGTTGCCCGGCGATCACGTCTCGCAGTCTCGCGGCGCACCGTGACGGATCACCTACGCGATCACCTCGACGAGTCCGCGCGCTAGCAACTCCGCGATCCTGGAGTCCGCGTGCCGCCAGGCGTCGGCCCCCGTCGCGAAGCTCTGGACTGTGGTGTCTCCGTCGACGACCGAGCGCAGCTCGGCGCCCCGCAGCGTGAGCGTCACGGTCTGGCTGGGGCCGCGAAAGGTCCGCGAGGCGTCCTGCTCGCGCACGGTTTTCGTCGCCCGAGCGGCCTTGGCGGCCGCCTCGGCCCTTTGCTGGCTCGCGGTGCGCCGATCCGCGGCGACCTCCACCGTCGGCACCACCTTCGGCAGGAAAACGACATCGTCGCGCACGCCGACATACGAAGGGAATCGCGGCACGCCGTCGTCGCTCAGCTCCTGATAGCGAAACGTGATGACCGCACCGATCGCGGGCGGATCGCGGCGTTCGTCGTCGGACAGGCCGGTCCCGACCGAGAAGCGGGTCCCATCGGCCAGCTCGCAGGCGAGCGCGCCGAGTCTGCCCTTGTGTCGACCGGCGCCGGGCTGGTGGCCGATCACGCGCGCCTCGGCGTCCTTGAAGGTCTTGACCTTGAGCAGGCTCGACGATCGGCCGACCTCGTAGAGCGAGGCGGGTCGCCGCAACATGAGGCCCTCGCCGCCGAGTGCCTCCACGCGGGCAAGCTCCTGACGCAGATGCGCGGTGCCGCGGCATGGCTCGTGCGGGTGGGCGCGGAGGTAGTCGACGTTCGCGGCGGCCACGGCGGCCTCGACCGCTCGCATCCGCTCCTCGAACGGCCCAAATAGCTTCGGTGCGTCGAACACGACGTAGGCGATCTCGCGCCACGCGTCGGATTTATCCTGCCGCCGCACGATTCCCACGGTCCGTTGGAATCGCTTGCGGCCGGAGAACAGCTCACCGTCGAGCGGCAGATCTCGAGGCAAGCCCGCGACGAACCATTCGGGCGCGACGAAGGTGTTGCCCAGGCGCGAGATCAATCGCTCGCCATCCCAGTACGCGCGCACGCCGTCGAGCTTCTCGCTCATCCACCATCCGGTGAGGTCGGCGTCATCCTCCCAGCTGTGGGCGAGCAGCAGCGGCGGCGCATCGCTGGGTTCGGCGGGGATCCGGGCCGGGGAAGCATCGGTATCGGCGCCGAGCCGGGCCGCCTCCGCCTCCACTCCGCGCAGCGCCCGTATGTGCTTGCACGTGCGGCGCTCGGGCGCAGCGCCCTGGTTGCGCCACGCCGGGCAGCTGCACGAATACACGCCGCCCGAGTTCTTGAGCGTGTAGACAGCGGAGCCCGACCCCTTCACCTGAGTCGTTTCACCGTCGGCGAGCTCGCCAGCCACGGGATCAGACCTCCTCGTAGCCCTTGTTGGTCTTTTCCGCGATGAGCTTGTCGTACTCCTTCTTGGCCGCAGCGGTGCTGGCGAACGACTTGGTCTTCTCCTGACCGTCGGTCCCCTGCTTGCCGAATCGCACGGTGAACGCGGTGCCACCCTCGTCCATGCGAATGGCCCAGAACTTCTGGTCGACCTCGAAGCGCCGGAAGCCGTCGTCGTCGTCGTCGTCGTCGTCGTCGTCGTCGTCGTCGCCCCACGTCGCGTCGGCGAGCCACTGCAACAGGTCGGTGCCCACGACGGTGCGCGACGCCTGGTCGTGCCAGAAATCGACGATCTGCCCGCGAACGCCGGCCTTGGTCGGCGCGCAGTCGATCACGTGGTGATTGCCGGCGCCGTCGTAGGTGACCGGCACCCACTCGGCGATCCACCACTTTTGCTGGACGCCCTTGCCTGGCTCACCATGGTCGTTGTCCTCGAACGTGCCCTTGTCGAGCAGCTGCTTCCAGATCTTCCACTCGCTCACCATGCGCTCGAGCGACAACAGCTCGCGCCCGTGAACGGCGCCGTCGTCGTCGCATCCGTCGTGACGCCGATAGAAGGTCTTGACCTCGTCGGGTAGCCCGAAGCCCAGGGCCTTCTCGACCGCGGCAATCGCCTTGTCGGTCGCACCCTTGTTGAGGCTGACGCCTGCGCCCTTCGCATGGCTCGCAATCCGGCCCAGCAGCACCTCGGCTTGCTTGCTGACCGAAGCAGCTGCGGCGGGCTCGGTCGCTGCAGGCTCGGCGGCCGCATCACCCTTTTCGACGTACCCCTTCTTGGTCTTCTCGGCGACGAGCGAGTCGTGGAGCTTGCGTGCACCCGCGTCGCTGCCCTGATCTTTCACGGTGGTCTGCCCGGCGGCGCCGATCCGTCCGTACCGCGTCCGGACTTCGTGCCCCTCGATCCAGATCTCCCAGAACTTGGACGAGGAGTTCTCGACGAGCTCGAAGTAGCGTTTGCGCATGACCCGAAGTTACGGCGTCGACCCGGTCGTGGACAGAGCGAAAAGCGCTCGGGCGGCGGGGGCGAGCGGGCCGGCGCCGGTGGCCTCCGAGGTGTTCGCGGCTGCGGAGTGTGGTCGCGGATCCACGGGCGGCACGACCTGCCGGGTCGCCCCGGTCGCCGCGGCGTGCAGCTCGATCTCGAGGAGCGCACGAGCTGGGACGTTGCGGCGCGCGAGATCCAACGCTTGCTCGAGCGGTTGGTGGCCGCGGGGCGGCGCGGCTGATCACGCGTCGTCCCATTCGACCTCCGGGGGCACGGCAGCGTCGATCCCCCACGCGCCCGGTGCACCGACGATGCTGCGCCGCGCCGCCTCGATGCGGATCGTTCGCAGCAGCGCGTCCGCGCGCTGCACATCCGGTCGACGCGGCAGCTTGGTCTCGCGGCGCGCCTCCTCGAGCTCGGGAGCGAGGCGCTCGGCCTCGTCGAGCACGTGCGCGAGCTCGACCTCACCGCGCTTGATCGCGACGAGCCGCGAACGCAGCGGATCCTCGACACGAAACGTCGGCACGCCGGTGCGCAGCCACGCGATCGCCGTCGCGAGCAGGCGCAGCAGGTTGTACGCGTTCTTCGGCCGCAGCTCACGGGCAGCTTCCGGGGCCGAGCCACCTTCGTTCGCGAACGTGACGAGCCCACGGAAGTCGGCGCTCGAGAGCAGCCCGCGATCGTGCAGCGAGTGATAGAGCTGCTTGATGTAGTGCTTCGCGACGAGCTGCGCGTCGGCGGGCGTCGGCGCTTGCACGCCGGTTCTCGCGAGCCGTGCCGCGATCGCATCGAGGGTCTGCGAGTCGTCCTCGCGCAACCATGCGAGCAGCAGGTCCTGGTGCTGGGCGAGCCGCAGCGACTTTCTCAGCTTGTCGACCTGCGACAGCGCGTAGCGAGCGAAGCTGCCGTAGATCGCCTGCGAGACGAAGCAGTCCCGCGCGTCGAGCAACCACTGCCCCATCTCGTCGCACGCGGTCGCGCCGTCGACGAACAGCGTCTCGAGCGTGTTCGGATCGGCGCGCAGTGCCTGGCCGACGAGCTTGCCGATCTCCCAGTACGTCGACGAGCCGTCGATCGAGACCAGCTCGCCCGGCATCGGCGAGATCCCGCTCGTCCACGCCAGCGGCGCGACGAAGGCACCGCGACGATCGGTGTCGGACCCGGCGTCGGCGAGTCCCCACGCGCGCGAGCCCACGACGGTGTCCAGCACGACGCACGGTCGCAACGCCTGCCACGTCGATTCACGCCGCATCGCGAAGCCGAGCTGCCCGGCATTGCGCGGCGTCAGCTCGTCGCGTCGATAGTTCGCTACACCGACGCCGGCGATCGCGACGGTGTACAGCTCGGCATCGCTCGCCGTGACGCGGCCGAGCGCACCCTGCGGGACACGACGATCATCGAGCATGCGATCGACACGCGTCGTGACCTCGGTGCCGACCGGCAACGGAACGACCGCGGGGTCGAGATGATCGAGTCCACGAACGCGAACCATCGCCTCAGCTGTCCATCGCTTTCATCGCTGAGTCCATCACCATCCGACGATCATCGCAACCCCGCCGAACGCACCGCCGACGGCGAGCGCCAACCCCTCGCGCCACGCGACCTGCCCCGCCGTCGCGAACACCGGCAGCGACACGAGCGTGAAGCCGAGCACCAGCGCGACCTTGATCGCGTTGCCGCGGACCGCGGGATGACCGAGGTTGCCGTCGGCGAGCCATCGGGCGTCGTGCTCGACTTCGGCAACGCCGCCGAACCAGGCGAACGAGTCGCCGGCGTAGGGCACCGCGCCCTCCTCCGTGGTGCAGCCGTTGGCGCAGAGCGGCGAGCCGAACTGCGCCAACGCCTCGGTCCACGCCGAGCTGTCGACTTGGCCGGCGCCGCTGGGCGACGAGAAGCTGGTGTCGGACGGCAGGTCGGTGTCCGAGGCCGAGCCGTTAACCAGCGAACAGGGGAGAGCACAGCAACAGAGTCGCGCCGGATCGAATGAGCTTCGTGGTGATCATGACAACCTCTTGGACGTCAGAACGGATGACGGGATTTCGGAATGGCTCCGCGCAAACCCGCGACGGAAAGCCGCGAGTGCACGACGTGCACGTACTGCGCTGATCGAACCGCGAGCTACCGCGCCGGCCTGGTCGGCTTCGGCTGCACGTGGCGTACGAGCTGCGGCTTCTTCCGCGGCGAGTCGTCGGGCTTCGTCGTCGGACGATCGACGGGGCGGCGCGGCGAAGGCTTGTCGACCGAGTCGGAGTCACTCGGGATCGGGATCGGGCGCCGCGTCGGCGGCTTGTCCGTCGAGGGACGCGTCGGCGTGTCGCTCGGGTCGGGCTGCGCGTCGGGCTGCGTCGGCTTCGTCCGATGCGGCGCCGGCTTCTTGCGGACGGGCGGCTTCACCGGCTCGTCGCGCTGCGGCGCGGTCGGCTTCGCCGTCGGCTCGTCATCATCGTTCGCGCTCTGCGCGGATCCACGGGGCAGCGGCTTCTCGCGATTGTCCTGGCCGTAGTCGACGGAGGACATCGGCTTGCCGCCCCAATCGTAGCCGTAGTTGTTGCCCGGCGCGGAGTTCGTGGGCGTGCCCAAGAACGAGATCGAGCATCCACCGAGCACGAGCGACATCATCGACGCCATCAGGAGCTTGCGGATCGTCATGCTTGTACGGACGGTTCGGATTCGCGACGATTCAGCACGAAGGGGCGCTGACGCCGGCCACCGCCGTGATCGAGTCGATCCGACACGTCGCGCCGGTCTGCCTACACGTGCGCCGCTGAATCTGCGTGGCGCAAAGGGCTCAGCCAGCCGTCGCGTGCAGCCACGCAGCCGTGAGCTGCGCCTGCAGATCATCCTCGAGATTCACGAGCTCGGTCTCGAGCGCACCAGCCATGACCGACACGCCGCCCTGTCGCGCCACCGCGCGGCCGTAGTGCGTCGGCTCACCGCCGATCGTTCGCGGCGATGACGGCCTCGGACCATCGCCCGACGATCGTGTAGCTGCCTTGGGTCGCGAGCGACGTCGTGTCCATGTCGACATCGGCGACGCAGCCGGCCATCTCGAGCAGTGCGATGACCGTTGCCTTCATCGACAGCGCGAGCGTCTCGTGGCAAGCGCCGTCGGGACATCCCGTGAGTCGCACCAACACGCGATCGTCGGTGTTGGTGACGGTGACGGTGCCGTGATCGCGGGTGGTCACATCCCATGCTCGACCGATCCACCGCGTCAGTCCCATCGGCGTCTTGCCGAAGATCCGGATCGCGCTGGCGAACAGTCCCTGGAAGAACGCGAGCTCGGAGGTGCCGAGCGTGTGGCGCTTCCACATCGCGATATAACGGGACTCGCCTGCGAGATCGAGGAACGCACGGTTGAGCGTGTGCATGTTGAGCGCGGGGATCCAACCGAGCTTCGTCACGCCCGTGAGCGCCCCGACGCATCGAGGATCGATCGAGGCGATCGCACGGGCACCGACGTCGCCTTCCGCTCGCATCGCCGCGAAGCCGCTCTGACAGATCATCCCGCAGAACGAGGGCACGCTCACCCCTCGTTCATCGCATCATCGCGGGGGAACTACAGTAGATCCACTCGATAGATCCACTCGATCCGCGGCGTGACCTGTGACGATCGCGACCGGAGCGCCGCCTTCGGACCGCCGTGGGCCACTTCCGTGCAAGCGCGCAGTGCCACGCACGGCGGGTCCAGTGTGCGCAGCGGTTGCCGTGCGACCGACGACCCGTCACGATCGCCCGATGGGCGAAATCGCTGAACCTCGCAAGTTCGGCGAACTCGGCAAGCAGCGAACCGTCCGTCCGCCACCGCCGCGACCTCGTCGTCCCGACGATCCGTCGAAGGTATGCGCGGTCTGGTATCCGGTGGAGCTCGGCGATCCGATC